>JBAXXU010000027.1:0-43633 GCA_037127735.1 Bacteroidota bacterium
AAACTAAAAAGACTTTATCAGTCATATGACCGTTGACATGACACTAGAGTGACTAGAGTGACTAAAGTGCCTGGAGTTATTATCATTATATTATATTGCATCTTTTCCAACTTTAGTCACTCCCAACTTTAGTCACTCCCAACTTTAGCTCACTCCAAACTTTAGCTCACTTTGCGTACTAATTATTTATTCCCGTGTGTTTACCGAAGCTTACGTTGGATTTTCTTATTTTTGTTTTGAAAATCAAGCTGCATAAACAATTTATTTAGCTTGCCAGGTGTTATAGTATAAATCAAATATAGATATGAATAAATCAATTTATCATATAACGGGTCTTATCCTGATAATCATGATTTCTGTATCATGTGTTTCAGGAAAGAAGTTCAGTAGTTTGCAGGATACAAGCAAGCAATTTATGAATGAAAGAGATGCCTTCAAGACCGACAATATAGGTCTTGAGATGCAGAACAAGGAACTGGAAGCAAAACTTGGCTCACTTGAAAAAGAGATGGATACCGTTAAGCAGGATATTACAGTTGCCCGGGGTGCGCGCGACAGGGCTGTAGAAGACTATAACAAGATATCAGCAAAATACAACGAGTTACAAAATGCCCAGGAAGAGATGATAAAAGGAAATGTCACGGAGACTCAAAAACTTCTTAAAGAACTACAGGCAGCGCAGGAAAACCTTCAGAAAAAGGAGGATCTTCTACGTCAGCTTGGGCAGACTCTCGACACCAAAAAAGCTTCGCTCGATGAGCTTACTTTTGAACTGGAAAAAAGGAATGAAAGACTGGCCGAGCTTGAAAAAATACTTGATGCACAGAAGAAGATTGTTCAGGATCTGAAGACCAAAGTATCAGAAGCTCTACTCGGGTTTGAAAACAACGGACTGACTGTAACTATGAAGAACGGTAAGGTTTATATTTCTCTGGATGAGAAACTTCTGTTTAAATCGGCGAGTTATGATATTGATATCAATGGGAAAAATGCGCTGAAAAAACTGGCAGGTGTTCTTGAGAAAAACCCGGGTATCCAGATCACAATTGAGGGACATACCGATAATGTGCCTTATAATCCGGGGAGCGGTCAGCTGAAAGACAACTGGGATTTGAGTGTTAAAAGAGCCACAACGGTTGTAAGAGTGTTGCTTGATGGTTCAAAAATTGATGCCAGGCGGTTAACTGCATCAGGAAGAAGTCAGTTTTTGCCGGTGGATGACCGCAATACTCCCGATGCAAGGCAGAAGAACAGAAGGACAGAGATAGTTCTTACACCTGATCTGACGGAGCTGTATCAGCTTATTGATAAGTACTAGCAACATTATATTTCGGATTTACGATTTCGGATTTGCGATTTCGGATTTGCGATTTCGGATTGAAATCCCGCATAAGTAATTCTTTTAAATCCGCAATCCGCAATCCGCAATCCGCAATCCGCAATCCGAGATTATTATTTGGAGAATTCCTGCAGTCTTACATTCATGTTCTTAAGAGCCTGTAGCAGATTATCTTCGGGCCGGAGGAAATCCTGATTTCCCCAGAATAAAGGATCGTAATTGGTTATTGTTTTTGAGAATATTGAATGAATAGGGGCAAGCTCTTCCCTGTCAAATCGTCCAACATTTTTAGAATCTATTTCAGTTATTGCCAGTTCAAAGAAAACCATGAATTGGGTATTGAAGAGTTTTTTCTTCCGCTTTGAAGAGAAAACCAGGTCGCCCCTTACATGGCTTAAGAAATATCTGTCATTCACTTTCCTGTAACCGGCAGAATACTTCACTGATATGGGCCAGGTAGTAAATCCGTGTGAGGAATTCGAAACGAATGAATCTTTCATCTTATGGATTAATGACGGATTGAGTTCAAATTCAGCATTAAGGATAGCGTAGTCAACCGTATTGATATAGATTGTCCCTTTATAAAGAGGCACATCGACATTTTCCCGTTGTTCAAATTCAATCGCGTAAGCTGACTCCTCATCATAGGTAACAATATCTGTCATCCTGTAACTATAGTCAGGCATGCTTTCAACAGTGAGGAAGTCAAAAATGTTTTTTGCGCCATCAAGTTCAAGGCATGTGCTAAGCCCTGCTTTAAGTCGTAGCGCGAGGGTGTCGCCACGATTCGTGTTTTCTATTTTTCTGCTTTTATATACTTTAATCTGATCGCCGAAAAGAGATCCCGAATATGCGCTTTTGTAAATTTGTAATATTGCCTCAGAATATGTTTGAAGTTCATTCTTTTTCAAGACGCCTTCCCTGTAAAAACCTGTAAGATAAGCAGGAGTATTACCATAGTTTTGAGGTATTGCCTTCCGGGCCCTGTTAATTATCTCCAGGGGTATCTGATTTCTGATTATGATTTCGGGAATTGAAATGAATTCTCTTTTCATCGAGATTTTGAAGCTATTGCCAATGGTCTGCTTCACAAGTATTTCCCTGCTAAGATATCCAAGATATGAGACAGAAAGAGTGTCATTAATAACATCCGGAGTGATTTTCAATCCGAATTCACCGTTATTATTTGAAACAGTACCTTTTCCCTTATTCTTTAAGGCTATTGTGGCATACGGCAGCGGTTCGTGAGTCTCATCATCAACAATAATTCCGGTTACATAATCTGTTTCCCGCGGCCGCATCGAATCCGCCGGTGGTGTGTAAGGCTTTTCCGGGCGCGAAATAATAATGTATTTATCTATAACAGAAAAAACAAGGGAATCATTTTCGATGAGACTATTAAGTACGACACTAAGTTTTGTATCCGTGAAAGTCATCTCACTCTTTTTCTCTGCATCTATGAGACGGCTATCATAGGTAAAGTTGTAACCGGTTTGCCGGCTGATAATGGCCAGAGCATTGCCTGTTTTTACTGTTCCTGCCCTGAAGGTAAATGTTGAATCAAGAATCCCCTGCTGGCAATCTGCTCTATTTGGCGGAATCAGTAAGATCAACAGTACAAGAGCCGGAATTTTTTTTACAATATTGCCATTGAAAGATGACATTTTTCAATAGTGAGTTATTTTTTAGAAAGATGATAAACACTGCCATCTTTCGTATAACTAAGGTTAAAGCTGGCACAAATTAAACGAATAATTGTAGTCTGAGGTTGATTATCAATGGGAGAGGTCCATGTATTTTCAAGTATCCCGGGATCGTCAGCAACAATATCCATATTATAAACTCTTTTGAGATCGTTAAATACAACGCCAAGTTTTTGCCCGTTGTAAACAAGCAGTCCGGTATTCCAGGAAAGGTAGTTTGGATTCCTGTTAACTTTTTTTCCTGATGTTTTTGAATCCATAGTTCCCACAAACCCCGGATCGAGCAATAATGTTTGCGAACCGGGAATATCGGAAACCATAACTGTCCCTGTTTTTACAAAGACCTCAACAGCAGACTCATTGTTTTTTGTAATGACGTTGAATGATGTTCCGATGACTTTTATCTTAGCATTACCGGCATCTATAATGAATGGTTTTGAAGCATCAGCTGATATTTCAAAAAAAGCTTCTCCAGTAAGCTTTACATACCTCCGGTGTTTCCCGAAGTTTGAACGATAGCTGAATTCTGAATTCCGGTTCAGAAATATATTACTTCCATCGGGAAGTGCTACAAGAAGGTTTTTCTGATCATTGCCTGTCGTAATCGCGATTTTTTTACTGAAAGTACCGGCATTATTCAGATAACCAGTTGTAATACCAAGACTTACTATAATAAGAGCCACTGCAGCAACTCGCATAAAAGTACTTCTCATAATACTTAATCGGGCAGAGCTACCGGCTCTTTTAATACCTTCTATATTCATCCTTGAATAAACGCTATTCCAGGCTTTGTCAACATTAATTTCTTTTTCACTTCTCATTGTACTTAACTCTTTCCACTGTTTTCCGGTATTATTGATGTCATCAGCCATAAACCGGTTGAGGAGATCTGTCTGTTCACTCTTTTCACCTGAGAGAAGAGAGGCAAGTTCCTCCAACTCTTTATCAGTAAATCTCTCTGTTTTATTCATCTCTTTCATTGTACTGTTAATTCTTTTCGGAATTCTTTAAGCGCTCTGCCCATGTTCGATTCAACTGTTTTTACCGAGACAGACAATTTTTCAGCTATCTCATTGTATTTAAGTCCTTCAAACCTGCTCATGCAAAAAATCTTACCGCATCGTTCAGGCAGTCTTTCCAATATCGTTGCAATTTTTGCCTGGAGCTCATTGTAATTGAGAATGTCTGACGGGTTTTCCTGACTTTCTGTTTGCCGGTGTGACATCTCTTCCACGTGTTGCGCAACAACCCTGTTATGTTCGATATAATGAAGGCATCTGTTGTGTACCGATCTGAAGAGATAGCCATTTAAAGAACTTTCAATTTTCAATTTTTCTTTGTCTTTCCAGATTCTGAAAAACAGATCCTGAACAATTTCTTCAGCGGTATCGTGATCTTTTATCAGAGTCTTGGCATACCTTACCAGGGAAACGTAGGAGGATCTGAAAAGTGATTCAAACTGTCCGACATCACCTTGTCTGATCCTCCCGATTATTTCACTATCCCCGTTCATTGATCTTTTCCTGTTTATTTATTTTCTTCCCTGTCGCTGAACTTTAGTTTTCTGCTTAGTTTACGGATTGCTGATTCAATACTCTGGTCGGGTTCAATTACATTATAATCTCCCCAGAATTCCTTATCAGAAAACGCGCTGACTTTTTCAGAAAACACATCAGTGTATTTAATCTTATCTTTTCCTGCAAATTTAATAACTTCCTGGTCAGTACGATCAGTTACTGCTATTTCTGACATAGTAGTATAGTAAGTATTAAATAATTTTTTAGTCCAGTTGACTTTAAATTTGACTTCTGCTCTTGAGTATGCAAAGTACAATTTGCCATCCTGTTCGCGGTATTTGGTTCTGTATGTTGCAATTTCAGGAGTTACTTTCATACCGAGCGGTTTTTTCCGGATAAAAATTGATGCTGCTGCTTCTTTGTCAGAAAGATTGAACCCAAACTCCGCTTCAGTAATAGCGTATGAATCCATTTCTATGTACAGGCTTCCCATGAATAATGGCATATCTACTGAAGGTTTCTGAATGAAATCAATAACATAATGAGGTTTGTTACCTATTTCAATAACACCTGTAAGAGAATAGTTATAATACTGCATAGCTTCTTTTGTCAGAATTGATTCAGTATTTTTAGCAATATCAAGCGACATAACGCTTACAGGTCCGCCCTGGAGTTTAAATAGTACAGTGTCCATTTTTTCAACATCCGAACTTTTTCTTCCTTTATATATTCTGGCGCCGTCAAAGCGGACATCATTATTATATGGAGCTTTGAAGATCTCAACCACGGCTTCTCCTATCGAAACATAGGTCCGGTTCTTTCTGATGGTCTCCCTGTAAAATGCTGTCATAAGGTTTGGTACCGACACATAGTTTTTTCCAATGTTATAGATAGCTTTTTCGACGATATCAACAGGATCAAGAGGTTTAACTACTATCTCTTTGATTGGAATAGGCGCTGTTTCGAGCGAAATAACATTCTTGTAACCATTATCTCTCATACTGCTTATTGGGATAATTTTGTTTTTATATCCCAGGAAAGAGATTTCAAGATTCTTAGCCGTTAACGTTTCACCGATTTTAAGAGTGAATTCTCCATCTATGTTTGTTACAATTGCGACGTTAGATTCCTTTACGGCAACTGTCGCGAAGATCAGGGGAGCTCCGGTTTCAGCATCAACGACCTTGCCTTTAATGATTAATAAAGCCTGCTGGTCGTTTTTCTTTTTGTTTGTAAGATTCCCTGCAGATGCAATCTGGGTCGTTAAAGCAACCAGAAGAACTGCCACGATGAGCGAAATGTGTTTAAAAGTTTTCATGACGTTAATTAATTTAAGTTAAAAATATATTTCATTCTTTTTCTGATCCTGTATTATTTCCATTTCAACGCTATGACCCCTGAGATAATATTTTACCCTATTATTATTGTGATAAATATTTTCTTATCTTACTTCATATTTGAAACAACCGATGATCCGGCGTCTTTTATGATTATAATATGCAGAAATTGTACATCAGGCCTCAGAGGTGTTAAAAATTTAAAAAATTCAGGCAGAGGTAAATTGAAACAAACTATACATACTGACAAATGAAAAAACTTAAAACCATTTTACTCTCCTTATTTGTTTTGGTCATTCTTGTTGTGATTATCGGGTTAGTAGTTATCACGGGTATTAAACGCGGAGCAATACCTCAGTATAAAGGCGATATGAGAATAACAGGGCTTACTTCGGAAGTAACTGTTTATAGGGATGAAAGAGGTATGCCCCATATTTACGCGGAAAATGAGCACGATCTTTATTTTTCTGTTGGTTACGTGATGGCGCAGGAGCGGTTATGGTATATGGACCTTATCAGGCGCGTTACAACCGGTCGGTTGTCTGAAGTGATGGGGAAAAACCTCGTGGAAACCGACAAATTCCTGAGATGCCTTGAAATGACATCTAAATCCAAAATGGTTATTGCCAATGAAGATCCTGTAATTTTATCTTATATGCAGGCCTATGCTGATGGAGTTAATGGCTACATCAAAGCTGCAGGGAAAAAGCTTCCACCTGAATTCAGAATACTTGGTTACAACCCTGACCCCTGGAAACTTGAAGATATTGCTAATATTATCGGCTATATGGGCTGGGATCTTGCCAAAGATAACGTGACTGCGGACTTGTTCTACCATGAGCTGGCACAAAAATCAGGTATTGAAAAGGCTACTCAGTTAATCCCGGACTGGGATGCTGTTAACTCCGTTGTATTCCCCGATTTTAAATTAAATGATACTTTATTAAAAAATGCCCGGGCGTTTATCTCATCTATGGATACGCTGAATGCTTTAGGGATAGCATCGTTTTCGGGAAGTAATAACTGGGCTGTGGCCGGTAACAGAACCGAAACAGGCAAACCGATACTTTCAAATGACATGCACCTGAGTTTTGGTTCTCCGGGAATCTGGATGCAGATGCACCAGGTTATACCGGGAAAACTCAATGTTACAGGAGTAGTTGTCCCAGGGGAGCCCTTCATCGTGGCAGGGCATAATGAAAAAATTGCCTGGGGAATGACTAACCTTATGGTTGATGATATTGACCTTTTCGCCGAAAAGATAAATCCTGAAAACGCGAACCAGTATTATTTCGATGGCGAGTGGAAGAATATGGTTGTGAAAAAGGAAATAATAAAAATAAAAGGAGGGAAGTTGGATTCGGTAATTATTAAATATACTCATCGTGGCCCGGTAATATCAGGTTTCAGAGATATTAACAATGCATCTCTGAGTATGAGATGGTCAGGCTATGATAAGAGTGACGAAATAAAAGCTGTTTGTCTTCTCAACAGGGCATCCGGGTGGGCTGATTTCAGATCTGCGCTTAATTCTTTCAGGTCGGTTAGTCAAAATTTTGTTTATGCCGATATTGATGGAAATATCGGACTTAATACCGGGGGTGGTATTGCTATACGGAAAGGGAATGGATCATTAATCAGGAACGGTGAAACGGATGAATTTGACTGGAAAGGGTATGTCCCGTTCGAACAGTTGCCTTTCAGTTATAATCCGGCTAAAGGATATGTATCATCAGCTAATAACAAGACCGTGATTGAAGGATACCCGTATTATATTAGTTCAGATTTTATACTTCCATACAGGATAAACAGGATCAGGCAGATGCTTGATGAAAAAGAGGTATTTAACATGGAAGATTTTAAGCGGATGATCCTTGACCAACATTCTGATTATGCTGCACTTCTCACACCATTTATATTGAAGCTGAATGACAGAAAAAGCGAGCTGACTTCCGCTGAAACCAGCGCCCTGGATACTCTTAAAAGTTGGGATTATGATATGCGGGCCGGATTAGTTGCCCCTTCAATTTTTGAATTTTTCAGGATCAGTTTTGCAAGTAATCTGCTGGCCGATGAATTAGGCGATCTATACAGTCAGTTATACGGCACGGCCAAGGAATATTATATTTACCGGATACTGAAAACGGGTCCCGATGAGTTGGTTGACAATATTAATACTCCTCAAAAAGAGACACTTGACGATATTGTTCTGAAGAGCTTCAAAGATTGTATTTCCTCTCTTTCGAAGGAATGTGGAGCCGATCAGTCAAAATGGAATTGGGGTAATATTCATAAAATTACTATTGAGCATCCATTGGGTTCGGTTAAAATTCTTGATAAGCTCTTTGGGCTAAACTCGAAAACATTTGGCATTGGAGGAAGTAACCATACAGTCAGTCCATATTCTTATGTTGCAGGATTTAAAGTAAATCACGGAGCATCCGAAAGACATATTTTTAATACAGCCAACTGGGATGAGTCACTTACAGTAATACCGACCGGGGCATCGGGAATTCCTGCCAGTGAGTTTTATCTTTCACAGACAAAATCCTATCTTGAAGGGAAGTTTTATAAAGATGCTTTTTCAGAAGGAGCAGTTAAGGCTGCCGCGAAATATACACTGAATCTGAAGCCGGGGATGTAAGACCTCACCCCAACCCCTCTCCCAAGGGCGAGGGGCTAAAAGCCTAATTGATAAATTCTTACACCCCTTCTCCCCTGGGAGAAGGGGATGGGGGAAGAGGTCAAAAAGGAAAGAGAGTGGGAACACAGGGGGGGTGAGTTCATGTCATAAAAAAAGGGGAATAGGGGATAACGAGGTTTATACCGTCATAACATCTTTCTCCTTCACTGCCATAACTTTGTCAATTTTAGTGTTGTACGAGTGGGTCATTTCCTGTACTATTTCAACAGCATCTTTCTCGAGATCTTCGGGTAACCCATTTTTAAGTAATTCTTTCAGCTCATCGTTAGCCCATTTCCGGGTAGTGCGGATACTTATCTTAGCTGTTTCGCCTTCGGTACGCACCTGCTTAACAAGCTGATGTCGTCTCTCCTCAGTCAATGGCGGAATATTTATACGGATAACCTCGCCATTATTTACAGGTGTAAGTCCGATATTTGCAGCCATAATAGCTTTTTCAATTGTCCCAAGCATGTTTTTTTCCCAGGGTTGTACCAGAATTGTTTTGGGATCGGGAGTATTAATATTGGAAACCTGAGACAATGGAGAATTAACTCCATAATAGTCAACTGTGACGCCATCGAGCAGGGCAGGGTTAGATCTCCCGGCGCGAAGTCTGGCAAGTTCATGTTCCAGATGATCAAGGGCTTTTTCCATTCTTTCCCTGGCCTCTTCTGTTATCAGTTCAATTTCTTCATTCATATCGTGCAGGTTTGATAATTTTAACTGTAAACTATATCTCTGAATTTTGTTTTGTCCGATTAACGATACAGGTTTAACAAAAATAGTAAATTAGACGGAATTGCAATATCTTTTCAATTGCTGACGAGAGTTCCGATTTTGTCACCATCAATTAACTTATTCAGGTTTCCCGATTTATTCATATCAAATACTATCACGGCCATATTGTTTTCCCTGCACATGGTAAAGGCAGTGGAATCCATTACTTTCAATCTCCTGATAATGACCTCCTCGAAAGAGATTTTGTCAAATTTTTCAGCTTTGGGATCTTTTTCCGGATCGGAAGTATATACTCCATCAACTCTTGTCCCTTTTAGCAGGACATCTGCTCCGAGCTCAACGGCTCTGAGCGCTGATGCAGTATCGGTTGTAAAGAATGGATTGCCTGTACCTCCTGAAAGTATGCATACTGTGTTGTTTTTCAGGGCTTCCAATACTCTGTCCCTGATATAAAGTTCTCCGACAGGCTCCATTCTTATTGATGTGAAGACCTTTGCTTTGCCACCCAGCCTCGAGATTGCGCTTTCAAGAGCAAGGCTGTTTATTATTGTTGCCAACATTCCCATCTGATCGCCTTTTACCCTGTCGAATCCAGACTCTGTACCACTCAGGCCGCGGAAAATGTTTCCTCCACCGATAACTATTGCAACCTCGCAGCCTTTTTTCACTACATCAATAACCTGTTTTGCATATTCTTCCAGAACAGAATTGCTTATACCATGATCTCCTTTTCCCGCGAGCGCCTCACCACTTAGTTTGAGTAGAATTCTTGAATATTGCATAATATTCTCTAATTAGGGTAAATAATTACTGTCCGTACCTGATCTTCTTAATGTGAAGGAGAAATCAACGCAACGAATTTAACAAAACTGAGACAAATAATAAAAGTATTTTCAAATATCCAATGTAGTTAATTAGTTTTCGATTAATTTTATTGCTGTTTCTGTGAAAAACTGAACGGGAATTTTAAAATAAGTTTTTATTCCTGAATTGAAAATTTCATCGGACAGAAACAATAATGCATGACAAATATTATCTTAGAAGCGATTTTCAAGAATCTAACCTTTTAAATATAAATTTATGGCTGAAAAAAACAACAAACAAAACAAGACACTTGTAGTTATAATTGCTACAGTGGCAGCAACCGGAGGCTTGTTATTCGGTTTCGATACAGGTGTAATCTCAGGAGCGATCCCCTTTTTTCAAAAAACCTTTGACATAACTAATGACTGGATAGAAATTATTACTACGGCAGGATTAGTTGGTGCGGTTATTGGTGCTATGTTTAGTGGCAGGATAGCTGACATTTTAGGACGTAAAAAAGTTATTTTAGCATCGGCAGTTATTTTTTCTATTGGCGCTGTTTGGTCAGGCGCTTCACAAAGTGCAATGATGCTGGTATTTGCCCGCTTCTTCCTTGGTATTGCAATTGGCGTTTCCTCGTTTGCCGTGCCATTATACATTGCTGAGATTTCACCAACAAAGAGCCGTGGAACTTTAGTGTCTATGTTTCAACTGCTGATAACTATCGGGATCATGGTTTCCTACTTAAGTGACTCTGCATTTGCCGTGCCAGATACCGACCCGGCATATACAACGTGCTGGAGAGCAATGTTCTATGTTGGAGTTATCCCTGCACTGATCATGTTTACCGGAATGATTTTCCTGCCCGAAACTCCAAGATGGCTGATCAGCAAAGGGCATGAGGATAAATGCCGTGAGGTGTTACAAAAGGTTGAAGAACCACAGCTTGTCGAAGAAGTTATTACAAAAATGAAGACAGATCTGGAATCTGACAAGGTTAACAAGGTAAACTGGACTCTTATATTTAAAAAATGGTTGAGAGTTCCGCTTATTATAGCGATAGGTATTATGTTTGTCCAGCAATTTACCGGGATAAATACCATAATTTATTATAGTCCGAAAATATTTCTAATGTCTGGTTTTGCCGATGCACAGGCTGCTGTTTGGGCTTCGGTGAGCGTGGGTGTTGTGAATGTGGCATTCACGATCTTGTCGTTATTCATGATTGACAGACTGGGACGCAGAAAGCTCTATTTCATTGGATTATCAGGAATGGTGATTGCCCTGGTAGCAATGGGAACCTGTTTCGCTCTTCAGGCAACCTTAGGTGATTCAATAAAATGGGTAACAATATCTCTGGTTTGGGTTTATATTGCCTTCTTTGCTATCAGTCTCGGCCCACTCGGGTGGTTGATAATCTCTGAAGTATTCCCGCTAAGCGTAAGGGGTATTGGTTCAAGTATCGGCGCTCTGTCGAACTGGTTATTCAATGGTGTTGTTGCTTTCACCTTTTTCAAAATTGTAAAGGGATTGACCCTGCCAGGTTCAGCAATAACTCTCAAGGGAGAAGATCTTGGAAACCCTGCAGGCGCATTTTTCCTGTACGCGATCGTGGGTATCCTGGGAATAATCTGGGGATATTTCTTCATCCCTGAAACAAAAAATGTTACACTCGAGAAAATTGAAGAACATTGGAGGGAAGGGAAACTACCCCGTGATTTATCCTAATGGAGAAGGGTGTCTCAAAGGCACACTCTTCTTATTGAATTAAGAACAACGAACAAACGAACAGCGAAATCAGAATTGGAGTTAATTTCTTAATTCAACATTCGAATGTTCTTCATTCTTACTTCTAAAAAGAAAAGACTGTCTCAAAAGGGCAGTCTTTTCTTTTAAAAAAGATGGCGCCATGAAGCGCCATCTTAATATTGAAATATGAACTTACGTATTACAGATTAAGAGTAAACCTTTTAAATGTGGTTACAGTAAGGTCTTTGCTGGCAGATTGAAGATATTGTTTGATAGTCATCTTGCTATCCTTTACAAAGTCCTGGTTTAGCAAAGTGCTCTCTTTGAAGAATTTGGCGAGTTTGCCCTGGGCAATCTTTTCAAGCATCTCCTCGGGTTTTCCATCGCGTCTGGCCTGTTCTTTGCCAATCTCGATCTCCTGGGCAATAACTGATTCAGGAACAAAATCTTTATCAACGGCAACAGGGTTCATTGCCGCGATCTGCATTGCAACATCTTTATAAACCTGTGCATCAACACCTGATTTTGTGAATCCTGCCAATGTGGCAAGTCTGTTACCGGGATGAATATATGCATGGACATGAGTGGCTTCGATTTTTTCGAAATATGAAAGATCAAGTTTCTCACCAATAATTCCAACATATTCAACAATCTTTTCACCTACTTTACCACCATCCATAGGAAGTGATTTAAGTTCTTCAAGGTTAGCCGGATTTTTTGTCAGGGCAACATCAAGTATTTTATTTGCAAGAGCCATAAAGTCGGCATTTTTTGCCACGAAGTCAGTTTCGCTGTTCAGAACAATCATTACTCCTACTTTTCCATCGGGCGATACTTTTGACAAAACAACTCCTTCTGAAGCTTCTTTATCTGCGCGCTTATTAGCGACAGCCTGTCCTTTTTTGCGTATTATTTCAATTGCTTTATCAAAGTTGCCTTCAGATTCTTCGAGAGCCTTCTTACAGTCCATCATTCCGGCTAAGGTAACTCTTCTCAGTTTGGCAACATCAGCAGCATTTATTGCAGCCATAATATTTTTTTAATAATTAATAAACAGTATTTTCTATAATTCTTCTTCACTGTCGTCAATTACTTTGACACTATCATCATCGTCATCTGATTCGTCAATAGTAATATCGTCATCAGGATCAACATTTTCTTCCTCATCTTCTTCAACGATAGCTTCAATAATAGCGGCAGGAATATCTTTTGTTTCAAGCTCCTTCCTGATTATTCTCTTGTCTTTTTGCTGAGGTTCTTTATCTTTCTCTATTTTTCTTTCATTAAGGCCTTCCTCAATAGCCTGGCAAATAATACCGATAATTAAAGAAATCGACTTTGATGCATCATCATTTGCAGGGATTGGGAATTCAATGTCAGAAGGATCTGAATTGGTATCAACCATGGCAAACACCGGAATACCGAGTCTTTTTGCCTCTCTTACCGCGATATGTTCTTTACTTACGTCAACAATAAACAGAGCCGAAGGGAGTCGGGTCAGATCTATAATGCTTCCGAGTGTTTTTTCAAGTTTGGCTCTCTGTCGTGTAACCTGAAGTCTCTCGCGTTTTGAGAGGTTCAAAAAAGTTCCGTCAACAGCCATTTTGTCGATTGACGACATTTTTTTGACAGCTTTACGGATGGTTGGGAAGTTGGTAAGCATACCACCAGGCCAACGTTCTGTAACATAAGGCATATTAACCGCTTTTAATTTTTCGGCTACAATTTCTTTTGCCTGTTTCTTAGTTGCAACAAACAGTACTTTCTTTCCTGATTTGGCAATATGTTTTATTGCTGAAGCAGCCTCATCAAGTTTTACAATAGTTTTCTCAAGATCAATAATATGAATGCCGTTACGTTCCATAAAAATATAAGGAGCCATAGCTGGATTCCACTTTCTTTTCAGGTGTCCGAAATGCACACCGGCATCAAGTAATTCTTTAAAATTTGTTCTGGGCATTTTTTTTTGGTTTTAAGTTTACATTCTTTCGATCAATTGTAAAGTAGCTCCTGTTAAGGAAGTCTTTACAATTTAGATACTAAACCTGCATCTATAATAACTGATTTATTAATTCTTAACGTTTACTGAACTGGAATCTCCTACGGGCTTTTGGCTGGCCCGGCTTTTTCCTTTCAACCTCACGCGGATCGCGGGTAACAAATCCCTCTGCTTTAAGCGCCGGCTTACATTCAGCATCAATCATAATAAGAGCTCTGGTAATTCCTAAACGAAGCGCTTCTGCCTGTCCTTTTACTCCACCGCCATCAAGATTGCAATTGATATCATATTTATCGGTAGCAT
The DNA here is from genome assembly GCA_037127735.1 of Bacteroidota bacterium. GTDB lineage: Bacteria > Bacteroidota > Bacteroidia > Bacteroidales > VadinHA17 > LD21. The sequence goes on from JBAXXU010000027.1 coordinate 14,176, forward strand.
TCAAAAGAACAAGAGGCTGTGTAACAACATACTGAAGTGTCTCAGCTCCGAAATATTCTTTATAATCTCTTCCGTTAACAGTAATTTTTCCTTTGCCATCGCTTAAATATACGCGGGCTACGGCTGCTTTCCTTCTTCCAAGAGCATTGATTTGTTCCATTTCTGTTGCTTAATTTTTTTTAAAGTTCAATTATTCTGGGTTTCTGTGCTTCATGAGGATGTGCAGTTCCAACATAAACATGCATATTTTTATAGAGTGCACTTCCAAGCCTGTTCTTCGGCAACATTCCTTTTACAGCATGTTCAACCAATCCGATGGGATTCTTTTTCAGCATCGCGTCAGCAGTGGTAAACCTCTGGCCTCCCGGGAATCCTGTATGTCTGACGTACACTTTATCTGACATTTTATCACCCGATAAAGTGATTTTTTCAGCATTGATAACAATCACGTTGTCACCACAATCAACATGAGGTGTAAAGTTAGTTTTGTGCTTTCCTCTGAGCATCGAGGCCACAACCGAAGCAAGTCTTCCGAGAATCTTGCCTTCAGCATCAATAATTACCCACTCCTTGTTTACAGTAGCTCTATTTGCTGATACTGTTTTATAGCTTAAGGTATTCACTTGTTCTTAATTTTTAATTGATACACTTATATTTGATGTAATAACCCCAAATATTTTAGGGACTGCAAAAATACAATATATTTCCTGAAAAAAAAGAATATTGAATATAATTTCTTTTACTTAACAAAAACTGGCGTATTTTTATATCCTGTTAACATGAAAAATAATTTTTTGATTTTCGTCGTTTACCCCGACCCCAAGGGGAGCGACGAAAATCAACTTACAACCTTTATTCGCTTTCACGCAGCTTCAGCGAAGCAATGGGGGACGGGGTAACTAAATTTATATTCAAGCGAATCAGATATTGGTGTTAATGATATTCTATGTTCATAAAAAAAGATTAATGATTATATATGTATGGAAGATGACAGATTATTTCTTCTGAGAGCAATTGAAATTGCCGGGAATGGTATTGATAGCGGAGGAGGTCCTTTTGGTGCAGTAGTTTCAAAGAATGGTACAATAATTTCAGAAGCTTTCAACAGGGTCGTATTGACCAGCGATCCAACAGCTCATGCTGAGATACTTGCAATCAGAGAGGCTGCATCGGTTATCAAATCTCACGATCTGAGCGGATGCACTCTTTATTCATCTTGCGAACCATGCCCCATGTGCCTGGGTGCGATTTACTGGTCAGGAATAAAAAAAGTAGTTTATGCATGTGATCGTAAAGATGCAGAAGAGGCCGGTTTCAGCGATAAATTGATTTATGAAGAAATTATGCTCGATCCCGCGAACAGAAAAATAACTTTCCTCCGGCTTAATGATACAGTAGGAAAAGAAGTTTTCAGAAAATGGGACCAGTTGGAAAACAAAATTCAATATTAAAAAGATGCTCCCAGGGAAAAAAATATCACGTGAATTCTATATCCGTGACGTACTTGTTGTCGCTCCTGAACTGCCAGGTAAAAACCTTGTAATAAGATTATCAGATGGAAGGTGTTGCAGATTTCAGGTTACTGAGGTTGAAGCTTATCGGGGAGCTAAAGATAAAGCATGCCACGCTTGCAAGGGAAGAACACCGCGTACAGAAGTAATGTTCCATGAAGGAGGACTGTTGTATGTCTATCTTATATACGGAATGTACTGGATGCTGAATGTTGTAACAGGTTTGGAAAATGATCCGCAGGCGGTGCTCATAAGGGGTGTTGAAAATTATCCGGGTCCCGGAAGATTAACCAAATCAATTGGAATAGACAAATCATTCTATGGCGAAGATCTTGTTTCCTCGGAGAAAATATGGATTGAAGATGAAGGAATTCTGCCGGTTATTAAAACCGGTACGCGTATTGGAATTGAATATGCGGGGGAATACTGGAAAACAAGGCCATGGCGATACTATATCTGACCTTCTGAACTCAACCTTCCGTCACTATTCGGATTATTTACCTCTTCCCCCTGCCCCCTTCTCCCGGAGGGAGACGGGGGTATCTAAAAGATATTCATTGTTTTAGCCCCTCTCGCTCGGCTAATATTTATACACATCTTTTTGTTATATTAATAAAATATATATATGTAGTTCTGAAAATGCCGGAGGCACTTAAACCCAATAGCCACGGTTACATCCGTGGGAAAATGGTATAATATTATCAATCCCGGAGGGATTGAATTCCAATAATCATTTATTTCTTCGAAGTATTTAATAATCTGAGATTAATTTCAATCTGATTAATTGTTTGATCTGGTTATAATTGGTAAATTTGTTATCTGTGCTAAATTGAATAAATATGTCAACCTATACCCAAATACTTTATCAGTTAGTCTTTGGAAGTAAAGACTATACGCCTTTTATTTCCACTGAAAATGAAGGTATGCTCTTTGCCTATATTGCAGGGATACTTAAAAACAAATCATGTCATTCATATATCGTTGGTGGTGCCAGCAATCATATTCATATAATTACACATATCCATCCAACTGTTGCTCTTTCAATAGCTGTAAAGGATATTAAAACTGCTAGTCATAAAATGATTCTGGAGAATAGCAGATTGTTCTCTCACTTTCCTGGATGGCAGGTTGGATATGGTGCTTTCACCTATAGTATAGCTTCTAAGGCTAGCCTAATTCGGTATGTTGAAAATCAAAGAAGGCATCATAACGTTTTCACATATAAGGAGGAATTAATATACATGTTGAAAGAGCAGTCTGTAGATTTCATTGATGACTATCTAATAACATGATCTTATTCAACCCACTCTGGGGTTGTAAGAAGTCATAATTACATTACCACAGATGGAACTGTGGCTATTGGATTTTGACGCCTCTGGCGTCTTAGAATCTAAATTAATAAAAAGATGTGTATAGGGTGTAGCTCACTTGGGAGAGGGTATTTGAATGGTTGATGTAATTTGTAACTTTGTATGGTCAACCAGATTACTATAAAGATAACTAAAACACAAGTATCAGTATGTCAAGTAAGTACACCTAAAATTGTTGCATTCTATCACGAATCAACCCAAAAACAAGACAATGATAGACACATTTCAGATGTTCAAAAGTAGAAGTATTGGTTATAATAGGAGACCTATATAACGAAAAATCTAACTGGTTACGTCTGAGCCTTAATCGTACTATTAAAGATTTAAAGTAATTTCAACTACTAAACCACAAAAACAGAAAAAACCCTTGTAAGTATACAGGGGTTTTTAATATCTTTAAAGAAATGAAAGAATAATATTTATGAATTGTTTATCATCTGAAGATACCCAGGCATTATTTAAGAAAATAATATCTGAAAGTGACACCTCTTTTAAAATAAAGGAATATGATAAGGCTTATAAAACTTTGAACGAAGCCTCATTACTTATAAGTAAAACAATCAGTAAATCTCCAGAGGTTTACGAACGGAATATTTATTATGGTAATCTAATTACACTAAAGGATAAACAAAGCGATATCTGTATTAAAGAAAAAAATCCAAATTATGATTACTTTTTAATTTTTTACCTTGAATCATTCGCCCTTGATATAGTAAGAGATTTAAATAGTTTTCCTCACTTGTCGGGATTCTATTACAGAAAGGAATCTAAATATGCACCTTATTCCGGTGATTTTGGTTCATGTAGTTTGAAAATTTCACCTGATGAAGACACAAACATATTTGTTGCTCTTAAAAAGTTAAAAATATTCCAATGGAGAAATGAAATATTAACAGAATATCTTGATTTTATATATAAGGAATTACCAGAAATATATGGAATTCCTTCAGACTTTAATAAAGGTTCATTGACTGAAATACTTGATAAAAAAACTTATGATGTGATATTCATAACCAAAACACTACCTGACTACATAGGTCAAAAGGCTGTAGGGAGAGTTCCATTTGAAATCAATAAATTTATTACTAATCTTTTAAAAAAATATTATGATCTGGAGAATGATTAAAAATCATTTAAAAACATCCTTTCATTGATTATAGAGAGGTGTTTTATTTCAAAGCATTTTTTAATATCACATAAAAATTATAAAGAATATAACCAACTGATAATACTATTATAAAAAACAAAGAAAACAACAGAACTGGTATACAGTAAATCCATTTGCCAAATGGTATTATTGACAAGCAAGATAATATAATTATACCTGTAAATATTGATGAATGAATTGTTCTATCAACTAACTTCTTATAAATTAAATAGACATTATCGAATCTTGAGCGAATTTCCAAAGATGTTGTGTCTTTAAATATTTTGATTTTTTCTATTGATTTCTTCAAATATACAATGTCTCAGGTTAAAATACTTTGTGAAATTTCAGGCATTATAGTTACTCTTTCATTCAACGATTCATTACTTTCACTTCGAATTGAATAATGTTGTAACCAATATAGTAATTCTTTGCTGATAGATATTAAGTCAGTTGTAAGTGATTGAATTTTAAATAGTACAAATACACCAAAAAGTGCCCAAATCCCACCCAGAACTTGTGGCGTGGAACTGAAAAAATAATAAAATGAATTTTCCATTGAATAATGTTTTAATCATTCGATTATTATCAATTTTCTTATAATATCAAATATATGCTTTATATAACAGAATGATAAACAAATTTGTAAGAGAATTCACTAATACATATTCAATTGCTTAAAATAAATATAAATTATATTTTTATATCTTTGTATTTCAACCCCTTACAAATTACATCACTGGATCAACCATAGGAAGGGATGGGAGAGGTGGTTTTAAAAGAGTGGTGATTATGTAGTTATCCTGAAAGAGTTATTCAGATGGTCAATGTTTTAATATTGCCAGCCTGATAAGCTTGTCAAAATTCAGGTGAAGGGTAACTGCATTGTCAAGCCTTTTTAAATCAACATCATAATATGTATCGAGACCGAAAAACAATTCAAGGTAGCTTTCAGGTATAAGGTTCAGATATAAAAAGTTAGTAATTATCCTCCTGTCTTGCACCACTACATTCGGCTGATAATCAGATACACTGCTATAAATTGTGTTGCCATTTGGGGCATAGAAATTATGAGATTTCCAGTATGCAGCACCAATGGATAATGCTTTATATGAGTAGTGAAATCTCATCCACGATGCATATCCACGCGATATTCCTGATTGAGATTCGCCGTTAAATTCATTATTAATAAACTGCAGATAATCGATACCCGCCTCGCCATACCTTTCCTGTGCCGGTTTGAAATTTATACAAATTCCGATTGCAAGATTGAAAAAGGTCTCGACATGTTCCGGATAATTACTTATTTGTCCGCCAAAGTGTTTGAACTGAACCTGAAAAGGAATCTCAATCTGTATAAAATTGGCTATTGGGGATGATTTATACCTGAAAGATTCACCGAAAGTGAATACTTCCCTGGTTGAATCGCCTTTAGAGATAAAATTTTCCCAGCTTAGCCATGCATCGTTAAAAAAATGGCTGGTTACTGTAGTTAACTGAAAACCATCCTCAACATAAGCGTTGTACAACCTTTCCCTGTTAAAATGCGGATCAAAGAGCCGGTGCTTGTCACTCCCGGAAAGTGTTCCGATTGTGAGCGCGGTTTTATCTGATAAATTCATGGTCGTGGAGAATACAGGCCTGACTCGTGTAAATTTGTTTGCTCCTGAATATTTTAAAAGGTGAGCCCCGGCACGGAGAGTAACCTTACCGGAGGGAGAATAGACCAATTCAGGTTGAAAAAAGAAACCCAGCAGGGTGTATCCCTCAATTACGGGATTATAATATTCATTATTTTTAACGAAGTTTATGCTCTTTATTCTCAGCGAAAGGTCGCCGGGTTGAATAATATTTTCGTTGACTTGCCCGGAAATGTTCCAGCTTGAAAGTAAAAGTGTAAGAAAGATTATTGCCCGGGGTCGTGTCATATTGAAGTATTTGGGTAAAAGTAATATTTTTCATTCAAGTTAAAATGATGTTAAATAGAATAGTATATGAAGGCATATAATTTTTTTTTGCGTTCTTTGTTCTCTGAATAAATCAAAAACAATTCGTTTATGGATTCAATATGGGGCAATTACCGTCGTTGGAATAATCTTACCGGATGGTTTCTATTTGTCTTTTCAGCATTAGTCTATGTGTTAACTCTTGAGCCAACTGTAAGCTTTTGGGATTGCGGGGAATTTATTCTATCCGCCTTTAAGCTGCAGGTTGGTCATCCTCCCGGAGCTCCACTGTTTCTAATGATGGGAAGAATTGCTACTCTTTTTGCCGGAGGTGACACTTCCAAAGTTGCATTAATGGTAAACATACTGTCGGCCTTGTGCAGCGCTTTTGCCATTATGTTCCTTTTCTGGACAATTACGCATCTTGTCCGCAAGGTATTTGTTAACGGCAAGCCTCTTGAATCAAAACATGTTCCTGCCATCATTGGCAGTGGAATATTTGGGGCTCTTGCATTTACTTTTTCAGATACATTCTGGTTTTCGGCAGTTGAGGGGGAATTATATGCTCTCTCTTCGCTGATTATTGCCCTGGTTTTCTGGGGCATGTTGAAATGGGAAGAAGAAGCGGATGAGACTTATTCAGGAAGGTGGATTATCCTTATTGCCTATATAATGGGACTTGGTCTGGGAATACATCGTTTGAACCTTCTGATTATTCCGGTTCTTGTTTTTGTATTCTATTTTAAAAAATATGAAGTCACAACGAGGGGAGTGGTAAAAACATTTCTGGTCTCTATTCTTCTGCTCTGGCTGATGGTCTTCGTTTTAATGCCGGGAGTGCCACAGGTTGCCGGTTGGTTTGAATTGCTTTTTGTTAATGTTATGGGATTACCTTATAACAGCGGACTTCTGTTCTATATTGCAATTCTTTTTGGAGCGCTGGCCTTTGGTATAAATTACTCATTAAAGAATAAAAGAGTAGTTCTAAATTATGTAATGACATCTTTAATTGTAATTATGATCGGCTATTCCTCTTATGCCATGATCATGATCAGATCGTCTGCGCGGCCACCGATGAACCAGAATAATCCGTCAGATGTATTTTCACTGTCGTACTATATTAATATGAAGCAGTATGGCAGTTCTCCAAAATTTTTTGGGAACTATTACAGCGCGCCGGTAACTGATGTAAAGAAAGTTATTGCCGGATATAATAAATCAGATGGTAAGTATAAACCCTATTACCGTCCTGAATACAAGTACAGTAAACAGTTTGAAACAATTTTCCCACGCATGTACAGTTCCGATCCGGAACATGAAAGCGCCTACAAGTACTGGGGAAAGGTAGTAGGCAGGAAGTTCACGGTTGGTTCAGATAAAGAGGCTGTTGTCTGTCCGACATTCGGTGAAAATCTCCGTTACTTTTTCCGCTACCAGGTTGGATTTATGTACCTGAGATATTTCATGTGGAATTTTGCAGGCAGGCAGAACGATGTACAGGGAAACGGTAACTCAATTCATGGTAACTGGATAAGCGGAATAAAATTTATTGATGAAGCTCGTCTCGGCAACCTTAGCAACCTTCCGGAAGATCTGGAAACTAACCCGGGTAATAATAAATATTATTTCCTTCCACTTCTGATCGGACTCGCGGGGATGTTCTGGCAGTACAAGAAAAACCGAAACGGATTCTGGCTTGTAATGGCGTTTTTCATCATGACAGGGCTAGCTATTATTTTATATCTGAATCAATATCCTAATCAGCCAAGAGAGCGCGATTATGCTTATGTAGGTTCATTCTATGCTTTTGCAATATGGATAGGATTAGGATTTATGTTTGTTTATGAAAAACTTCAGAGGTTCCTTGGATATAAAGGATCTCTCGCTGTTACTTTTGTTGGCCTGATGGCGGCAGTTCCGGTTCTCATGGGTGTGAAGAACTGGGATGATCATAATCGCTCAGGCCGCTATACAGCCAGGGATATAGGGGCAAATTATCTGAAATCCTGCGCCCCAAACAGTATCTTGTTTACTTACGGTGATAACGATTCATTCCCGGTCTGGTATGTTCAGGATGTCGAGGAGGTGAGAACCGATGTTCGCGTGGCAAACCTGAGTTATATCCAGGCAGGCTGGTATATTGAAATGATGAGGCAGAAAGCTTTTAAATCCGACCCGTTACCGCTGTCATTGGGCCCTGAAAAGTATATTGAAGGTGTGAGAGAACAACTACCGGTCAATAACAGGGTGGAAAAACCTGTCAATCTGAAAGAGGTTGTTCAGTTTGCCGGATTTGACGATAATAAATACAAAATTGACCTTAGCGGGAGAGGAGATTATTTGAATTATATTCCTGCAAACAAGTTCATTATTGATGTTGATTCGGCGAAAGTACTTTCTAATGGAACTGTTAAAGAGTATTTCAGGAACAGGCTGGTTTCCCCAATGATATGGGAATATTCTGAGTCAGATGCTTTCAAAGGTGATCTCGCGATAATGGATCTTCTCTCGACCAATAAATGGGAAAGGCCGATTTATTTTTCAACTACGGTTCCTTCAAGTCAATATAAAGGACTTGAGAAATATTTTATCCAGGAAGGACTTGGTTACAGGGTAGTTCCAATAAAAACCGATAAACCTGAACAAGGCGAATTTGGAATGATCGATCCCCTTTTGATGTATGATAACATGATGAATAAGTTTTCCTGGGGAAATGCAGAAGATCCTTCAGTTTATCTTGATGAGAATAATAAACGGATGTTCAGCAACTTCAGAAGAATCTTCGGAACACTTGCCAAAGAGTTGTTTCTCAAGGGAGATACTGCAAAAGCTGTCGAAGCAGCCCACCGCGGACTTGAAATTGTTCCGGCTAAAAAAATTCCATACGACTTTTTTATTGTTGGTATCGCGGAAGTCCTGATAAGAGCAGGCAAAACAGAAGAGGGGGAGAAGTTATTAAATGATGTTATTAAATACTCAAAGGAATATCTTGATTATGCCATCAGTATAAAACCTGAAGAACGGTTTGGCCTCGAGTATCCTATGGGTATTAACATGCAGGGATTGCTTGATATTTATAATATGGCGGTAAGGTTAAAATTGAACTCCGTTACTTTAACTGTTGAACCGGAAATAAATAAATACTACAGTAAGCTTTATTCTTCAAAATAAATTCATATTCTGCACTTAACCAATGATAAAATATTTTCTTAATAATGAATATTTTCATTCTGGGATCCGGCGGCCGGGAGCACGCTCTTACATGGAAACTTTCCCAAAGTAAAAAAGTCAAAAAGATTTTTATTGGACCGGGTAATGCCGGAACAGGTAATATTGGAACAAACCTGAATCTGGATCCCGAAGATTTTCAAGAGGTAAAAAAGGCTGTATTAGAGAATAAGATTGATATTGTTATCGTTGGCCCCGAAGCTCCTCTGGTTAAGGGAATACATGATTTTTTTTTGAACGACCACAATCTTAAAAATATACCCGTAATTGGTCCCGATAAATCTGCTGCCCGCCTGGAAGGAAGTAAAGATTTTGCTAAAGCCTTTCTTATAAGGCATAAAATACCTACTGCAGCTTATAAAAGCTTTGACATATCATCATTTGACGATGTTTCAGGTTTTCTCAGGACACTAACCCCCCCGTATGTTATTAAAGCTGACGGCCTTGCTGCCGGTAAAGGAGTACTGATAATTGACGACATTCATGAAGCAGAGAAAGAGGCCGGAGATATTTTGAACGGAAAATTTGGAGCTGCAGGGCAAAAAGTTGTTATTGAACAGTTTCTTAAAGGGATTGAATTGTCGGTATTTATTATTACTGATGGTAATTCTTATATACTATTACCAGAGGCAAAGGATTATAAGAGAATAGGAGAGGGTGATACCGGTTTAAATACCGGGGGGATGGGAGCAGTTTCTCCGGTTCCTTTTGCCGATCATATTTTTATGAAGAAAGTAAAGGACAGGATAATCAATCCAACCATGAAAGGATTATCGAAAGATGGCATTATTTATAAAGGATTCATTTTCTTCGGTCTGATAAATGTTCAAGGTGATCCTTATGTAATTGAATATAATGCCCGTCTGGGAGACCCTGAATCAGAAGTGATCATTCCAAGAATAAAGTCCGACCTTTTCGATCTAATTGAAGGAGTGGCTAATGGGGACCTTGCCGAAAGAAGGATCGAGACTGATGAAAGATTTGTAGCAACAGTAATGTTGGTTTCAGGAGGTTACCCCGGCAATTATGAAAAAGGAAAACTCATTCATGGGTTTGACTTAATTAAAGAAAGTGTAGTGTTTCATGCCGGCACAAAAGCATCTGAAGATAAGGTATTTACCTCTGGTGGGCGTGTCCTTGCAGTGAGTTCCTGGGGAACTACAATGAAAGAGGCGCTTGAGATATCTTATCGAAATGCCGGTCTGTTGGGTTTCGAAGGCATCTGTTATAGAACCGATATTGGATTTGATTTATAGAATAAATGTTTTTACGATTATTTAAAGGAAGCCGGCCCGGAGTATTATTGTTAAATATTATTACTCTACTTGCAGTATGGGTCAGTGCATTTCTTAATCCGATGATGGATTCATTATCTGATTATGAAACAAATCCAATGCCTCTTTATGGGCTTCTGAAGCTGGTTGTTGGCAATAATCCTTTCGCGGGAGTGGTTTTGTCCTTTTTGATGGTTTCCCTTTTGTCATTTCTTCTTGTACATTTCAACACTAAAGAGGTTTTTATCAATGAAAGGACTTTCCTTCCTGCATTGATATATATCTTATGCAGCGGGCTTTTCCCACAATATCAGCTTATGAACCCGGTTTTGCCTGCGTCATTTTTTCTTATGCTGGCAATCATCAGGATAATTGATGGTTATCAGAAGCCGGGGGTTGCATACAATTTTTTCGATGCCGGTATCCTGATAAGTACCGGAAGCCTCTTTTATGCCAATCTTATCTGGTTTGGGATTCTGGTGATAATAGGGATTGCATTGCTCAGAACGGGCAGCCTGATGGAAATTACATTAGCCATCTTTGGGTTACTGACGCCTTATCTGCTTGCTTTGAGTTTATATTATGTTACCGGTAAAGAGATTCATTCTCTTTTTTCGCTCGTGGAAAATAATCTTTTTGGCTATTCAGCCGTTTATCATTTTTCTGTATTAACACTGATTGCCTTGATCTTTATAGCTATTGTTGTACTTGTAAGTGTTGCATATTTAATTATGCTTATGAACGCGAAAAAGATAAAATCGCGCAAAACATTTTCCCTGCTTTTATGGGGTTTTGCTATCTCGGCCGGAATGTATATTTTACTGCCTTCGGTATCAGTTGAAATAGTCTGGCTAATAAGTATTCCTTTCAGCTATTTCCTGGCACACTATTTTGTATTTATTAAAAAGAAACTGATTCCTGAAATACTCTTTTCTGTACTTTTTGTCCTTGTTTTGCTTATACAGATCTGGTACCTGAAATGATGCAATTATTTAATCATCGATACAACCCCTACGCCTGATCCCTTCTGCCCGTCAGAAAAATCATAACTAAGCCGATATATTCCGCTCTTACGACATTCAAAATCCACAACGGGATATGTCTTACCGCTTTTCTGATCGAATGATGATAAAATTTCCTTATTGGCATCATCTTTGATATTAAGAATAAGCTGACCTTTTGAATCATCCGTATTACACATTGTAAACCGGTATTTAGTATTTTTCCACAGTGACATTTTCGCTTTGAATCGTAGTTCGCTTTGGGCGGTAGCTTTACCTAACTGGATTCTGAAATCCTTCAGATATTTAGCATTGGCGCCGGCGCTCATGGCGCAGTTACTTACAAACTGATCGGGAGCCTGTCCGAATGACAGGAATCCTATTGCAAGTAAAAACGAAAGAGTGATAATACTTTTTTTCATCCTAGTTATTTGAAATTAGCCTGTTCCTCATATTTCCGGTAATCTCGATAATACCTTCAAGTTGTTCTTTAGACATTTCAACAACACTTGTCTCGGTTTGAGTAACTACAAGTGCTCCGCCCTTTTCGACACTCACCGGGTCGCCCTGAGTATAGGTTATTCTGACGTTCCTGTATTTTTCTTTAATGCCCTGAAGGGTTTTACATAAGTTGGTGAATTCTGAATCAAGGTTGCAGTATGGGCTTATAAGGAGAAGAAGATCATTCAAAATTATCTTCTGTTCACCAATCCGGTCTATCAACATAGTATCAGGAAACTGGCTGGCCACCTGTGTTGCAAGATACTGGCCTTCAATCCATACGCCAATAATCATAAGAGCTGAAAGTTGTCCGCGGTCATTTTCTCTCAGGTAATTATCGATTTGATTATATGAGTCAATTGAAATAAACAGAAGCGAGTCAAGGTTTGACTTATTCTGTGATAATCTTTTTATTGATTCAAAATCAAAAAACTGACCGACCTTAATATCTTCTGCAAGTTTTCTGATAGATGAAAGAACATCAAGGGAAGAACCGGTCTTCTCATACATGTTCAGATACCCGAGGTCTGCGCCAAGGATACCCAGTTTAAGAGCTTTATCGAAATTTGTGTTTTGCCTGTCAGCATCTATGGATGAGGCAATATAGCTCTGCGCGAAAGGTATTCCTAACATCTGAAGCAGGTTTGCTATCTCAACAGGCGATGAGATATTTTTTGAAATATCAGCTATGGCTTCAGGACTGAGTTTTTCAGCTTCAGAAACCGGAACAGAATCAGCCTCCGGAAATACAAACTCGCTTGTTTTATTCGATGAATTCCTGCATGAGAAACAGGTAAACGCGATAATTATCAACAATAATACTATTCCTTTCATCCAGAATGATATATAGGTTAACACAAAAGTACAAAAAATCAGATTAATAATCCAGTAAATCTTATTTTCGGAATTTAAAATTTTCAAAAAACCGGACTACCCTTCCGGGTAATTCATAATAAAGCGTCAGATAAAGAAAGATAGCGCTTAAAAAGACCAAAGAAATATTGAATACAAAAGTATCTGCCTTTATGCCAAAAATGTATTTTGACGGAGCATAAAAATGGGTTCTGAAATCAAGGAAGCCTTTCCTGTAAGGGTCAAGATATATCGGATCAATATTCTGGACGAGAGAGTTTTTATAAACAAGGACTTTCTTGCGTTCATAAGGTTTTGTAACAATCTCAAGAAGTTTATAATTGTAATAATCATTTTCAAGCTTCTTAAGTTTTGTTTCATTAATATTGTAGAACCTGTCTCTTCTCTCATTAGCTGAATTTGATATTTTAATGAGTTCTTTGTCTATTCTGTCGAGATACCTGCTAAGAGAATCAGCAATTACCTGATTAAATGTATCTGGCGCCAGATCAGGAAGGTAGCTAAATTTAGTATAATTATAAACAGTGGCCATTTTTGTCAATTCATTTTTTAAAAGCTGAAGTTTACTGAACTGACGCGAAGGTTTCTTAAATTGAAGGTCATTGTTGTTTCTGGCATTAACTGACTTACTCCTGTACTCGAAAAGTGTAGTTTCGAGCGCTTCGCGTAATGCTTTAATTTTGTGAACTTTATTGAACTCAGCCTCACTGATCTTCTTTTGAAGCAGATAATATGTTTCTTTGTCTTTATTGTACTCAACTTTACTATACCGGTTGTCCTTGAATTGTGTCACAATAAGCGCTTCATAAGTCCATCTTGTGGGCATCAATTCTGCAATCAGCGGAACCTTATCAACATTGCCTATCTTTCTGTTCAGCTTGTCAAAGGGGAACATAGCGCCACTAAGTACCATCATTGGGATTATTAAAAGAGGTATTACAATATATATGGTTATTGCCGAATTAAATGAAGATGATATATTCAATCCCAGCATATTGGCGCAAAATGCGGTGGTAAAAAGTGCAAGCCAGTAATGGAAATACATTCCTTTTATGCCAAGAATGGGGTTTGCAATTATAACAAACAGAAATGATTGTAGCGAAGATATGATTATCAGAATTGCAATTTTTGAAAAGAGATAACTGTTCCGGCTAAGATTAAGGAAATGTTCCCTTTTAAGAATTTTTCTGTCGCGGAAAATCTCCCCGGCGCTAATTGTCAATCCAAGAAAAAGAGCAACAATCAGGCTCATAAATATATAAATGGGGATATTTTCATTCTCCGAAAAAATGTAAATATCAGAGTCCGGATCAGGGATATACCGGATTATAAATGATAAAATAAAACCCAGAACAGGCGCTTCCAGGAGAGTTAGCATAACATATTGCCTGTTAGCTGTTTTGCTCTTGAAATCTCTGGAAAAATAAATCATGAACTGTTTTATCATACCCGGCCTTTGTTGATCCTTGGGAGGTGGCTCTTTTACTTCGGGCAGAGGGGTAAAAGGATGTTTTGAATTATAGGCATCTGACCATTCCTTTGGTTTGACTTTACGTTTTTCAGTATATTTTCCGAACTCATCAACAACCTGAGTTTCAATGATATTAAAGATAGTTTCCGGATTAACATTTCCACATGAGGGGCACTCACCCTGTTTAGAATTTATCTGGACATCAAGAGTTTTAAAGTATATTACCGAATCAACAGGATTCCCAAAATAGGCCATGCATCCCCCCTGATCCAGGATGATCACCTTATCGAACATTTTAAAAATTTCAGATGATGGCTGGTGAATGACTGTAAATATCAGTTTTCCCTTTAAAGTAAGATCGCGGAGAAGATCCATCATGTTTTCTGAATCTCTTGAAGAAAGGCCGGAGGTAGGCTCATCAAGAAACAGTACCAATGGTTCTCTGATGAGTTCAAGAGCAATATTCAACCTTTTCCTTTGCCCGCCACTTATTACTTTATTGAAAGGAGATCCCACTTTAAAATTTCTCTTTTCATACAACCCGAGATTCGAAAGCGTATAATTAACCCTGTTGGTGATCTCTTTTCCGGAATTGTTTTTAAAACAAAGAGATGCAGCATAATAGAGATTTTCAAATACGGTGAGATCCTCTATTAGCAGATCATCCTGTGGAACATATCCAAAGACTCCTTCCAGTGCATTATTATCCTTAAATATGTCTAATCCGTTTATTTTAACAGTCCCGTCAGAAGGTTTCTGAATACCGCTTATAAGGTTAAGCAAAGTTGTCTTTCCCGAGCCACTTGCTCCCAGGATACCGACAAGTTTCCCCTCTTCAACCGAAAAATTGATACTTTCAACAGCTTTATTGCCCTCTCTGAAATTGAATGACAGGTTTTCGACAGTAAAGGAAATTTTGTGAATGATTATATCGGACAGGAAGCTGGAACTGATGTCGCTGTAATAAATTGCATTTCCCTGCTGTGATTTTACAGAACCTCCTTTTGCAAAAGTATAGACTATACCTGATTTGATTGGAAGGCCATTAAGGTATAACTGGTCATTTGAAATATACTTTATAAAATAGAGGTCAACACTTGGAACTCTTAAAATGAAAATTTTTGTATCATGGTAGCCGCTCCTCATTTTTCTGCACAAAACACACTCTTCATCTTCAGGATTAAGAATAAGGATTGCAGGATTGTTGAGATAAGCGGGATTGTCATTCATCACGAATTGCTCAATTGCTTCAAATTCATCAGGTGTTATTCTGAAAACTTCAGCAACAGTGTTTATGATGTTCATCCTCTGAGGAGTGAAATGACGGTTAGCATTCACCAGTTCATACAATCGCATCAGAACAACTACTTTCTGTTCCTGGTTAAGGGTGCGGTTAATCTTTTTGCATATACTCAGGATTTTGACAGAGTCTTTCACGGAAGGGGCAGAAGGTTCTTTTACAGAGGGCACTCCAGGAACGGGAGCTGTAAGTTCATCGAAAAGTGTAAGGTATTCATTAACGGTTTCTTTGGTTAATTGTTTGCTCAGGAAGACGGAAACATATCCGCGTTCATTCATAAGGATGCCTCCGTCCTGCTTTACAATCAGGGCAAACAATTCCATTAATGCCTTTAGAATTTCCTCACTCATTTATAGTTAATAACTAAAATTATAAAGATGAAAAATATTTACTTTAAATGCAATAAATTCACGGATATAAAAGGAACAGAATTTTACGGTAAAGACAGGTATTGATTTTCATTATTTTGATCTTTATGATTATTATCCGGTAGGAACCGCATATTTTACCATTCAGCATGTTATATGTACTACTCTGCATTTTTTATTTTTTATTTTAGTCATTACGCTTTTCCTTTGATCAAATTTATTTGTTTAACTATAAGAATTTAGACGATGAAAAAGAAATTGAATACAGGTATTACAGGATTACTGATAAGCCTGCTGATTTTTGTACCTTCCGTTTCAAACGGGCAGAGTGAAAAGGCAGTTGTAAAGAAGTATTTAACTGAATTACCGAGAGTTCAGGTAAGCAATAAACTGCAAAAATACAGAATGACAGCTGTTTACACCAACAGGGATCTTTATGGAAACTTTACCGGAAAACAAAAGGTGACCGGCGAATATACAAGAGGTCTTGAAAATGGGTTCGCTACATGGAACAACATTTTTATCGCGGGGTCAAACAGTTTTTCCGAACCTTTCCCGGCTGGAAAAAGACAGGATTATATGGAGAACATAAAATATATTCCATCTTCTGATATGCTCAACGCAAAAGCTTTTAACGATTTTCCTGCAACCACGGAAAGCGTATATGCAAAAAATCTTATCTGGGATATGATGATGATTGAAGATTTTGCCTGGGAATATTCTGACTCTTTAAAATTGAACAAGAACTATATTATTCCTGATATTAATGGAGAATTTGAAATGGCAGATATTGGAACCTACTCTCATAATAGTATTCAGATTTGCTGGACAGGCATATCACTCGTGAATGATAAATTATGCGCGGTTATTGAATACAGGGCTCTTGATAATAAAATTGAACTGAAAATGGATCAGATCAAAACCAAAGGTACTGAACAGTATTGGGGAACTACCTGGATTGCACTTGATAACAAACAAATTGAACATGCAGAAATTTATGGAGGAACGATTCAGGAGATTGAAGTTGCCGGGTTGAAAGATAAATTTCTTATTAAGACTATCAGGGATTTAATTGTGGAGAGAATTCAATAAAGAACTTGTAAATTTGAGTATATGAAACCCACA
The DNA here is from genome assembly GCA_037127735.1 of Bacteroidota bacterium. Classification (GTDB taxonomy): domain Bacteria; phylum Bacteroidota; class Bacteroidia; order Bacteroidales; family VadinHA17; genus LD21. The sequence continues at coordinate 31,291 of JBAXXU010000027.1, forward strand.
TGATTGACCACAATCACAAACACGATAAGAATATTTTTTACAATCATGTGCGGTTCCATCATACCATAGAAATCAAAATTATATTATGATGAAAAAATTGACACCCGAATATTTTCTTGATCAGCGCAAACCCATATCTCATATTGCCTTCGTTACCATTTCGTTAATTGTAATATTTGTTATTTCATTAAAAAACGGAACTTTTAATTCACTGTCTGATAAACTCAATTTATTCTTCCTTCTTTTTATTCAGATTGAAGTATTTATTTTTATTGCAGGCAGGATATTTAAAGAGCTCAAGACAGGCATAACCAGAAAGGAGTTTACGAAGATCGTATTATCTCGTTTTGTAATCTTTTATATTGCCTGTTTCTTCGCTGCGCTTATTATCTATCTGATTTTCAGATACGTAGGAATATGGAGTAAAGGAGAAGATCTCTCCGGGGTATTTAATAACTTCAGGGTTTATGAATTCAGGACATGGTTTAGATCAACTATATCAGGTTTATCAGTAGGTGCATTAATTTTTCTTGTGATCCAATGGCAGGATGCACTTAAAAGAGAACAAACTTTAAGAGAGGAAAATCTGGTATTTCAAAACGAGACACTAAAAACCCAGGTGAATCCGCATTTCCTTTTCAACAGTCTGAATACGATTTCAGCATTAATTCAAAGCCACCCGGAAACTGCTGAACGCTTTATTAATGAACTATCAACAATATACCGGTATATTCTCGAGAACGGACAGAAAAACAAGGTTGCACTTCAATCAGAATTAAATTTTATAACAGGTTATTTTCAGCTTTATAAAATACGCGATGAGGGAAAGATTATTCTCAATGTTCATACACCGGATGAAGGGAAATTTGAAATTATTCCTGTTTCACTCCAAATCCTCCTTGAAAATGCCATTAAGCATAATCTGGCAACAAGAGAGAATCCTTTGAGGATTTCGATCTATATTGAAGGTCAATATATAGTAGTGAAGAATAATCTACAGAAAAAAGCTACTCAACTGGAATCAACAAAAATAGGTCTAAGGAATCTTGCTGAACGTGTCAGGCTATTAACCGGGAGAGTACTTATTATTGAAGAAACTACTACTGAATTTATTGTAAAAACACCGTTGATCTGATGAATGTACTAATAATTGAGAATGAGAAACCTGCAGCAGAAAAGATCGTCACCTTATTGAAAAAGATAGATAGATCGATAACCGTTATGGGTATAGTTGAAACTGCTGAAGAAGCGATAAACAGGTTGGAGGAAAAACCACAGCCCGATCTGATACTGATGGATATCCAGCTCGATGACGGACTTTGTTTTGAGATATTCGAAACAATAAATGTTGACACCCCCGTAATTTTTACAACAGCTTATGATGAGTACACACTCAAAGCTTTCAAGGTTAACAGTGTTGATTATCTTTTGAAGCCGATTGATGAAGAGTCGCTTAAATCAGCTATCGGCAAATTTAAGAAACTTTACGCTGACAAAGACCCGTTTAAAAAAGATTTCAAACAGCTCGTGAATGAATTCAGGAATCAGTACAAATCGAGGTTTCTGATTAAAATTGGTGAAAAGTACAAGTCGGTGGCAACGGGAGAAATCAGCCATTTTCAAATATGCGAAAGGAATGTCTTCCTGTGTGATTTTCAAGGTAAAGACTATGGGGTTGATTACTCTCTTGAACAGTTACAAAATATCCTTGATCCTCGTAAGTTCTTCAGAATTAACCGCGAATGTATTGTTAATATCGAAGCAATTTCGCTAATGTACAGTTACTCTTCGAGCAGGTTACAATTGACTCTGAAGAATAAAGAAAAAAGTGAACTTTTCGTTGTCAGCCGCGATAAAGTTGCCCTCTTCAAGGAATGGGCTGATAAATAGAATTCATCGAAAAGAGTTGTCATTTTTCAAGGGGGTCAATAACTCCGGCATACCGGTTAAGGGAGCAGAGGATGGTTTCTGTAAGAGCAACTATGTTGTACAGGCAGAGACCTAAAACAAATTAGTGAATGTTTTAGCTACCAGGAAAGCAGCTGTTGCAGCTGTAATACCGATTAATGTAACCTTTAAAGCTCCTTTCAATGGTTGTTGTCCCGTCACTTTGCTTTTAAAATAACCGAAAAGGAACAGGCAGATTACCGTAAGAAGTGCAGAAATCATCAATCCCTGATACGGAGTCTGGGTCAGAAAATATGCTGAAAGCGGAATCAATCCGCCAATAATGTAAGAGATACCAATTGTTGCCGCGCTGTTTCTTGCCCTGTTGGCATCAGGTCTTTCCAAACCCAATTCATATTTCATCATAAAATCAACCCATTTATCTTTGTCCTTTGCTAACTCATCGGCAATGATATTTTGAGTAGATTCATTTAATCCATATTCTGCAAAGACGAGTTTTATCTCTCTCTTTTCTTCCTCCGGTATGCTTTCCACTTCCTCATATTCCCGTTGCAGTTCATTCTGATAATGTTCCTGTTCCGTTTTACCTGCAAGATAGCCTCCAAGGCCCATGGCAATGCTGCCCGCGACAATTTCTGCTATCCCGGCCGTAATGACAACTGCATTGCTTTGTACAGCCCCGCTCAAACCTGCCGCCAGGGCAAACGGCACTGTCAGCCCATCTGACATACCTATAACTATATCGGTGATGAAAGCGGAACTTCCCAGGTGTTCTTCTTTATGGGTGTTTTTAATAATAGCCATTTTTGTAAATTTTACTAAAATTTAAGTTTTAGAATTTGTTTATTATAGTCATCTTTCTAATGCCTGTTGAAATATCTCAATTCTATAATATCTTTCTTTTCAGAATTTCACCCATTTATAAAAAATCTTTTTTGCTAATTCAGCCGTGAAGATGTAACCTAAAATGATCAAACCAATTAAAAGAAAATAATGAATTGGCAGGGGGCTGAACCCAAAAATAGGAGCAAGTGGTGTGAATGGGAAAATCAATGTCACTGTAATAATTGAGAGGGTTGCAATTAAAAGATATTTTCCGGGCTGACTCCTGAAGAAAGGTTTCCGGCTTCGGATAACGAGCACGATCAAGGTTGCCGATACAACTGATTCCACGAACCATGCAGTCCTGAATTCTATCTGAGAAGCGTGAAGTACAAGTAACAGCAGGCCAAAAGTCAGATAGTCAAACAGCGAGCTGACTATCCCAAACGTGATCATAAACTTACGGATAGCTTTTATATCCCAACGACGCGGATAATTAACCATTTCATTATCAACATTATCAGTAGCGATTGTCATCTCCGGGAAATCTGTGAGCAGGTTGGTCAGCAAAATCTGCTTGGGCAGCAACGGGAGAAAAGGGATCATTAAAGAAACTCCGGCCATACTGAACATATTGCCGAAATTGGCGCTGGTAGCCATGAAAACATACTTGAGAGTGTTGGCAAATGTTGACCTCCCTTCCTTTACCCCCTGCACCAAAACGTCAAGGCCTTTCTCGAGCAGAACTATGTCGGCTGCATCCTTGGCAACATCCACGGCGCTGTCAACAGAAATACCTACATCGGCAGCATGCAGGGCTGATGCATCATTTATACCATCGCCCATATAGCCTACAACATTTCCTGCTTTTTTCAGAGCTATAATTATACGCTCTTTTTGATTTGGTTCGATTTCTGCAAAAACATCCACCCCACCTGCCTTTCTCATAAGCGCGGTATCGCTCATGTGAATAAGCTCCGATCCGGTAAGAATTTTTGTATTCTTTAATCCCATCTGCTGACTAACATAGGCAGCTACAAGGTGATTATCGCCAGTGATAATTTTTAGTGAAACTCCAAGGTTCCTAAGCCCTGTAATCGTTTCAAGGATATTTGGTTTTGGTGGGTCATAAAGAATGAGGAACCCTGAAAATGTCATACCCGATTCATGTTCTTTGCCGATGTGCGATTCTGGCCCCATATTCTTATATGCAACACCGAGAGTCCTGAATCCCTTATGGCTGAACTCTTCAAAACTCTTTTGGATATGACTCAGAACTGTATTTAAATCAACAATGTTTCCATCTTTTGTTTCTACCGACGAACACACATCGAGGATATTCTGCAGAGCTCCCTTGGTAATCATAAGATGTGCATCATCGTGTAAAACAACTATGCTCAACCGTTTACGGATAAAATCATACGGAATTTCATCCTGCTTCCGGTAACCGGATAAATCAAACTGCTGGTGTTTACGGATAGCTTCATCTATCGGGTTTGAAAATCCGGTTTCGTAGAAAGCATTGATATAAGCCTGAAGAAGAACTTTATCGCTTGCATCGCCATAAGCATCGAGTGCAGATTGCAGTTGTACAATTCCTTCTGTTAACGTGCCTGTTTTATCAGAGCAGATAACATTCATACTGCCGAAGTTTTCAATCGAAGAGAGTCGTTTAACGATTACCTTCTTTCCCGCCATCCGTTTAGCTCCATGTGAAAGGTTGATACTGATAATTGCAGGCAATAATTGTGGAGTCAGTCCAACAGCTAGTGCCAATGAAAACAGGAATGAGTCAAGTATAGGACGTGAAAGATAGACGTTAATGGCAAAGATTCCAACCACGAGTACCAGAGTGACTTCCATAAGAAAAAAGCCGAAACGGCGTATTCCGTGTTCAAATTCTGTTTCCAGTGGCCTCAGCTTAAGTCGCTCGGATACCTTGCCGAATTCAGTTTCTTTTCCGGTGTTCACAATTAGCAGGGTTGCAGTGCCGCTCACTATATGGGTCCCCATCCATAAAGAATTTGTCCGTTGGCCGGGAAGAGTTTCTGCAGGTAATACTTCCGCCATTTTCTCAACCGGGAATGTTTCACCTGTCAGCATGGCCTCATCAACGAAAAGATCTTTTGATTCCTGAACCAACCCATCGCCGGGTATAATATCGCCAGCCTTCAGGGCGACAATATCGCCCGGTACAATCTGTTCAACAGGAATTTCTTTGGCAATGCCATCGCGTAGCACAGATGCTTTTATCTGGACCATGGAAAGAAGTTTCTCTACCGCGTTCGATGCGCTGTGTTCCTGCCAGAATCCTAATAATCCGCTTACCACAACAATCAGCAGAATAATAAATGCATCGACCCGGTCATGCAGAAAAAATGATAACCCGGTCGCGAAGAAAAGTATTAATATGATAGGACTTTTGAATTGGGAAATCAAGAGCGTGAACACATCGGTGCGTTTCTTTGGCTTTAGAAGATTAGAGCCATACTTTTCGAGCCGCTTATTGGCTTCACTGCTTGTTAAGCCTTCTTTTTTTGCTTCGAGTCTTTGCAGCATCTCAGTTGCGGAGATGCTCCAGAATGCAGAGGGGAATTGTTTCATCTTTTGACTCTTTTTATAAGGGGAAAGTTACTCTTTAGTAAGTACATGCACAACTTAATCGGGATAATAAAGCAAATAATGATAATATCCATTTCTTAAAATGCGGAGGTACCTGATATTTGTAATTTTGGGACTTTTCGAGGTGAGCCCATAAACAGAACGGCCAGGATATGGTAAAACTCTTATTTATTCCTGAATATTTTTGTTTACTTTTACATTGGTGCAAAGAAAATTAATTGCTGTTGATAGAAATGGTTTCTGTTTATTTTAAAAGTTAGTTTAATTTTTAGTTCCCGCGAAGTCGCTAAGTCGCAAAGCCCGATAGGTTTCCGGGTAATTATCAATGAGGTTTGCATACGAAAAGATCCGTTCATTTTCTCATTATAAAGGACAACGCGATTATAAGGAAAAGTTCAATCCACAGTGGAACGATAAATTCCTGGTTTACAGCAATGATTATGATCTACTTCAGGTTCCGGCAGTATTGGCACAGGTTATTAAACCCTGAAATGTCATAATATCTGATGGCAATGAGGACTAATATCCAACAAACATTTCTACATCTAAACACAATTTTTTCACCAGGGTTCAGTTATAAATTTCAGACTTTCAAAATTAAGGTTCTGTTAGTTACAATCTGTCAAACATACTTTCCGGTAAATATTTAATTTAATGGCATTTAAAAGCTATTTTTTAGTACTGAGTTTTTTGTTCCTGAATATGCATCGCGGGTTTTCGGAGGATGAAACATTGAAATCAGTAACAATAAGTGGTTTCGTCAGGGATGCCAGGACAGGAGAAACATTAACCGGTGCGGTTATTTATCCGAAAGAAAATACAACTGTCGGTATTACTACAAACTCCTATGGGTATTTCTCACTTACACTTCCTTCAGGAAATTATACGATAATCGTTCAGTACCTTGGATATAAAACCAAAACTATTTCACTGGAATTAAAAGAAAACGTGAAAGTTAATATAGACTTGGAAGAAGTGTCAATCGCCTTGAAAGAGGTTACAATTACCGGTGAAAAAAACAACAAAAATGTTATTTCAGGTGAGTTGATATCAAAGATAAATGTTAAAGAAATTCAGAATATACCGGTTATCCTGGGTGAAAAGGATATTTTAAAAACTATCCAGCTTCTGCCGGGAGTAACTCCGGCCGGGGAGGGAAATGCAGGTTTTTATGTACGCGGTGGCAGCGTCGATCAGAACCTTATCCTGCTCGATGAAGCTCCTGTATATAACCCGTCTCATTTGCTTGGTTTCTTTTCAACTTTCAATTCCGATGCAATAAAAGATATAACATTGTACAAGGGCGGTTTCCCTGCTGAGTATGGTGGACGCTTGTCATCGGTTGTGGATATTAAAATGAATGAAGGAAACAGTAAAGAATTTCATTTGTCGGGCGGAGTCGGAATTATTGCTTCCCGGCTGGCCGTGGAAGGGCCGATATTGAAAAACAAAGGCTCGTTCATGATTTCGGCCCGAAGGACCTATGCCGACATTTTCCTCAAACTTCTTCCGGGCACAGGGGCGGATTCTACTGCGAAAAAATCAACTCTGTATTTCTACGATTTAAATATGAAAGCCAATTGGCAGTTTACAGCCAAAGACAGATTATATTTTTCATGTTATCTTGGCAGAGATAATTTCAACCTTGGAGGTTTGTTGGGTCTGAGTTGGGGAAACATAACCGCGACAACCAGGTGGAACCATGTTATCAGCGATAAAATATTTTCAAATACTTCATTAATCTTCAGCCGTTACAGCTATAACTTTAACGTGGCTGTCGGCCTTAAAGACATGAATGTAGTTTCTGAAATCCGTGACTGGAACCTGAAAGAAGACCTTCATTATTATCTGAATTCAAACAATACTATAAAAATTGGTTTCAATTCCATTTATCATACTTTCGTTCCAAGTAAAGTTGACAGTACTATCTTTTTTCACGTCAGATCAATGGATAACCGATATGCACTTGAGAATGCATTTTATATTTCAAACGAACAAACCATCTCAAACCATCTTAAAGCAACTTATGGATTGCGTTACTCTCTCTTCAGTTCAATTGGCCCGGGCACTGTTTATACATACAACCAGGTATCAGATGTTGTTGATTCGGCCACATATCCGAAAGGGAAAATATTCAGTACTTATGGTGGATTTGAGCCAAGGCTTCTCGCGAGTTATATTGTTAATGACTCAAACTCGGTCAAATTATCATATGCACGTACCCGTCAATACATTCATTTATTATCAAATACCACTTCCACAACTCCTTTTGATCTTTGGGTACCGGGTAATGTTAATATTCTCCCGGAAATTGCCGATCAATATACGCTTGGATATTTCAGGAATTTTTCAAATAACATGTTTGAGACATCGGTGGAAGTATATTATAAAACCCTGCATAACCAAATTGATTACAGGAACGGGGCTAATCTCATCCTGAATAACAAAGTGGAATCACAATTAGTATTTGGCAAGGGATGGGGATACGGAGCGGAATTTCTGATTCGAAAAAAATACGGAAGACTTACGGGTTGGATAAGCTATACCTTATCGAAAACAAAAAGGCAATTTAAAGATATCAACGAGGGTAACGCGTTTCTTGCAAAACAAGACAGACCCCATAACATAGCAATTGTATGCATGTATGAAGTCAGCCCGCGGGTTACTCTTTCGGCAACATGGATATATATCAGCGGTAGTGTTGTAACATTTCCAAGCGGGCGATATATTGTCGATGGGAATATTGTACCATATTATACAGAGAGAAACGGATATCGAATGCCCGATTATCACAGGTTGGATTTCGGGCTCACCTGGCAACGAAAAAGAACCAAAAGTTTTGAAAGCAACTGGAATTTTTCAATATATAATGTTTACGGACGCGCTAATGCTTACGCTATCAATTTTCAGCCCGACCCGAACGATCCAACAAAAATGCAAGCTGTGCGATTGTCTCTTTTCCGCTTTGTACCTGCAATTACCTATAATTTTAAGTTTTAAAAGGGAGCCTGATATGCTGAAAAAAACGAAAATAAGATATGAAGCTTCATTTAAGGCAGTATTTTCAATTCTGACTGTTTTTGTATTTTTCGGGTGTCAGAAAGTTATTAATGTGGATCTAAATGAAGCTGCACCGAGGATCGTTATCGAAGGCATTATCACTGACGGACCAGGGCCTTATGCAGTAACCATCAGTAAATCCGGAAGTTATTTTAATCAACCCGTTCTGCCTACTGTTTCGGGTGCTGAAGTAATCATTACTGACGATGCTGGAACAATAGATAGTCTGAAAGAGACAAGACCCGGTATCTATCTTACTTCAACAATTCATGGAATACCCGGAAGGACATACACCCTGAAAGTTATATCCGAAAACGCTGAATATGTTAGTTCTTCTACCATGCTAAGTCATGTAAATATCGATTCATTGAGTTTGAGGAAAAGCCAGTCCCAGCATTTCGATATCGGGGGCAAAACTCAAAATGAAGTACATGTGGAAATACATTGTTTCTTTAACGACCCTCTTGAAAAGAACTTTTACCGGATAAAGGTTTTTATAAACGATTCTACTCAGGCTGAAAATTACCGGTTGTTTGATGACCAGTACACTAATGGTATGGAAACCGAGCTAAGGGTTGCACATGCTGAAGCAAAACATAATTACATGATCGAGCTCTTATCACTCAATAAGCAGACGTTTGGATATTACCGTACTCTCGAAGACCTCCTTTATTCTAACCCTGTTTTCGGGTCAACACCAGCTAATCCAGACGTTATTTTTACCAATGGAGCATTGGGATATTTCGGGGCATGTGCTGTTTCAGCCAGGAGTATTGCCATCACAAGTTCAATGCTCAATAATGCAAGATAATTTAATTCCGATCTTGAACTTCAGGAGAGCGGTATCCGGGGTACGCTTATCACTGCTAATATTTAGTCCCTTCAACATATTCAGGATCAGTTCAATACAATCTTTTATTGGTAATAAGTCCCCTTTTCTCAAGTTCTTCATGCATCACCAGGCAGTTCTGCATCTCATAATCCGGTTCCAAATGATAGGCAATCTGAAGGGGGCCTCCCTTGTTTTCTGATATTGTTTTATCGAGCCAGTCAAGAATCTCTGCCTCAGAGACACCATCCATCAGAAGTTCCATCGGAGGGGCGATATTTATCTCAAATTCAGATCCCATTAATTCTCTTATAGCGCCAACTGAAGTTCCTGAGCCGGTATCAATGATCTTTAGATTCTTAATATGTGATATAGATATAATCAGGTGATCGGAGATTCCACATGTATGAAGCCGGACTTCGCCAAGCTTGTCTCCCAGCTGACTGATATATGGTACAATAAAATCTTCATATAGCTCTGATGATATCATTGTTCCGGCGCACTCACCCACGTGCACCGAAGTAACAGGCAGATTCGCTAACTTCGCAAAATGGTGTATCAGAATAACATAAGCATCAACTATCCACTGATGGATGGCATGAGCAAGATCAGGATCAGACATCATAATGATCATGATGTTATCCCCGGTGAGTTTGAGGGATGTGGTAACAATCCCGTGAATTGTAGCCCGTCCTGATTCATCCCAGAAGAAAGGTGGAATAACCTTTAGTTCGCAACGAGTGGCAAGAATCAGCTTCATTTGCCTTTCAAGCTCCTTAACAAGTGCGTGGTCAAGTATAGAATTGAGCGCGGGCAACTCCTTCTTGTCTGATATGAACTCGAGAGGACGACCCTTAACATCTGCATCCTTGTCTTCGAAAAATGAGAATTGTGCGCCAAGAATGGTAGCGAGGATCATATTGGGTTGAATGGCTCCTACAAGTACATGATTCTCTTTAACATGTTTTGCCTGAGGAAGATTGGCCTCAAAATTATAAATTGCATAACGTGGAAATTTTCCGGTTACAAATTTATTTATTTTGGTATCCTGTTCCCATCGGTAAATCGGGTCAAGATAATACTGATCGGTAAAAACAAATCCCCCATGTTTATGGAGCCATCCTTTTGAAACGCTTGCTTCGATCTTTATCATCAGGTAAAATATAAGAATTTAAATATTACCGCTAAATCCGGTTGGCTTAATTCTTGTTTGTCTTCTTTCATGCGATTTTTTTAACTGTTTTGAGAGGTTCAAACTGTTCAAAGTTCGTATTAATTTTTGAAATATTTTCAAATTTAATTCATCCTTTAACCGCCAGGTATCATCAACAGTTAGTGCTGCAGGCGCTTCAATTTCCTGATAAATTCTTCATAACAGTTTATTTCAACTTCTTTTATTCATAAACATTGTGAACCTTTGTGTAACCCTTTGTGCGACTTAGTGTTTAATATTTTTTTACCACGAAGGTACACAAAGTACATCACAAAGTAACACAAAGAAAAAGAGCGCTTTAAGTATATTTGTGAATAATTCAGGTTAAATTGCATCTTCTCTGATAAAATTACTGAATGTTTTGGATTCAACATCATAATAAGTTAAGCCGGTTCGGGCAACTTCTTTACATGTTTTCCAACTTTATGACCTGCCACGGCATAATATAAAATATAGAAGTAACACGGGATAACAATCAGGTAAGCCAGTTGCGGATTGACGATATCCGCGAGACGACCGTATAATAATGGCAAAAGGGCCCCTCCTAAATTACCCATGATAAGCAGCGAGGAGCCGATACGGGTAAAACGACCAAGTCCTTCAATTGCCAGAGGCCATACTGAAGGCCATATCAAAGAGTTGGCCATACCAAGCAGAGCAATGAATACCACCGAAATCAATTTTGGAGATCCGACAGCCAATCCGGTAAGGGCTATACCAAGAATTGCACAAATGCGAAGGGCTTTGCTTTGTGAAATATAACGCGGTATGACAATAACCCCGATTGTGTAACCTATTATGGAAGCTATCATAACCATTGATGTAAAATGCTTCGCGATAGATATAGGAATTCCCTGACTCAGTCCGTAACTGATAATCGTGTCGCCTGCCACGATCTCCAGACCTACATCGCAAAAGATGGCCAGGACACCAAGTAACAGATAAGGGAACTGAAATATAGAGGTTTTGGAACCATAAAATTTTTCATCGGCACCTGTGTTTTCCACGTTAGGATCAATCTCCGGTAACTTTGAAACTTTTAACAATATTCCTATTACAGCAAGTATGGCTGCCATTCCGAGATACGGGATTATAACCCGGGAAGCCAGATCGTTCAATGCTGCTGCTTTCAGGGTCACATCCATTGTTTTAAGACCTGACAGCAGCGCGTCCCCGTTTTTCAGCGCCATTACCCCAAAAAGGAATGTTGCAATTACCCCGGCCGACTTATTTGCAATACCCATTATACTTATTCGCCGGGCAGCGCTTTCAATCGGTCCCAGCATTGTTATGTATGGGTTTGCTGCAGTCTGAAGGATGGCCAGCCCGGTTCCCATAATGAACAGTCCTGAAAGAAAAAGGGAATAGGTTCGGGTCATTGCGGCGGGAATGAAAAAGAGAGCTCCCCCGGCCATGATAAGTAAACCAAGCATCATCCCCATTTTCAGGCCTGTTCTTTTCAACAGCCATGAAGATGGTATTGCCATGATCACATAAGCAACATAAAATGAAAATGCAACGAGGTAAGATTCAAAATGATTTAATTCACAGGAAATCTTCAGATAGGGTATCAGTATGCCGTTTAACCAGGTAACAAAACCAAAAATAAAAAATAATAAACCAATCGTTCCGACCGTCATCCAGTTTGCCTGAGCAGACTTATTTGCAGAGTTTTGTTTAGCTGTCATTATTGAAATTTATAGAATTTTTCCGGGTTACAATATAACAAAAAAATGAAATGCGAAATTTTTCCCGGTTTTAATATTCTTACCATTACTGTCTGGTTAAATATTTACAAAACTACTGAAACCCTTTATTTTATTACGTCCCTACAGGACATCTTAATTCATGGGGTGACTTTCATTTCTACCGATATTAAGTCCCTGACG
>JBAXXU010000028.1:0-43561 GCA_037127735.1 Bacteroidota bacterium
AAATCAGAACTGTAGTTAATTTCTTAGTTCAACATTCGAATGTTCTTCATTCTTATTTCTAATTATTTCCCGCCTGGCGAAGAACTTCGTCATAGTTAAAATGTATTCTGAGACTTCATAATACTTCCATTTTTTCCTTAGGTTGACGGCTATGCCCAAGAGGGAGGGACATAAAGAAAAGAATAATTTTTTTTTGATTCCATTTTTGAATAACCTTATTTTGCAGATAAGACAGTGCAGAGTAGAAATCAAAAAAGTAATATCTATGAAAAGAATTTGTAAATTTTTGCTAATCAGCGGAATTATGTGTATTGCAATCACAAGTTGTAAGAATAAGCCTGTAGTTGATACAGGCAATCCATTTTTTACCGGGTATAATACTCCATTCGATGTTCCTCCTTTTGAAAAGATTATGGCGAAACATTATATGCCGGCATTTGAAAAGGGAATGGCAGATGGGAGGAATGAGATTGAAAAACTTTCTAAATCTAAAAGTACGCCAACCTTTAAAAATACAATCGAAGCTTTCGACAGGGGAGGCCAGCTGTTATCCAATGTATCTTTGGTTTTCTTTTCACAGTCCTCTGCCAATACGAACGATTCACTTCAAAAGATCGAAATGGATATCTCACCTGTGCTATCAGGATACCGTGATGAGATTCTCCTTAATCCCGAACTTTTCAGGAAGGTTAAATCGGTTTATGATAACCAGGCAGAATTCAATTTAAATCCCGAACAGAAATTTTTACTTGAAAATCTATATAAAGGATTTGTCAGGAATGGCGCTAACCTGAATAAAATAGATCAGGATACACTGAAAATCCTGAATCAGAAACTATCTGTTCTTACTGTAAAATTCAGCCAGAATATCCTTGCTGAAACAAATAGTTTTAAAATGTATGTTAATAAAGATGACCTCACCGGTCTTCCCGAATCTGTAATTGCTACAGCAGCTGAAGCGGCTAAAGCATCAGGACAGGAGGGTAAGTGGGCCTTTACAACCCAGCGGCCAAGTATTTTCCCTTTCCTTACATATTCTGAAAACAGGAAGCTCCGGAAACAGATTTATGATGCTTATACCAACAGGGGCAATAATGGGAATGAATTTGACAATAATAGTGTACTGGCCGAGATCGTGAGACTGCGTGCAGAAAGAGCCAAACTGCTTGGATATAAAACTCACTCAGATTTTGTTCTTGAACCGCGTATGGCTAAAGTGCCTGAGAATGTCTTTAAGCTTCTCGATAATCTTTGGGAAAAAGCGATTCCTGTTGCAAAAAGCGAAGTTGCAGAGATGCAGAAGATAATTGATAAAGAAGGAGGAAAGTTCAAACTCGAACCATCCGACTGGTGGTATTATGCCGAGAAACTCAGAAAGGCTAAATATGATTTGAACGACAGCGAGTTAAGACCTTATTTCAAACTCGATAACGTACGCGATGGCGCGTTTACCGTTGCAAATAAACTATTCGGGATTACTTTCACTCCGATTGCCGGTTTGCCGCGGCCTCATCCTGACGCTCAGCCATTTGAAGTTAAAGAGGCTGACGGTTCTCACCTTGGTGTGTTATATATGGATTTTTACCCGAGAGAAAGTAAACAGCAGGGCGCATGGTGTGGAAGCTATCGCAGCTTTCATATCGTTAATAAGTTGGGTATTACCCCGGTTGTAACCGTGGTTTTCAATTTTACCCGCCCAAGTGGCAATCTGCCCGCACTACTGAGCGTTGACGAAGCAAGTACGCTCTACCATGAGTTCGGACATGCACTGGATGGGCTCTTTAACAAAAGTACCTATAACCAGACAAATGTCGCGTGGGACTTCGTGGAACTACCTTCGCAGCTGATGGAACATTGGGCAACAGAACCTGAAGTTCTGAATATGTATGCAAAACACTATAAAACAAACGAGACTATTCCTGCCGGGCTGGTTCAGAAAATAAAAAACAGCGGGTATTTCAACCAGGGGTTTGAGACCGTGGAATATCTTGCCGCATCACTTCTCGACATGAAATATCATACTCTCGAAGCTCCGGTAAATGTTAATGTTCAGAATTTTGAAAAGGAATATTTTACTCAGATTGGCCTGATACCTGAAATCATATCGCGTTACAGGAGCACCTACTTCCTTCATATTGCAGGAGGTTATGATTCAGGATATTACAGCTATATCTGGGCCGCTGTGCTCGATAATGATGCTTTTGAAGCGTTTAAGGAAAAAGGTATCTTCGATCAGGCTACGGCAACATCATTTCGCAAAAATATTCTTGAGAAAAACGGTACTATGGATGCAATGCAGATGTTTGTAAACTTCCGCGGTCGCGAACCTGTTATAGAACCTCTTCTTAAGAACAGAGGACTGATGCAGGGTACTGAAGTTAAAAACTAAAAAGCATTTATAATTTCATCCAGGCTGACACCTAATACTTCACGGGCCACCTTATCAAGTTTTTCAGGGTCTCCTGTTAAATGAATGGTAAACTGAATATGATTGAGACTTTCTCCCGGCTTAAGTTCAACAGCCGGTGAGGAGGTCTCAAGTTCATAAAAGGGGCCCATCTGAGTACCATCTTCAAGAGGACCATCATTGTAAGAATTAAGTGCATCGCCCGAATATGGGTTCTCCTGGATCTGCCACGATGAGTTGACATAATCACTTTTCCCTTCTGCTAATCTGCATATTAACAGGGTAAGTATCCTGTTCTCTGAGTCATAGCTTCCCATCGTACCTGTTGACCTTAATGGTGGAATACCGATTTTTCCCCTGCTTTTCCCGTCTGCCCTGAAGAAAATATGATTTCCTGAAACCTTAAGCCGGTCGTCAGATATCTTACCAAAATAATTATCATTTACCCTGGGTCCCAGAAGTCTCTCATCGCCTGGTTTAACAGGTATGACAACGACGACAGTAGGGGAAGGGTTATACATTCCCAACAACCAGATCGAAAGTAGCCCTGTCTCTTTTTTCCAGGCTATTTCTCCTTTGTTGATGATAGTGTTTCGCGAGCGGTAAGCAACGCGATTTAATCCTTGCACATTAACAGACGTTTGTTTAATTATCTCTTTCTCAGTGAGAAGGGTAACCTCTCTTTCGAGTCTTAATTTAAACAGGGTTCCGCTGTAGTTCTCTGTTGTAATATCACTTCCGAACAGTGTTGATGAATCTGTTGTTGCAATGATCTGATATGGTGTTGTATCCATGAATTCAGGTGTCTGCCAGTTCTCGTAAATGAAAGGTTTTCCTTTATTGAAAAAGATGGAGAACTGACCGCCTTCAGGGCCGAGCCATATCCTTTCTTCGCCACCGAATGCGTTAATATGAGGAAGTATTTTACCCGAGGCAATAAGCTCACGGTTAATCCAGCCAAAGCTGAAGCCTGCATCTCCTTCAGCAGTGCTTGTCATAACCCTTCCCTGCCATGCCGGAACCACTGCAATGGCTGATTCATCATTTTTTAATTCGATAATATTCGTGTGCTTTTTCAGGAAATCCCTGTTATAGCCGTATTGTTTTGTGCTGTCTGTTGCCATAGTTTTTTGTTTTAAGTTAAGTTTTTTCCCCTGGCCGTTATTGGTGCACGAGGCCAGCGCGAAGGTGATGATTAATAATGTTTTTATTGTTTTCATTGTTTTAACTTTTGAGTTGTTATTTTATTAACAGGATTACTCTGGTTTTTGTTGTTTTTCAAATATCGGTATCTCCTCCAGAACGGTAATGCCGTGAGTGAAGAAAACCGTACAATGTACTTTACAGGTTTAAAATCCATTGCATAATGCATAATTCTGTAAAGAAAAGTGGAAATCAGTACCATTCCTGCAATACTTATTACCTGGGCAGTTATTTTCCACCACCACACGTCAGGCCGGATATTCAGGAAATTGATAATGAGTAATATAATCTGGGTATTTACTGCTGTGAAAACTATCCAGAAAGCAGTAGCCATTCCATGAGCTGCCTCAATTGCTCTCTCGGGGCAGCGGTTCAGACACCTCATACAGCTTTCGCAGGTTAACTTCCAGTATGGCCTGTTTCTCACGAGCTTAATCGAAGATGTCGGACATTCTTTGATGCATAATCCGCAATTATTGCAGTTATAGTTAGCGATAAATGTCTTTGAAAGAAAAAATCTTCCCCCGACATAATATCCCAGGGCAATAGGACTTATTAGCAGATCAACAGGAATGCTGAAGAGGCCCCTGAAAACCTTTTTTCCTGAAAGAATTTTATTTGCAAAATTTCTCACGATCTTTTCACACCTTGTAAAGATCGATTCAATCACCTTCTTTTTAAGTCCGGGATGAAGTGGAATCCAGTTTGATGGGAGGTCAACCGGTCTGAAACCGATACATTTATAACCCTTGAGCAAGAGGATAAATGCCGGGAGTAAAAGAGCCACGCCGCTTAGCCCGGGCATAAACAACTTATAGAGCTTCATACCTGCGCGGGTATTAAGAAGAAAAATCTCTTTGCACAGGCCGGGAGGAAAACCGGCAATAAACCTGAGCATTATCGGGGCCGCATTGAAACCGTGCGTAGGGAAAGCAAAACCGATAAGCGGCTTCTCATCAGCCAGTGGCATAATAATATTCTCTAACCTGTCAATTTGCTGCACAACCGTTTTAATCCCTTTCTTTCTTGCCTCATCAGCAATCCATTCTGACGAAGCGCGTGCATTTCCTGTTCCGGATATGAAGTAAATATATAGTGAGTTCCAATTGTTCATTTCCAAGTCAGATTATAAAGAATACCGCGGCACCATGTGATAATATTTACTAAGATAAAAATAATCTGATTATTTTTGCAAATATCCGGCGATTATGGTTAAAAAGAGTCTTTGCGGTTTAACTTCTGATGAGATTTATAGTCTTATCGGGCCATCCGGTTTTACCCTTTCTCATGCCGTTTCAATCTCGAACAGTATATATAAAAAAAGAACAAGTGAAATTTCGCAGATCACAAAAATTCCATGTAAGCTTAAAGATGAGCTTGCCGTTATTGCCGGTAGCGGGATTTTCATGCCTGTTGCATCTGAAGTTTCGGCTGATAAAACAGTAAAGTATCTATTCAGAACTGAAACAGGGAAAGAGTTTGAAACAGTTTATATGCCTGATAATAAAAGAAATACTGTATGTGTCTCAACTCAATCGGGATGCCGGATGGGTTGCCCGTTCTGTGTTACTTCCAGGTATGGTTTCAGGGGTAACCTGTCGGCAGGCGAAATTATTAACCAGATAATCAGTATTCCCACAGCAGGAAAAGTTACTCATATAGTATTCATGGGTATGGGTGAACCAATGGATAATCTCAAAAATGTTTTAAAGGCCTGCGAGATAATAACAGCTGAATGGGGTCTTGCCATTAGTCCGCGGAACGTTACTGTTTCAACAGTGGGTATAACCCACGGGGTTGAAAAATTCCTTCAGAGTTCTGATTGTAATCTTACTTTAAGTCTTCATTCTCCATTCAACGAAGAGAGAAAAAGGTTTGTTCCCGTTGAAAAACAGTATCCTGCCCATAACATAATTGAGATAATGAAGAATTATCCTGTTAAAAAGAAAAGGAGATTAAGCCTTGCTTATGTTATGATAAAAGATTTGAATGATACAGATAACCATCTTGAAGGACTTAAGGCCCTACTTAAAGGTTCAACTATAAGGGTCAACCTGTTAGCTTATCATTGTGTCGGGAATGACCTGAATATTTCATCTTCAGCCGAAAGAATGCAGTTCTTCAAACATAACCTTATTGTTTCAGGGATATCAGCTTCCGTTCGTAAATCGCGTGGGATAGATATATCGGCTGCATGTGGGTTGCTGGCAACCGGATTAATCAATTAATTGAAACAGGTATTCATCGAGATATCCATCTGATGTCTTGATCCAGTCTTTCTTAACCCCGGTCTGAACAAATCCCTGTTTTGTAAAAAGATCCATGCTCTCACAATTATTTACCAGGATATTACAATACAGCTGGTGCAATTGGAGTGTTTTAAAACAATATTCTTTGAGACAAGTCAGTGACATTGATGCATATCCTTTTCTCCTGTACGTCTCGTTAGCAATAAGAATTCCTAATCCGGCCCTTTTATGGAATGCATCAAATTCAAAAATATCTATAGTGCCAATGGTTTTATTATCAGGAATATGGTCAATCATGAGCCGGAGTTGGCCGGTTTCATAGATATTCTTATGTGAATTCTCAAGGTAACGCTTAAGAGTATATTTTGAAAAAGGAGATAGAGTATTGCTTATTATCCAGTTGGAATCGTTGTTTTCCCATTCATAAAGAAGTTCCAGATCTTCCGGCTCAAGAGCCCTGAGCTTTATTTCTTTGAATTTCATGATTAGCTGAATGTCTTATTTAGAAACTTTCTTGATAAAGATTTCTTCAGGATATCCTTTTTTTGTCAACTCCTGCCTCCACGTATAAGCTTCTTCCTTTGTTGAAAATCTTCCGGTAGTGTACCGGTAAAATTTATCTAAATCATTGTACATTATCTTCATATCGGTAATGTATTTAAAATAGCTCACATCAACTGGATTATAGAGAGCCATTACCTGTACCGTATAGTAGAGTACATCGGAGTCATCAACATTTTTATCGCTGACATCATTAACATTCATGTTTTTGATAAGGATAGTTGTGTCAACAGCAGAGACATGAGGTATTTTTGAAAGATTGATATCTTCATAAGCCACC
This sequence comes from Bacteroidota bacterium, assembly GCA_037127735.1. Lineage (GTDB taxonomy): Bacteria > Bacteroidota > Bacteroidia > Bacteroidales > VadinHA17 > LD21. The sequence goes on from JBAXXU010000028.1 coordinate 6,701, forward strand.
GGGGAAGGGACTATAGCCACAGGGGAAGGGACTATAACCACCGGGGAAGGGACTATTTTTATTATTGTTGTGTCATTGACGGCCGATATTCCGGTATCTTTCAGACTGAGATAGAATATTTCTTTCTTTTTGTAATCGGTTGTCATTGAATAATAACCATTCAGTCCATTATTTACAGGCTGAAAAAAATTATCATCATCAGTAGAATTAATTGGAAAGCCAAGATTGGAAGGTGTTTTCCAGTCGGGGCCGACCTTGATGCTTTTAAAATTATCAAATCCTCCCATTGAATTGTGTCCCTCGGAACAAAAATAAAGTGCCGAATCATTCTGTGTAATAAATGGCGTATCCTCATTAAATGGGGTATTTACAGCAGACCCAAGATTTACCGCCGGCCCCCAATTACCATTACCATCTTTTTCAGAAACATAAATATCGAGGTTCCCCACTCCCCCTTTCCTGTTACTTGTGAAATAGAGTTTTTTACCGTCAGAGGAGATAGAAGCATGGGATTCGTAGTACTTTGTATTAATATTCTTATTGAGTCTTTTAATTGGCGACCAGATACCGTTTATATAATTTGATGAATATATATCGCCGTCGAAGTTACCGGTTTTATAAAGATAAAGCTCGGTACCATCGCTGTTAAGAGAACAAGATGAGCAATCGTTGCCTGCTTTGATCTCTGAAGTTATTTCCCGTGGAGGCTGCCAAATATCATTCTCCTTTCTTGAAAAAAGGATATCATTAACAAGGCCTCTGCGTTCAGTGTAAACTATTGTATTCCCGTCAAAGCTTACTGCAGGCTTCTCATTTATTGAGCCCTGACTGAAATCACTTCCCATTGTTCTTTTGTTGAGAAAAACAGGATTTTTCTTGAATTGAATCGCGTTTTTGCAGGCCTGAATCTCCTGATTAATATAATCGAGGTTCTTCATTTCCAATTTTGTATCTCTTGTAATGTTTTTGAAAGTAAGAAAAGTAATGAGCCCTTTCTCAAGTTCATTATTAGTCATATAGGCTTTTGCAAGATAGAAATAAGCATCAACGGGAGCCCTCATCTCTATAAATGATTCAGTTTTTGAATCATAACTGGAAGTTAAGATAGCTGCTTCAAGATATGGTATTGATTTCTCTTTTTCACCCGGGATATTCAGATAGCAGACGCCTATTTTATATTTAATATTCAGATTGTCAGGTGTTTCAAGCAAGATATAAAGTTGATTAGCCAGTTCGTAATCTTCAAAAAGGTAATACGACTCTGCCTGGGCAAATATCTTTTTCATCTCGCTGGAAGGCTGAGATGAGACAGCAACCGGAAAGATAACCAGAGTTAATAGTTGCAGTTGTAACAGGATAATTTTTACTCTGAAGTTTACCATCAGAACAAATGTAGTATTTTTTCTGTATCGTAGTTTAATAGTCAGCCAAATTTTTATCTCAGGGTTATTTTGTAAATATTTTCCTTCCCTAATCCTCCCGACTCTTTAAATATGGAATAATAGCCTGATTTACCATCTCCTGTGGGCATAAAGAAGAAATTATCGTCAGTTGTGTTGATTGGATATCCCAGGTTTTTGGGGTCACTCCATAAGCTATTTGACTGCAGGTCGGTTCTGAAAATATCATATCCTCCAATATTTTCATGCCCCTGTGAGCTGAAAAACAAGCTCTTACCATTATTAATAAGGAATGGCCGGTCCTCATTGAATTGTGTGTTTATTTCCGGTCCAAGGTTAACCGTGGGCCCCCAGTCGCCATTAACTTTATGAGATACATACAGATCGAGCCCACCAAAGCCGCCAGGTCTGTCGGAGGCGAAAATAAGCTGATCGCCGGCTTCTGAAATAAAACCGTGCGATTCCCAGTATTTCGTATTGATGTTTTTGTTTAGTTTAACAGTTTTTGACCATCTGGTACCATTAAATGAACTTGTGAAAATATCACTGTTATAATTATCATCTTTTGAAAGGAATAATAGTTTCCCATCGGCTGAGAGGCAGGAAATGTAAAAATCTCCGTCAGATTGAAGTTCCGGAGTAATGTTAACAGGGGCAGTCCATTTTCCATTGGCAAGTCTGGAAAACATCACTGCATCGTAGAATTTGAGAGAAACCATGTAAGCAAACGATTTTCCATCGGCTGAAATCAACGGATTGAAGTTTGCTTTTTCATCATTAAAGGGTTCTCCAAGGTTCTCCTCGGTAAATGCAACCGGTTTGGCAATCAAATCTTTTGCCCTGTCACATACTTCAATTTCGTGTTTAATGAATTCGAGGTTATCGCGGTCATCAGGAAGTAGTGTCCCTTCGTATTTTTTGAAAGCTTCTTTTGCTTTATCGAACATGTAATTAATACGGTAAGCTTTGCCTATATCATATAATACATCATAAGGTGCAGCTACCTCGTTAATAGTTCCCTCTTTATGCTTTGCTGATATATTTTTTGATGCAGTTTCCAGATAGTCAACTGAAAGATTCTTTTTCCCCGGGATATTGAGGTAGCAAACTCCTATACGGTATGCCAGGTTCGAATTTTCAGGTAGTTTTTCATATAGCTGTAAATAGTTAATGATGGCATCGGGATAATCTTCATTTATGAAAAAGAATTCAGCTTCAAGGAATGTGTCCTGAAGATTTTTATTGTCCTGTGCATAACCTGATAAGTAAAATACTGTTGCAACAAACAAGCAGGCAGCTCTTTTGCTCATATTCAATGATTTTGAAAAACAAATTTAAAAATTAATGCAAAAGGATTATTAATCATATACATATTTTATAAGGAATGACCGGGGAAAGCCGACCATTCCTTATTTATCTATTTTGAATTTTTCTTCCTTTTTTTCCGGGAAATAATGAAAAAGAAGAGGAATGAAGCTCCTGCCACGATCAACAATATCCATAATTTATAATCTTTTACGGTTGTATGTTGTGAAGTAATGATACCCGCGGGGATGTCTTTAGCGATAATAAGATTTGCAATACTTTTAGAGACTGCTTCTTCAGGATACTTTTCTTTATTGGTCAGAAGAAACATAATCAGATCCTTTGGCGATTTGATTTTTTCTTTTTTCAGATCAATTGATTTCAGAGATGAGAGAAGCGGCTCTTCAGTTTGTTCAATCAGATCGCGCAGGTATTGTTCAACCTTAGTATCGGGTAGTGAACTTATCATAACCAGCATTTCTGAAATCTGGTCAAGTGTAAGCCCCTGTTTACCAGATTCATTTATAAAGGTCAGGAGCCACTTTTCTTTTAACTTGATATTACCGAGGTCGGTAGTAGCAACTGATTGCCTGACGAGGTTTTCTTCTTTGTAATTTTCGCTGAAGGCTAATATTTTTTCTCTCAATATTGATATTGACGGATCAATACCGGATAAAATATCTGCAGCAATTTTATTCAGCGCTTCCGGGCTTATCTTACCGCCTGTTCTGGCCGAAATATATTCCTGCAAGTCGGTCCATGTTTTGAGTTTAGCCTTATAAATGTCAAGATCGTCGAGTATTTTTTTCAGATCGCCATAGGTGTATTTTGCCAACAGGTCAACAGCGGCCTGAGTAAGGATATTATCCATGATAGCAACCTTGAGCGCAAGTCTGTCAACCTCTTCAGAACTTATGTTTTTCCTGGCGGCTTCTTTTTTTAGCCATGAGAGGATATCATCTGCATTGCCGAATTGTTGATTTTCAATATCGGAATCTACAATAACCTTCAGCAGGTCATCGTCAGCCCGGTTCTTAAGAATTGCAATGAACTCAGCGATCTGTTTGTTAACAGTGACGGGGTTATATTCCGGCAGAATTGAAGGTTGTTTTGAAATTTCTTTTTCCCAGGTGATAAATATTTCGGTTGAAGCCGAATTATTAAATCTGTCGGTCAGTTTAAATACTAACTTATTATTCCCGGGGCTGGGCGCCATTTTATAGTTAAAGGTAGAACCATTCATAAAATACTGTTCAACAGACACCGGTGAATCTTCCACCCAATGTTCAATTGTGAGGAGCGATTTTGGCTCAACCCTCAGGGGAAACAGTAATGTGTCGCCATTTGTAACTGAAATATTTTTATTGCTTTCGACAATTAAATCAGCAACAAAGTCAGTTTTTGCAAGCATTGTCCATGGAAGTTCGAAGCTGTCTGACGGGTTTGTAATCGGCAGGTCGAAGTTTTTCACGGTTGTTTCACTTCCATAGCCTTCATATTTTATCTGATAATTGCCTTGAGGCAGATTTAAATCAAACTCCCCTGTTTCAGGGTTGGAATAAATAACCAATTTCTGGCCTGAGTTTTTAATATTCATGATGCTGACCTTCACACTATCTCTCAGATTGTTCATGAGGTCAGAAGCTTTAACAATTCCTCTTACAAAGAACTTCCTGGGATGATTATTGGAAAACATCTCAACCCGGTAAATATCCAGTTTCCCGAAACCACCGGGATTGTCTTTTGTAATGTATCCTTCATAACCATCATTCTGAGTTTTGAAAAACAGATCATCGTCAGTTGTATTTATTGGATAGCCAACATTTGAAGGAACAGACCATTCCCCGTTATTACGCAGGGTGGAAAAGAAAATATCATAACCTCCCATATTTAAATGACCTCTGGAACTAAAAAACAGGGTTTTGTCATCAGCGCTCAGGAAAGGTGATTCCTCATTGTAAGGGGTATTTATAACCGGTCCAAGGTTTACGGCAGTTCCCCAGTCGCCGCTACTGTCTCTTTTGGAAACATATATATCAAGCCCACCGAGAGTTCCTTTTCTATTGCTCGTAAAATAAAGTTTCGAATTGTCGTGGGAGATTGTTGCATGTGATTCCCAGTACTTTGTATTGATTTTATCATTAAGTTTTACTATTGGAGACCACCTACCGTTCTCAAAATTTGATGAATAAATATTTCCATCGTAATTAGCAGAGTTGTAGAGATACAGAGTTTTTCCGTCTTTTGAAATTGAGGTTGGAAACAGATCTCTGTCAACATTTAGAAGCTCATTCATATTAAGAGGGACTGACCATTTTCCATTGGTTTTTGTTGAGTAAAGAATTGCATCGTAAAATGGCAGACTTCTAGAAAATACAAGCATATCCTCATTATCAGAAACAACCGGGTTAAATTCAGAGTTGTTTCCATTTATAATATTACCAAGGTTTTTCTCCTTCACATAAAGAGGGTTACGCATAATTTCCCTTGCGTTCAGGCATGATTGCATCTCGAGGTTTACGATTGTTGTATCATATTGTTCAGAGTTGATGTTTTTTCTGAAGGTTTCATAAGTTTCAAGAGCCCTGTCAAGTTGATAATTGATCTGGTACGCATTGGCAAGGTAATTCAGCGCATCGTAGGGGGCGCCTGTCTCCCGGAATTTGCCTTTCTTATAGTCAGGATTAATATTTTTTACAGCATCTTCAAGGTAACTGATAGCTTTCTTTTTCTCTCCGGGGATATTTAAATAGCACTGGCCGATCCTGTACTTGTAGTTCGAATTATTTGGATAAATTTTTAGTAACTGCAGATATATGAACAAAGCATCTTTGTAAGAATCATACAAAAACAAGCTTTCAGCATCATAAAAATTATTTTTAATCTCTGCTTTCGACTGAGAGATTAAATCATGATTGATTAATGTGGCAAGCAGCAATGATAACAGAAGTAATTTTTTCATCATACAACAAATAGATCTTTATTCAATGATGTGTCCTTAACATTTGTGAGTCTGTATTTTGAGGCTAAATGTATTCATTTTCTTCTCAAAGCTAAGAATTTATTAGAAATTGAACAATTTGCGACACTCCTTTTTACTAACAGTTGCAAATTTTTTTCTAAACCCGGTTTTCAGGTGATGAAAATCATAAAATTTGTATCAATTTTCTGCCGGTTTAAATATTATCCGGGGACTTCAGAATCCGCATTTTTACCCAAACCCCACTTTGCTTCGCTGAAGGTGTGCGAAAGCGAAGAGGGGAGTAAATTATTGCCGGTAGGGATTCCTGTTGTTTATTGCGCGTCCGAGTGTTATCTCATCGGTATATTCAAGTTCATCGCCTATTGCCACACCCCGCGCAAGCGTAGTAAGGATGATATTGTACTTGCTGAGCCTCTTGTAAAGATAGTAGTTTGTAGTGTCACCTTCCATTGTTGTGCTCAAAGCAAAAATTATTTCTTCGATACCTCCGGCTTTCACTTTATTTTCAAGGCTATCAATTTTCAGATCAGACGGGCCTATTCCATCTATAGGGGAAATTATACCTCCAAGTACATGATACAATCCTTTAAATTGCCGGGTATTTTCAATAGCCATCACATCCTGAATACTTTCAACTACACATATAACTGTCTTTTCCCTCTTTTCATCATTACAGATATTGCAGATTTCAGTATCGGAAATATTATGGCAAACTTTGCAATAGTGAATCTCTCCATGAAGTTTAATTATACTCTCTCCAAATCGCCTTACTTCTTCAGAATCTCTTTTTAACAGATTCATTACCAGCCTGAAAGCTGTCTTCCTTCCAACACCGGGAAGGGAAGCAAATTCGTTAACGGCATTTTCGAGTAGCCTGGAAGGAAATTCAGTAAAACTCATAAATAGAACTTTCAGACAAAATTAGTTCAATTTTCCGGTGTTATTAAACCCGGAAAGAATTTTTTGTCTTCCTTTCTTTTTATTATTCTTGTAAATTAATTGATATGATATGTCGCCACTACTAATTCTTGGTATATTCCTGCTTTATACTGTAATTCTGTTTGCTGTTACATGGTTCACAGCGCGTAAGGCCGACAGTCAGTCTTTTTTTATCGGTAATAAAATCTCTCCCTGGTTTGTTGTTGCATACGGAATGATCGGAGCTTCACTCTCCGGAGTAACTTTCATGTCGGTGCCCGGCTGGGTAAAAGATACTCAGTTCAGTTATATGGTTGTAGTTCTGGGGTACCTGTTTGGTTATTTCGTGATTGCCCTTGTTTTACTTCCATTATATTACAGGCTTAAGCTGACCTCTATTTACTCATATCTGAATCAACGGTTTGGTTATTGGTCGTACAAAACCGGGGCCGGGTTTTTCATTATTTCAAGAACACTTGGTGCATCATTACGTATGTTTTTGGTTATAAATGTTTTGCAGGTTTTTGTTTTTGATGCATGGAACATTCCTTTTTGGGTAAATGTTCTGGTATTCATCATTCTCATAATTCTTTATACTCTGAAAGGAGGAATCAGGACCATTATATGGACCGATACTCTCCAGACAACTTTCATGTTGCTTGCTGTAGTGCTTTCAGTTATTTATATAAGTAAGGATCTTGATGTTTCTCTTGTTAAATTATTCACAACAGTAAAAGAGAGTACTGTTTCAAAAATGTTTATTACCGACTGGCATCACGAAAGGTTTTTTCTGAAACAGTTCTTCAGCGGGATGTTTATCACAATTGTTATGACAGGGCTCGATCAGGAGATGATGCAGAAAAACCTTAGTTGCAAAAATATAAGGGAAGCACAGAAGAATATGTTCACATTCAGCGCAATACTCGTATTTGTAAATTTTTTATTTCTTTTTCTGGGCGCCCTGTTGCTGATTTATATGCAAACCAAAGGAGTGTTTGTGACAACAAGTGATGAAATATTTCCTACAATTGCTCTTAAGTATCTCAGTCCAATGGCGGGATTGGTATTTCTTATCGGACTTATTTCGGCAGCCTTTCCAAGTGCCGATGGCGCTTTAACATCTCTTACTACATCTGTCAGTATCGATTTTCTCGGGTTCGATCGTCGCGAGGGAATGTCTGAACAGGCTAAGACCAGGATCAGATATATGGTTCACTTAACCATAGCATTTGTCTTTTTTGTCAGTGTATTAATATTCAGTTCTTTAAATGACAGGGCTGTCATTGATAAGCTTTTCACTATTGCAGGTTATACCTATGGACCTTTGCTGGGTCTCTATTCTTTCGGATTATTCACGAAAAGAATTGTTAACGACAGGATAACACCGTTCATAGCGATAATATCACCATTGGCATGTTTTTTCCTGAGCAAATATTCTGTTGTGTTATTCAATGGCTATAAATTCGGATTCGAATTGCTTCTTCTTAACGGGCTGCTAACCTATATAGGATTATTTATTTTTAGCAGAAAAGGAGACAAGACCTGATATGAGGTAGTCACCCTTTCTCCCCTTCACCCTTTCTCCCCTTCTCCCTTTCTCCCCTTCTCCCTTTCTCCCTTTCTCCCCTTCTCCCATTCTTTCTTCATTGTCCGCTGCCGGTGGTTTCTGTTTCTTCAGACTCTTCCGGAACTTTTTTCTTAATTATTACATTAATTTTTTTATAGGTAATGTTCCAGACAATGAAGTAGTTAAAACCTGTACTGAATGATTTTCCCCCATTACCAAACCCCGGGAAATAAATTGGTCTGAGGTCTTTCCCTGTTCCTGTATGGAGCAACCTCCTAAGGCTGATAGTCCAACCCATGCTGAAATTTCTGAATACTTCAGCTCTTACACCGGGTGATACTTCAAGGAAATGGCTTAAATAAGTTTTTTTAGCTATTGAAGATGTGGTTGTACCCCAATAATTCTCTTGTTTAAACGAAGGAACCTCTGAATTGAAGATGCTTAGGCCATAACGCAAGCCGACCCCGGCCCAATATTTCCCCTGTGATTTTTCAGGTTTGAGCAGGTTAAAATCAACACCTGCACGGATAAAAGCGCCTTTATTTAGATATTCGTAATTGTATTGAGAATACTTATAGTTAAGATAACCGGCATTGAGAACTACGGCTACCTTTTCATTAATATCAGCAGAAATAAATCCTTCAGCGTTAAGAATTTTTTTTTCAGAAAAATATAAAGCCGGACCGGAAACTTCCAAACCTGCCTTTATCTTAAGAGGTACAAGGATTGTGTCCTGAGCATGAACAATCCCCATACCGTTGATCAGGGCTATCAGGAGACTAATAAAATATACGTATGTTCTCCTCATTTAATGTTGTAATAGCGCTGTTACCTGTATAAATGTTTTTGATGGCATGATATGTATATATGAGTTCTGTATCAAGGCGATGATAAAAAGTATAACCACATTCCTTTGAAACAAGGTGAGGATAACTGCTATACCGGAGTTCCAGGGTGTCGGCTATTCCATTAATTTTAATAATAAATATGCAGGTGTCTTTTGAAGATTTTAATGGAATAAGTGCCGGTTGAACTTTAAGAACTTTGTTATATAGTTTATTGGTTTCCATATTCATCCCGTAAATAGTCAGACTATCAGGGGCCTGAAGTTTTTTTGTAGTATTATTATAGAACGATGCCTTCAGAAACGATTCAGTCTCTTCAAAACATGTCTCAGGTGTGCATGAAGATAAAAATAGTATTAGTCCTGATATGATAATAATAAGGTTTTCCGGAATATATTTTTTCATTACTCTTTTGAAAGCCTCAAAATTACAAAAATATTTCCTAAAATTTTGGCAGGTTTTTCAATACTCCGCTAATTCCGTTTTTTATTCGGGAAAGAACAGTACTTTCTTTTTCTCCCCCAAAATATATTTCTGAAATGATGTTTTTGTATTCTTTAGCGAGGTAATTTCTTTTCAACTTTAGGGTAGGAGAGAGCTCGCCTGTAAGTGGGGTCCATTCCTCCGTTACAAGGCGGAACCTTTTTATCTGTTCATGTTCCCCGAGAGATTTGTTTACTTCTTTTACTTCCCTGGAAAATCTTTCAATCACTTCAGGCAATTCAATAAGATCACTATTGTCTCTGAACTGTATCTTATGTATTGAGCACCAGTCGTGCAGGAAGGTAAAATTCGGAGAAAGGATAGCGCTTGCAAATTTCTCATTTTCACCAATTACCATAGCTTGTTCGATATAGAATGATTCTTTAAGTTTATTTTCAATTACCTGTGGTGCAATGTATTTTCCGGCAGATAGTTTAAACATCTCTTTCTTCCTGTCGGTGATTCTCAGAAATTTACCCTCTTCAATTACGCCAATATCACCGGTATGCAGCCAGCCGTCACTGTCTATCATCTCGGCTGTAAGATCGGGCGCTTTATAATAGCCCATCATAATATTTACACCTCTGCACAGTATCTCGCCGTCTTCTGCAATCTTAACTTCACATCCTTCGATAACCGGTCCGCATGTTCCAAACCCGATTTCATCTACTCTGAAAGGATTAACAGCTATAACAGGAGAAGTTTCGGTGAGCCCGTAGCCCTGGATGACAGGCAACCCTGCAGCCCAGAAGATTTTTTCGAGTCTCGACTGAAGGGCAGCGCCTCCGGATACCAGAACCTGTAACTCTCCGCCCAGAGCTTCCTGCCACTTACTGAATATCAGTTTCCTCGCTATTTTCAGACGGAACTTATAAAATTGTGAGTTCCCCTTAAGTTTGAATTTAAGTCCGAGGCTGACAGCCCAGAAAAATATTTTTTTCTTAATCCACGGGAGGTTGCGGCCTTTGCCTATAATATTATCATAAATTTTTTCAAGAAGCCGCGGTACTGTATTGAAAATATGTGGTTTAATCTCTTTAACTGTCTCAGATACAGTACCCATGTTTTCAACATAATAGATACTTATTCCCTTATATTGAAAATGATAATTAACCATTCGCTCATAGACATGACAAAGGGGGAGGAAACTAATTGCACGGTGCCCGTAACCAAGATGGTGGGCTTTTGATGTTGTAATTGCATTTTTTACAAGGTTATTGTGCGAAAGCATTACGCCTTTTGAGTTGCCGGTGGTTCCTGATGTATAAATAATTGTTAAAAGATCTTCAGGTTTAATACCTTCTTTTATTTCCTCAAGCTCATCATGATATTTGTCCGCATTAATTTTACCGGCTTCAATAATTTCATTAAATGATTTTACTCCTTCAATCTCATCAAAAGAAAAGATATCTTTCAGTCCGTGAATTTTATCGGCTATCGGGCTTACCTTATTATATATTGTTTTATTACCCAATATAATGATCTTAACATCAGAGTGTTCAAGTATGTATTCATACTCATCGGTACCAATTGTCGGGTAGATTGGCACATGAATAAGACCAGCCTGTGCAACCCCCATATCAACAAAGTTCCATTCGGGTTTATTACCGCTTATTGTTGCAATTTTGTCACCTTTTTTATAACCCATGGAAAGAAGCCCGTAGCTGACCCAGTTAACATAATTACTTACATCTTCGGTTGAATAGGTTATCCAATCATTATCTCTTTTTCCACCGTACATGTCTTTACGCGGATATTTCTCCAGGTTCAGCTGAATTATATCAAAGGTTCTTGTAACTTCCATAATCATGATGAATTAAATGAGCAGCAATTCTAATGATTATTTTCGAACAAATAATAATGCTAAAACATACTAAATATCATTATTATTGTAAATGACACATAGACAGTATATTATAAAAGTATAATTTGCAATAAATTTCGACTGGAGGAAATAGTTTCAAAAATTAATGGTTATAGATCAGGATTTCTTAAGAAAATCGGCTGCTTTTGATATAGCACCCGGGATACCTGCAGGATTTTTTCCTCCGGCGGTAGCAAGAAAAGGTTGTCCGCCACCACCTCCAATAATTTCCCCGGCAATCTCCTTAATAATAGTAACTGCATTGATATTTTTTTCTTTTACAAGATTATCGCTCACCATAACCATGATATTGGCTTTTCCCCCGTCATCTGATCCTATAACAAAAACGGTGTTTTCCGAAGAATTCCTGATCTGGAAGGCAATGCTTTTTAGCACATCGGATGAACTGGTTTCAAGCTGCCCTGAAACAAATCTGATATTGTTTATCATTACAGCTTTTTCAACAAGATTGTTGAGCATGGCAGTTGCTGATTGTTTCTGAAATTTTTCAATTGTCTTTTTCAGTGAGGAGTTTTCAACAATCAGTTTTTCAACACTTTCCGCTGTACCGCCGGCGCTTTTCAGAAGGGATGCTATTTTGTCAATTGTAATTAATTTTTCATTTATGTATTCCTCAGCTCCTAAGGCAGTTACAGCTTCAATTCTTCTTATGCCGGCTGCAATCGCGCTTTCTGAAATTATTTTCACTATACCAATATTGCCCGTGGCATTAGCATGCGTTCCTCCACAAAGTTCAACCGATTTCCCAAATTCCACAACTCTCACTTTGTCGCCGTATTTTTCACCAAACAGGGCCATTGCGCCCAACGACTGAGCCTTTTCCATTGATACCCCGTTAGTTATTTTGCTGCTGTGATTTTCCCTTATCATACGGTTTACAAGTCCCTCCACCTGCGATAATTCTTCTTTACTCAACCTGCTGAAATGGCTGAAGTCAAAACGTAAACGGTCAGGAGTAACCAGGGAGCCTTTCTGTTCCACATGTTTACCGAGAACCGATCGTAACGCGAAGTGAATAAGGTGAGTGGCAGTATGATTGTTTGCTGTCTTCAACCGTTTTTCAATATCCACCGTGGCTCTGAAAACTGCCGATGTATCGGAAGGCAGTTTTTTTGCAAGATGAACAATCAGGTTGTTCTCCTTTACTGTATCGGTGATCGCAATTTTTTCGTTTCCTGATATTATAATACCGGTATCGCCTGTCTGACCACCCGACTCGGCATAAAAAGGGGTTTTATTGAAAACAAGCTGGCATATCTCTTTCCCTTTGACTTTAACGGTACGATATTTTGTTATAAGAACATCATCCTCAGTCTTTTCATAACCGGTGAATTCAGTCTCTTCATTTTCCTTAACAATGGTCCAATCTGTTGCATCCATTGAAGCATCATCGCGCGATCGCTCCTTCTGTTTCTTCATCTCATCTTCAAATCCTTTATAATCGAGATGCATATCATTCTCTTTAAGAATGAGTTGCGTGAGATCAACAGGGAAACCAAAAGTATCGTACATCTCAAAAGCTACTTTCCCGGGGAGAACATTTTTTTGATCTTTTCTGAGATCAGCAATCATTTTTTCCATCATTTTCAGCCCTTTTCCCAGAGTTTTAAGGAAAGAAGTCTCTTCTTCAAAGATGATTTTCGCTATCTGCTCATTACCAGACTGAAGTTCAGGGTATTGGTTGCCCATTGTCTTGGCAAGGACAGGAACGAGTTGATACATAAATGGTTCCTCTATACCGAGGTTATTATAACCATACCTTACCGCTCGGCGCAAAATTCTTCTTATGACATAACCTGCCTTGTTATTTGAAGGAAGCTGGCCGTCTGCTATTGAGAATGCGACAGCTCTGAGGTGGTCTGCAATAACCCGCAGGGCTATATCCCATTTTTCGTTTTCTCCGTACCCTTTACCGGTAATTGCCGAAATTTCCTTAATTACCGACTGGAAAACATCAGTCTCGTAATTTGATTTTTTCCCCTGGACAACCATGCAAAGCCTCTCAAATCCCATTCCTGTATCTACATGTTTAGAAGGAAGTTGCTCAAGTACTCCATCGGACCGGCGGTTATATTGAATGAATACTAAATTCCATATTTCAATTACATGCGGATGACCCTTGTTCACCAGTTCATATCCCGGTATTATTTCCCTCTCTTCATCATCCCTAATGTCAATATGGATCTCCGAACATGGCCCGCATGGCCCTGTTTCACCCATCTCCCAGAAATTGTCTTTTTTTGATCCTTCAAGTATCCTGCCTTCCGGATTGGTAAAACATTTTTCCCAATAACCAAATGCCACGTTATCGCGTGGTACATTATCTTCTTTATTTCCTTCAAATATTGTTGCATAGATACGATCTTCTGAGATTCCAAGTTTTTCCACCAGCAATTCCCATCCCCAGGCTATGGCCTCTTTTTTAAAATAATCGCCGAACGACCAGTTGCCAAGCATTTCAAACATTGTATGATGATAGGCATCGTGGCCAACCTCCTCAAGATCATTATGTTTACCAGATACCCTGAGGCATTTCTGTGAGTTGGCAATTCTTTTGTTAGAAGGTTGCCGGTTCCCGAGGAAGATGTCTTTGAACTGGTTCATTCCCGCGTTGGTAAACATAAGTGTAGGATCATCTTTGACTACCATTGGTGCTGAGGGGACGATAATATGACCTTTTGACCGGAAAAATTCAAAAAATACCTGCCTCAGTTCCTGTGCTTCCATTTTAATTATCATTGCGTTATGTAAATATATCTCAATTTTGGCTTGTAAAATTAATTTATTTAGTTAGATTTGCCGTTTACTAGAATAAAAAATCGCGGAGCTGTTGATACGAAACCGGAAATATATACTTGATTTATCTGACCTGCAATTTAAACGGGTGAGGTTACACTGGAAGGTAAAGTTGTTACGTTTCTCTTTGTGGTTTGCCATTTCAGTCGTAATGGCAGTATTTTATAATACTGTATTTGAAAACTTTTTTGGTTCACCGAGAGAGAAGATACTGAGTCAGCAGGTTGAAAATCTGAAGCTTCAGTATTCTCTTATTGGCAGAGAGTTAGATAATTCATTGATTTCCCTTAACGGTTTAAGACTTTCTGATGACCGGCGTTATCGTCCGATACTCAACATGGATAGTATCCCTGAATCGTTTCGGCAGGCAGGCTTTGGAGGTGTTGACAGATTCAGCGATTTGAAAGGATACGCGAATTCATCTCTTCTTATTTCATACAGGAACAAAATAGAAGAGATTAAAAATATGGCAAATGTCCAAAGCGAATCCTTTAAAACAATTACGGAAACAACCGCTGAATGGAAAAGGGAAATGGATCACCAGCCTATAATCAGTCCTGTTGAAGTAAAATTCAAACTGGGGGAAGGATTCAGGTTCAGGCAGGTTCATCCGGTACTAGGCACACCCAGAATGCATTATGGACAGGATTTTGAAGTTCCTTACGGTACAAATGTGTACGCGACAGGCGATGGTAAGGTTATAAATTCAGGTTGGAATTCAGGTGGTTTCGGAAATTGTATCGTAATTGATCATGATAACGGACTTCAATCCACCTATGGACACCTCAGTAAAATTAAAGTTCCTGAGGGAATGAATGTTAAAAGAGGTGATCTTATTGGTCTTAGTGGAAGTACAGGAACATCTTCCGGGCCTCATCTTCATTACCAGATAGACCAGTTTGGTGAGCATAAGAATGCTATTAACTTCTTTAATAACGATATTTCTGAAGTGGAGTACAATGAAATGATACAGACTCTCGGATCAAAATCAAAATTCAGGTAATACCTGTCATTATTTTATTCCAAACATCACTACATCAATAATAGGATTCTGCATATTTTTTTCAGAATTGATTATCTTTGTCGGATTATGCCACGCACAAAATACAAATTTAACCCCGATTCCCTGAGTTTTGATAAAGTAAGGCTCGGTGTTAAAACGTTATTCTTTAGTTTTTTGGGATACTTAACAGGGTCAATCATCATTGCTGTAATTTATTGGGCCATATTTGCTTCCTTTTTCGATTCCCCCAAGGAGAAAGCGTTGAAGCGCGAAGTCGCTCAGATGACTATTCAATATGACCTTATTCACAGGGAGATGGGAAATGTTGAAACCGTACTCGAAGGACTTCAGAAAACGGATGAAAATCTTTACAGAACAATCTTTGAAGCTGAACCGATTCCTGCTACTTTGAGAGAAGGTGGCATCGGGGGTGTAAACAGGTATAAAGCCCTCGAAGGCTATAACAACTCTGAACTTGTTATTGAAACAGCCGGCAGACTCGATAAGATCAGAAAAAAGGTTTATGTCCAATCAAAATCATTTGACGACCTGATTGCACTTGTGAAAGAAAAAGAGGAAATGTTACGGTCTATTCCGGCAATACTTCCCATATCGAACAAAGATCTTACGCGTACTGCATCAGGTTATGGGTTAAGAATACATCCTTATTATAAAATCACAAAATTTCATTATGGAATGGATTTTACCGCACCCTCCGGTACTGATATTTACGCTACGGGAAATGGTGTGGTTTCAGACGTATCATCATCAAAGAGAGGTCTTGGCAATCACATAATTATCGACCACGGCTTTGGTTATGTAACCATATATGCACATCTTGAAAGTTTTAATATTAAGGCAGGACAACATGTAAAGCGTGGCGATGTAATAGGTTTTGTAGGAAGCACAGGCATGTCGCTGGCGCCTCATCTCCATTACGAGATAAAAATCAACGGTGTAAATGTCGATCCTGTAAATTATTATTTTAATGATCTTACTTCTGAAGAGTATGAAAGGATGATTGAAATTGCATCAAAAACAGGCCAGTCATTCGATTAGTTACTTCGCGGGATTTAAAAGGTATTTCTCACGGATATTTGTTATTTCTTTTATTAGTAATTACTATGCCGTACAAAGAAAAAAAAGTCGAAAAACTCTATTATTCTATAGGTGAAGTAGCTGAAATGCTCGAAGTACCGATCTCAACAGTCCGGTTCTGGGAGAATGAATTTGATATTCTGAAGCCCATGAAGAATAAGAAGGGAAACAGGCTGTTTACACCGGCAGATATTAAAAACCTGAGGATCATCAATCACCTCGTTAAAGAAGAGGGAATGACCCTTTCGGGCGCTAAGAAAAAACTCTCGGAGAAATGGGATGAGACGGATTATAAGTTCGGGATTAACGAATCGCTTCAGAAAATAAAATCCATTCTAATAGATATAAGAGACAATATTTAAAATTTCTCTGTGTAACTCTGTGGATCCTCAGTGTTCCTTTGTGTAACAAAAAAAAATTGCACAGAGAGACACGGAGAAGACCCAGAGAGACACAGAGGGGAGACACTTTTTATGAAATTAAAAGATCTTTGTTCTTATCTCGATTCGGCAGTTCCCTTGTCATTCCAGGAGGGTTACGACAACTCAGGGCTTCAAATTGGCTTACCGGAAAAGGGGATATGCTCGGCAATGATCACTCTTGATGTTACAGAAGAGGTCATTGATGAGGCGGTCTCTGAAAAATGCGATATAATAATTTCTCATCATCCGTTGATATTCAATGGTTTAAAAAAAATTACTGACAAAACATATACAGAAAGAATACTGTATAAAGCTGTTAAACACGATATTGCAATCTATTCCTCTCACACTAACCTTGACATCTTCAGTAATAGTGTCAGCAGAAAGATGGCTGAGAGATTAGGACTGAAGAATCTAAGGACCCTGTCTCCCTTAAAGAACAGGTTATTGAAACTTGTTACATACATTCCTGAATCACATCTGGAAAAAGTACGGAAAGCAATCTTTGAGGCAGGCGCCGGAGCGATAGGAAATTATGATCAGTGTGGATTCACTACTTCAGGAACAGGTAGTTTCAGGGGAAACGAAAACGCCAGGCCATTTGTTGGTGAAAATGGGGAAATCCATTTTGAAAAAGAGATCAGGTTCGAGACAGTATTATTTTCTCATTTGAAAGAGAAAGTGATAAGAGCGCTTCTTGAGGTTCATCCCTATGAAGAGGTCGCTTATGATATTTATGCTCTGGAAAACGAAAATATTGAGGTCGGCACGGGTTGTGTTGGAGAATTTAGTAATGCATTAAGTGAAGATGATTTTCTTAATCTTGTTTCCTTAACTTTTAAGGCAAAGGGAGTAAGATTCTCAAAACCATCAGGGAAACAGGTAAAAATTGTTGCCCTCTGCGGCGGCTCCGGCGCTTCACTGATTAATAAGGCAATAACTTCCGGAGCTGATGCTTTTGTAACTGCCGATATTAAATATCATAGTTTCTTTGACGCTGATAATAAGATTCTTCTTATTGATACCGGACATTTTGAAAGCGAAAAATTCTCAACAGAAATTTTATACGACCTGATTATTAAAAAATTCCCTAAATTTGCAGTCCGGTTTTCAGAAACAAATACGAATCCGATAAATTATTTGTAAAAATGGAAAAAACAAAATCACATGAGTCTGAAATTTCTGTAGAAGAAAGACTAAGAGCATTATATGGGTTACAGTTGGTTGATTCAGAGATAGATAAGATAAAAACATTAAGAGGCGAGTTGCCTCTTGAGGTACAAGATCTTGAAGATGAAATAGCAGGACTTGAAACCAGATTGGGACATGTCAAAGAAGAGGTTGTTACTCTTGAAAAATCAGTTTCAAAGAAGAATAACGAGATAACCGATGCTGAAGCTCTGATAAAAAAATACGAAGAGCAGCAAAAAAACGTGAGAAATAACAGGGAATTTGATTCTCTCTCAAAAGAGATCGAATATCAGAATCTGGAAATTGAATTGTTTAATAAAAAAATTAAGGAGTTCAATTTTCTGGTTGAAGAAAAAAAACTGGTTATTGTTGATTCAGAAGTTACTCTCAGCGAACGTAAGACAGATCTTGATAATAAAAAATCTGAACTTGATGAGATTATTTCTGACACACAGAAAGAAGAAGAGGGGCTCTATAAAAAGTCGGAAAAGGTTGAGACAATAATTGAAGAAAGACTGCTGACAGCATATAAGAGAATACGTTCAAATGCGCGGAACGGTCTGGCTGTTGTTCCTGTTCAGAGAGATGCATGTGGAGGTTGTTTTAATCAGATCCCGCCACAAAGACAGCTCGATATAAAATCGAGAAAGAAGATCATTGTTTGTGAATACTGCGGACGCATTCTTGTTGATGATGAAATTATAAAGGAAGGTCATCTTTAGAATACCATTCCATGTCCACTTCTGATTTTAAAATCCAGATAACAGAAGGCATCCCTTCAGAACTTCCTGTACATAAACCTTATGATTATACCCTGAACCATGCGCCAAAGAGAAAAGATATTCTGAACGGTGATGAGAAAAAACTCGCGATAAAGAATGCCCTCAGATACTTTCCGGTAAAATTTCATCCTGTTCTGGCAAAAGAGTTCGCGCATGAATTAGCTGCATACGGAAGGATATACATGTACAGGTTCAGACCTGATTATGAGATAAAAGCCCGCCATCTTGATGATTTTCCTTACAAGTCGCGCAGCGCTGCCGCTATAATGCTGATGATCTCAAATAATCTTGATAATGCTGTTGCCCAGCATCCCCATGAGCTGATAACTTACGGTGGCAATGGCGCCGTATTTCAGAACTGGGCACAATATCGTGTGACAATGAAGTATCTTTCTGAGATGACTGACGAACAGACTCTTGTGATCTATTCCGGTCATCCTCTTGGTCTTTTTCCTTCACATAAAGACGCCCCGAGATTAGTAGTAACCAATGGTATGGTAATCCCTAATTATTCAACTCACGATCACTTTGAAAAGTTTAACGCGCTTGGTGTTTCACAATACGGGCAGATGACGGCAGGTTCGTATATGTACATCGGACCACAGGGTATCGTTCATGGAACTACTATTACCTTACTTAATGCGGGCAGAATGATCAGCAAATCAGGCGAGGGACTTAAAGGTAAACTGTATGTATCATCGGGTATGGGAGGCATGTCGGGGGCTCAACCCAAAGCGGCAAGGATAGCCGGTATTATTTCGGTAATTGCCGAAGTGAATCCAAAGGCTATTCAAACCAGATATTTGCAGGGTTGGGTTGATGAGGTCTTTTCGGATATGGATAAACTCATTGCACGAGTTAACCATGTAACTGCTGCTCATGAAATTACATCAATAGCCTTTGAAGGCAATATTGTTGATATCTGGGAACGGTTTGCTGATGAGAATATATGTGTTGATATAGGCTCTGACCAGACATCACTGCATAATCCATGGGCCGGGGGATATTATCCGGCAGGATTTGGTTATGAGGAATCAAACAGGATGATGACGGAAAATCCGGAGAGGTTCAGGGAGGCAGTTCGCGCATCACTCCGGCGACAGGTTGATGCAATAAACAGGCATGCAAAAAGAGGCACATATTTTTTCGATTATGGCAATGCCTTCCTGCTTGAGGCTTCAAGAGCAGGAGCAGATGTGTTGAATGTCAAAGGGGAATTCAGGTATCCGTCTTATGTTCAGGATATTATGGGACCAATGTGTTTTGATCACGGGTTTGGTCCGTTCAGATGGATTTGCTGCTCAAATGAACCTGCCGATCTCGAAGTAACTGACCGGTTAGCAACGGAGACACTGGTGCGATTAATTGAAAAATCTCCTTATCAGATAAAACAGCAGATGGCTGATAATATCCGCTGGATAAAAGAAGCAGCCAAAAACAAGCTGGTAGTGGGTTCACAGGCAAGAATCCTGTATGCTGATGCTGAAGGAAGGATAGCTATTGCCGAAACATTCAATAAAGCTGTTGCAGATGGAGAAATATCAGCGCCTGTTGTAATAGGAAGAGATCATCATGATGTGTCAGGTACCGATTCTCCTTTCAGGGAAACCTCCAATATCTATGACGGATCGAAATACACAGCCGACATGGCAGTTCAGAATGTAATTGGAGATTCTTTCCGCGGCGCTACATGGGTATCGTTGCATAACGGTGGCGGAGTAGGGTGGGGCGAGGTTATCAATGGTGGTTTTGGAATGGTATTGGATGGTACTGAGGATACAGGAAAAAAACTAAAGATGATGCTACATTGGGATGTCAATAACGGGATTGCCCGTCGTAGCTGGGCCAGAAATAAAGAAGCAATGGTTACTTTGAAAAGGGAAATGGAGCGAACCCCCGGTCTCAAGGTCACAATACCTTATATAGCTGATGATGAGTTAATTGCTGAGGCTTTAAAGGGGGTTTGAGGTATGTGGTGTGGCGGTTTATTTTTTAATGATTATTTTATCTGGAAAGGAGAACAACTGCAATTGCAATTATCCCCTCTTCGCGTCCTGTGAATCCAAGCTTTTCTGTTGTAGTAGCTTTTACAGTAATGTTATCTGGTTCTGTTTCGACAATGACTGATATAGCCATTCTCATTTCGGGAATAAAGGAAGATATTTTTGGTCTCTCAAGGCATACAGTACTATCAATATTGATAACTCTGAACCCTTTTTCCTTTATAAGATTAAAAGTCTTTTCAAGAAGTATTTTGCTGTCGATGTTTTCATATTCCGCACTCGTGTCGGGGAAGTAATAACCGATATCCCTCAGTCCGGCTGCTCCAAGAAGGGCATCGCAAATCGCGTGCAGCAGAACATCTCCATCGGAGTGAGCAACACATCCTTTTTCAGAGGGTATCCTCACACCTCCAAGATATAAATTCAACCCTTTATCAAGCCGGTGAAAATCAACACCCTGACCTATCCGGATATTCATCCCTGTGATTTGCTGACATTTCTTAATGCATTAAAATCGAAAGATATGGAAAATCGCAAAGTACGCGCGAGAGGATGATTTTGTACCAGTGGCATAAGATAGGAGAAATCAATAGTGAAGACTTTTAACCTGAAACCGGCGCCGGCAGTGAAATATTTGCGGTTACCTTTGGTCTGATTCTCATGAAAATAACCGCCTCTTACTGCAAACTGGTTATTATACCAGTACTCTGCTCCAAAGGAATAGGTTATTTCATGAAGTTCTTCTTTGAAACCACCGGGGGCATCAAAAAACGATTGGAAGATTGCAACCGGGACAGCAACATTCGGGTTTTTACCTGCTCTGATTTCAGTTCTGGCAGTATGAATTGTATCCCCTATTGCATTAACATCTCCAATATTATAATAGATCGGAGGTGTAGGAACAAGCAGTTTGTTGAGATCTATTGTTAGTGTAAGTTTATTATAGGTGTCCAGATTAATTGTTGCTGCTGTACCTAGGCGCATATTCATTGGAATAAAATCAGATGTCTGTGAATCCGAATAGCTCATTTTTGCTCCGATATTTGAAAAATTGAGTCCGAAACTAAGCTGACCATCTTTGCTGAAAACAGAAATATCTTTCTGGTAATACCCTGAAATATCAGCCGCTAAGGAGATACCCGGTTTTGTAGCAATACCTCCGACATCGATTCTGCTGGTGAGGTTTGAATAGATGAACCTGAATGCTATTCCACCGGAAAGATTATCGGTAAACAGCCTTGAATAGCCGGCATCAATGGCAAATTCATTTGGATTGATGTCACGTATTGCATTTCCGAATTCATCGGTTAATGGAACACGTCCAAGCGAAGAATAAAGGAGACTCCCGCTCAGCACCTGTTTACTGTCGAGCCTTTTGTATCCGGCAAGGTAGGCAATATTAATATCGGGTACAAGATTCCTGAGCCAGGGAGAATAAGATATTCCTACCCCGCCCACTCCTTTAATAAAAGCAAATTTAGCGGGATTCCAGTGCATGCTATACACGTCGGGTGTTGTTGCAACACCTGCATCTCCCATGCCACCTGCCCGCGAATCGGGCGCTATTGTCAGGAACGGAACTGCTGTTTGTATCGCGTTAAGCGCTCCTGTGCTTGATTGTGAGAAAAGTTCTGTATTCCCGGCCAGGGCTGATAAAAATATTGAAATTGTAATTGCCTTCTTAATCATAATATACTTGTTTTTAATGGTATGATTTAACCCGCATATTTCATTATTATGCGATTGTACAAAGATAAAACAAATTTTTGCCTCTTATATTGTGTAACTATCACAAAATGACAAGTCGGCCTGAAGCTGTTGCCAATTCCCCTTTTTCGGTGACTACAGTAACTTTATATGGATATATGCCTCTTCCGGCTCTCTTTCCTCTATCATCATTTCCGTCCCAAATTGTCGGTGGAAGAGAATAACCTCCTGAAGGGACTTTAGTTTTAATGATTTTTATTATCCTTCCATCCAGATTAAAAATATTTATTATAACATTAAATTCAGATTCGGGCCTGTTGTGCTCCGCGATGAAACCGGTTTTGCTGAGGAATGGATTCGGATAGTTAAGCAGATTTTTAAGTACAAATTTCTCACCTTTCTCAACCAGGAATAATATTGATTTTTCTGATGAGTTATTATAATTATCCCATGCTTTGACAGTAAGGGAATGACTGCCTCCGCTTAACCCTGTCAAGCCGTAGAGAACACTTCCCTTAATATAATTATCGAAATCGTTTTCAAAATAATTATTGAGTACAAAGGAGTTATCGCGATCATTATCAAGAAATCCGGTCAGATCGTGCCCTATGGTTGATCCGGTTATATTAATGCCCCCTTTATCTTCAATGATTGCCAGTAATTTAGGATTATTATCAGTTAACCCTCCGTTCCTGAACAGCGTGTCGTTCATATATAGCTTAATATCAGGACCGGAAGTGTCAGGCAAAGTTACCTCAGAGAAACCTCCAACTACAATATCAGTGAAGTTCCCGTTCATGTCTTCCGTGTCATTATTGGCATAATAGCTTATCTTTCCGAAGCCGAAAGAATAATCTATATCTCTGGGGACAATGAATCTGAATCTGAATGTGCCGTTTTTTGCCATTGTCTTACCGCTGAACAGCACATTGTTTCTTAGTTCGAATTCCATTGTCGGACCGCCATCGTTTGCAAGAGTTTTTATTTTACTTGTTTTATCATATACCAACGGGGAGATAACTCCATTAAAAGTACTCATAAGGTTTCCACTCTGATCTTCAATGTGTCCTGCAACAGTTACTTCAGAGAGCGCCTTCAGGCTGTCAATTTTATCTAAAACAGAGACTTTATTAATAGAGTCTGTAATAACCCTGCCATACCATGGCCAGGCAAGTTTTAAGGCCGGATCGCCGAGTAAGGTAAAGTTCCTTTTGTTTAGTCCGATTCCTGAATTATTTTTGGCTATCCTGATAATGTCACCCAAGCGCATGGTGTTGCCGTTTATGTCGCGTTTAAAAGCGGCATTGAAAATATTTTTGTTGAGTATATAATTGGGTGCGGAATAGACAAGGCGGGTTGTTGACATTAATGCAATGCCTCCTCCATCCTTACTCAGAAGCGCCATCTCCCCGGCAGAGGTTTTTTCAGTCATCTTCCTGGTTATTATGTTAATTTCAATATCATCGAAGCGGCTGAATTCACATGTTGCAGTTATAAAGAGAGGAAGTTTTCCATCGTTTTTCCATGAGTTGATATCTTCAGGTTTAACTATCATTTCGTGGGCAAGACCGCCCTCGTTACCATGACCCGTGTAGTTGAAAATAAGACATCCTGAATTAATACGATCGTTAATTGCTTTTGTAACATCCGGATAAAACTGTCCGGTCGCCGTAGTTGTTTGTCTGAAAGCATCGAGGTAGATCTTTTCGACATTCAAAGAAGGGATACTGTCTTTAATGAACATAGCAAGTCCTTCAGCATCAAACATGTGTATATTGTCATCCTCATCATCCGCTGTCAGGCAGATCATATTTTTCCAGTCACCCATACTTGCAGGATCAAGATACCTGATGATCTTCGAAATGATAATTCCTGCCTGGGTGGTATCGGAAACCGGCAAACGGCCGATCCCGATACTCTCAGTACCTTCTGCCTCCCCGTCACCATTTTCGAGCAACCCGTAAAAATCGTCTGATGTAAAAGAAGAGACGATAACATTTGAGTTTTGCGACTGATACGTGGGAATGAAATTTGGATTATTTGGAGGGGGTGTTTTATTTTCATAAGAACCATCGCCGTAAAGAAGCAGATATTTGAGAGGATGGATAGTGTTTTGCTGTTTCTGATACTTCATCCTTACAAAATTTCTTATAGCACAAATATCAGGGATCCCACCGGAAAATTCATTATAAACCTGTTCAGGTGTGACAACCAATGAAATAAGGCCACTGTTATTAAAATGAATCTTTGCCAGTTTTTCAGCATATTTTCTGAATAACGGGTGTGTAAGAATAATCATATCAGCCGGCTCCGAAGCATGCAGATCCTGGTTTGGTATTGCTGTCGGTATAATTGTTGGTATCAATGCATTAGCAGTCGTAAACGAAAGAAATGTTTTAAGGGTATCTGTAGCGGCATTGAATGTAATATTGTCACCGCTTCTCGCGTAATTAATCTGCTTTGCATCAAGAGGGTCAGAGACATCCCATACAATGGCATCATTATTAGGGCTCCGGATTGTGAACCCGGTTATCCGTTCAGGTGCAACAGACTTTGAATCACTATATTGCGTAGTAAGGCCTGTAAAGGAATTTGATCTTCTTCCCTGCATCTTTACCCAATCAAGGTATCCGTGCGACCCTGCTGCTCCATTATCAATAAATTTGATTTCATAAACAGGAGCTACTGAAGCCGGTTGAATTGAAAAGGCAGAATCGACAATCTGGGCCTGGGCTCCGGTAGTATTAGAAAGGTCAACACCCTGTACCTGAATACTTTTACTGAGAGTTGTTCCTTCATAAAGTCTGAATATGGTCTGAACTGCAGCTCTCGAAGCTACTCTGATTCTCAACTTAACCTTTTCTGAAGGTATGATATCAGTAAAACCAGGATTAATAACAAGGTTTGAAATCTCCTGAAACCATTCTCTTCCCGATTTGATAAGGTTTTCATTCTCCTTTTCATGAATGAATAAAGCATCGGATTCCGATGAGTAGAAGCTTGCCGGCTGAGAAGGTTCTCCGGCCTCAGCGACTCTTCTTCCCGGAGTTGAACCTGAAGTGATGAAATAAAATGCCGTGTCGGAATAGTTATGTCGTATAAAATCATACTCTTTTGAAATATTATTATACACCCATCTGTTAGTGCCTTTTCCAAAGAACAACAGATAATCGCCCTCATTAAAGATTCCATCGCTTCCTGTAGATGTATAAACCGATAACTCTTTGAGGTCATCGGGCCTGGGATCATCATTATAATATGATAACTGGCCGAAATTGTTACAAAATATTCTTGGATTAGAGGGGCTGATCAATCCAATCTGTTTGAGTTTTGAATAATCAATCCTGTAAATTCCGTCAGTAGTGACAGCAATCCTGAACCATTCACCTGAAGAGAGAACAGATGAAGATGAATAACTATCTTTGGCTTTTTGTGCACAAAGGGTTACTGAAAATAATAGCAGAAAAATTTGCGATATTTGAATAATTCTTTTCATTAATTACTGACAAAGATAGAAATGTGCTTTTTGTTTGCTGTCATATATTTTTTTTGTATGCTGTTCCCGGTAATAATAACGACATCATTACGTTGATATTGCAGTATTTATTAATATGTTAAAGCGACTCTGTAAAATACTTTTATTCATTATTGTTATCCATGCTGATTGTTTTGGACAGGATACCGATCCCGGAGCCGGTTATCAGATGATAATGATGAATAACCCGGCGCTTTCCGGTAGCGAAGGAGACGGAGTACTGAGGTTGTCATATCTTAACTTTTTCCCCGGTAACAATTATAACCTACATTCTGTTTATCTTTCTTATGATTCCTATTTTTCTGCCCTTCATGGAGGTGCAGGTTTCTATCTTACTGATGATTACCTGGGAGGAATTGTAAACGATCTGAGAGGAGGATTATCATATTCATGTTTTTTAAAGGCAGGTAAGGAGTTGTTCGTGAACGCGGGCCTCTCTGGTTCAATTTATCACCGCGGCTTTAGTTTTGACAAAGCAATTTTACCGGAACAGATCGATCCTCTCGGAGGAGTTTCAATTCCTCCCACTGAAATACTTACATCTTCAGGTCGAACAGTCTTTGATGTGGGAGCAGGGCTGCTTTTTATTTCAGGTAAAATTTTCGGAGGGTTTTCAATAAATCACCTTGCCGAACCGGATCTGTCGTTAACAGGCTCTTCAAATGAAAAGCTTAAAAGAAAACTTCTTTTGCATCTGGCAGGCGACATTAACCTTAACAAGACGAAGAATCTGAAAATAAGGCCTCAGTCATATTTGGGACTTCAGGGAGATTTTTTTTATGCCGGAGCAGGAGCTGTGCTCGAAAGCGAATATTTGTCAGTTAACGCGACATTATTAGGAGATAACGCGGGGAATATGAATATTCAATCCGGGTTTTCATTTAAAAAAGGGAAAATGTGCGTTTATTACAATTATCGTTTTAATATTGTATCAGAGAATGATATGATGCCATTATCCCTTCTTCATCAGACCGGTTTAACATTTAGTTTAACCGCTGTTGATAAAAGAAATGTAATCAAAACAATAAATTTCCCTAAATTGTAGTTATATTTGAAAAGTGAATTTTTTTTTTAGATTTTGTTATTTTTGAGTATTCTTATAAGCGATAAAATTAAAGGAGTTATGTATAAATTCAGAGCCTTACTAATTGTTCTAATTTGTGTACTATTGTGTACTTCCTGCATATTTAAGAAAAAAGGAGGTCGTAATTCTGAAGTTTCCTCATCAACTGGCTGGGCGTATAATAATCCTGACAATGGCGGATTTGAAGTTGCCCTGAATATCGAACAGAAAACAGGTCCCGGTCTGGTCCTTATCGAGGGAGGACGGTTCACTATGGGGCAGGTGCAACAGGACGTTATGTTCGATTGGAATAATAAGCCAAGAACGGTCACTCTGTCATCGTTTTATATGGATGAAACAGAGGTTAAGAATGTTGACTATCGCGAATACCTTTTCTGGTTGCGCAGAGTTTATAAAGATTATCCTGAGGTTCGCAGAAGAGCGCTACCTGATACATTAGTCTGGCGTAGCCCGATGGGTTTCAACGATCCCTATGTTCAGTACTATTTCAGGCACCCTTCATATAATAATTATCCGGTCGTTGGTGTCACATGGGTCAAAGCTAACGACTTTTGCCTCTGGAGAACTGACAGGGTTAATGAGCAACTCCTTATTGATGAAGGAGAACTTAATCCTGATCCAAACCAGTTGAATGAAAAGAATTTTAATACCGAAGCATATCTGGCAGGTTTGTATGAAGGTGTTGTAAATCAGTTACGTGAGAGCCTTAATCCAAATCAGACCGAACGCAGGACAAACTTTGAAGATGGGGTGCTCCTCCCAAGCTACAGGCTGCCTACTGAAGCTGAATGGGAATTTGCTGCTTATGCACTCAGAG
The DNA here is from genome assembly GCA_037127735.1 of Bacteroidota bacterium. Lineage (GTDB taxonomy): Bacteria > Bacteroidota > Bacteroidia > Bacteroidales > VadinHA17 > LD21. Next base: position 34,525 of record JBAXXU010000028.1, read on the forward strand.
GGAATACTTTTGAGGAAAAGATTTACGAGAGAAGAATATACCCCTGGGATGGTCATAGTGTTAGAAACCCCGCGGCAAAATCGCGCGGCGAGATGATGGCTAATTTTGTCCGTGGAAGAGGCGACCTGATGGGAGTGGCCGGTAGCCTTAATGATAATGGAAGTATAACAGTTGATGTTAAATCATATTGGCCGAACGACTACGGTCTGTATTGTATGGCAGGAAATGTAAACGAATGGGTACAAGATGTTTACCGTCCTTTAACTACTGAAGATGTTGATGGTTTTAATCCTTACAGAGGCAATGTTTATACCGATGTAAGAAGGGACCCTAATGGTTCGGTGGTAGGAAAAGACAGGCTCGGACGTCTGTATATTGATACTGTGAAAGATATTGATGTTGCAAACAGATATAATTATCAGAAAGGCGATTACAGAAATTACAGAGATGGGGATCTGCAGTCAGCAATACCAACAGGCGATTGGAAAACAGAAGATGGCAAAAAAGGATCACTCAGAATGTATGCACAGGATAACTCTGCCGGCAATAATAGTGATTTCGTAACTCTTCTTAATGATAATGCCAGAGTTTATAAAGGTGGATCATGGAAAGACAGAGCCTATTGGCTCAACCCGTCAACAAGAAGATTCCTCGATCAGGAAAGTTCTCGCGATGATATCGGTTTCAGGTGTGCAATGATAAGGGTAGGAAGCCCTTCAGGTTTATAAAATACTGGTCATGATAGGATAAGCCTCATTATGATTGCATAATGAGGCATTTTTTATATAGCATGAAGACAGAGCAACTATACAACATCTTTAAAGAATCTTGTGGTGTAACTACTGATTCCCGAACTGTTGGGGAAGGACAGATTTTCTTTGCATTATGGGGCGGGAATTATAATGGGAATATGTTTGCTTCAGAAGCGCTGGTGAAAGGCGCTTCATGGGCCGTTATTGATGACCCTCTCTTCGAAACAGAAAAGACAATCCTCGTTGATGACTGTCTTTTGGAACTTCAGGCTCTGGCATCGCACCACAGGAAAGAGATGAATGTACCTGTTCTTGCTATTACAGGCACTAACGGGAAAACTACTACAAAGGAGCTGCTTGCCTCTATCATGGCAAAGAAGCTTAATATCCATTATACAAAGGGTAACCTTAATAATCATATCGGAGTTCCGCTTACAATTTTATCGGCGCCTGCCGGAACAGAAATGATGATCATTGAAATGGGCGCGAATCATGCCGGAGAGATCAGCTTGCTGTGCCAGATAGCAAAACCTGATTATGGGATAATTACAAATATTGGAACAGCTCATCTTGAAGGTTTTGGATCATCAGATGGCGTGATAAAGGCAAAAACAGAACTTTATGAGTACCTCCGGAAGGTGAATGGAATTGCCCTGTTTAACGACAGGAATCCATTGCTCGCGGAGAAGATTTTCAAATTCATAAACAGAGCCGTTCCCTTTTCTGATCCAACAGGTATTGAACTTTTAGTTGTAATGGAGCCATCTGAACTGAATCTTAAAATAGTTGCAACATATCAACATCATACCTATAATATATGTACTAATCTTTTTGGCAGCTATAATCTCGAAAATATTAAAGCTGCAATTGCCACAGGCTTATTCCTGGGTGTTGAAATGAATGACATTGCCGGTGCTATTGAAAATTATCAGCCGGCTAATAACAGGTCGCAGATTAAAATCACGAAGAACAATACACTCATTTGTGATTCTTATAATGCTAACCCGACAAGCATGCGTTTGGCCCTCGAATCGTTTTCCGGAATTCAGGCAGAACGGAAACTTGTTATCCTCGGTGATATGCTGGAACTTGGCGAGAAAAGTGAAGATGAGCATATTAAGTTATTAAATGAACTTCAATCTCATAAAATTGAAAAGATACTCCTTGTCGGTACTCAATTTCAGAAGGCCTCTTCAAAATATGGTATCAAATCATTTTCTGATGTAAATACTCTTATAGATTTTCTTAAAAGTGAGCCTGTAACCGGAAACACAATTCTTATAAAGGGGTCAAGAGGAATTGGACTGGAAAAGATATATAATCTGCTTTAGAAAATCAGTGTTCAGACGTTTCAACGGTTGAAAATTCAATATTGATCAGAAGTACTTCAGATCTGGTGCCCAACCTGACACGGGGACCCCATAAACCATATCCCGATGAGACAATAAATTGTGTTGTCCCTTTCCTGAGATAGCCATAGCTTAATTCAAAAATCATGGAAGTGACATAGTTCAGCGGCCACATCTGTCCGTTATGGGTATGTCCAGAAAGCTGCAGGTCAACACCATATTTTGCAGATTCGCCAAGATCAAAAGGCTGATGATCAAGCAGAATAACAGGTTTTGAAGTATCTGCCTGTTTCATCAGCTCACCCAGGGATAACCGTTCTTTTCCGTAAAACCTTCGCGAATCCCTGTCGATTCTCCCAATAAGCTGAATACCACCCTGTAGCGTTACCATCTCATCTTTTAGAACTCTAATACCTTTGCTCTCAATATATGGAATGGTACGATTGGCGCCTCCTATATATTCATGGTTACCGGTTATCGCGAACAGACCGCCATTACACTTTGGACAGGTGAAGTATTGTAAGAGATCATCTCTCAGAACAGGGCCGATCTCGCCATCAACAATATCTCCAAGAAGCAGAACAATACCGGGGTTCATCTCTTTAAGCATACCTGAAAGTTTTTTAATACTTCTTTTTCTTATTATACTTCCAAGATGAATGTCTGACACTGCTGCAATTCGTAATGATTTTATTCCTCCTGCCGGTTTGTTTATCGTGATGTCATATTTTTTTACAACCGGGATTAATGCACTGATAAAACCTACGGTTATTAATAAAGAAGATAAGGTTAAGGTAATAAAAAATGACCATTCGCGGAAGAGGAAGATATTCTCTTTACCTATGATTCCTGTAATTCTTAACGTGAGTAAAAGAATGTCAGAAATCAGAAAAAACAGAAAACCATATAGCATAAACGCGAGCCAGAAGCCTCCAATGATATTGAGGATGTCAGAAATAACTGAGGAATGTTTCGATTCAAGTATTTTAGCAGCAATAAAGATTACAGCCAGTAAAAAGAATGTAATTGAATAAATGAGCCTGTAATTCTGAAGGCAAGGTATTGCATTATACCCTTTGAAGAAGATATAAATATTTAACAGCGAGTAAATTGTAAGTACTATCAAAAAAAATATAATCATCTGGTATTTTTTCATTTCAGATCATCTTTTCATTTCAGGCTGTTGTAGTATCTGTTACCTTTAACATAGAACTCAAAAACAATGCTCTTGTTCAAAATAGGCGCTGAATGGTGCGTCCCTTCGAGCTCTTTAACCATTTTCCTTTTCACTTTGAGTTCACTAATACTTTTATAATAGTCAATATGAGCTTGCCAAACCGACTTAACACTGCTGAAACTCCCTTTCATAAGAAAATAGATTGCAGCTAGTCCGTCCAAAAGTCTTCTTTTGAATAAAACAGAATGTAATTTATTGTCGGGCAGGTTCTTATAGAGAAGAAAAAGGCTGTTTCTGAAGTTCAGGTAGGTTTTAAATGGCGAATTATAAGGAAGCGACCCCCCACCTATATGAAATACCACCGGATCGGGTAAATAACATACCCGGTAGCCGGCTTTGTTAAACCGCCAGCACAGGTCAATCTCCTCCATGTGGGCAAAGAATGCAGCATCAAAGCCACCGCATTTTTTCCAGGCATCGCTTCGTACAATCATGCAGGCTCCACTCGACCAGAAAACATCAATCTGAGAATCATACTGTCCGGTATCTTTCTCAATTTTATTAAAGATACGGCCACGACAAAAGGGATACCCGTACTTGTCAATAAAACAACCTGCAGCGCCGGCGTGCTCGAAATGATCTTTCTGGTAATAAGAAAGTATTTTTGGCTGACATGATGCAACATCAGGGCTGGAATCCATGAAACCAACGAGTGGCTTAAGCCAGCCATCAGTAACTTCAATATCTGAATTTAACAGAACGAAGTATTTGGCATCCAGTTGATTAATAGCCATGTTGTAGCCACCGGCAAACCCATGATTTTTTTCAAGTCTAATAAGTTTTACATCTTTAAAATTGTCAGCAACCCATTCCGGCGACCCGTCAGTTGAACCGTTGTCGGCAACACATACGACTGTTTCGTTGTTCATGGAATATTTAATAACAATGCCAAGGAACATTTTCAGGTAGCCAAGACCATTCCAGTTTAATATTACAATAACTGTTTTATTCATTTTCAACAGGCCTTTTGTGTTTCCATCGGCGATGGCTCCATATCCAAAATTCAGGCTTTTCTATGATAATTTCTTCAAGACGCCTGACATGTTTTTCAGTAATCTGATACTCCGGTAAACCTGCCGTGTGATCAAACAGAAGTTCAATAGTTAAGTTGTAATATCCCCGTTTAATTTTTTGAAGATTAAAGAAAACAACTGCCATGTCATACCTCGATGCAACCTTTTCAGCGCCCAGATATACAGGCGTATCCTGATTAAGAAAGGTCGTCCAGTATTTGATTTCAGTAATAGCCGGAGTCTGATCAGAAATGAAAGCCGAGAACGTGTTAATATTATTCTTTCTGTCGTTTATTATATCTCTGATTATGTATGACATAGGAACAAGAAATGCCCCATATTGCAATCGTAGATTATTTATAAATCTGTCGAAATAAGTATTTTGCAGAGGTTTATAGATAGAGGTAAATTTATATTTTGTAAACTGTGGAATTATAGTAAGCCATTCCCAGTTATTATAATGACCAAGAACTGCAATAGTATCCCGTTTCTCATTATAGAGTTTGTCCATTATTTCAGGATTGCTTATGGTGCATCGCCTCATCAGCCGGGCTTTAGACATGTGTGTAAGCTTAAAGGTCTCAACAAAAATATCTGCAAGATGTTTGTAGAATTTTTTTTCTATGCAATTAATCTCTGCCCCAGTTTTTTCAGGGAACGCGTTTTTAAGGTTGGTCGCGACAACCTTTCTGCGATACGATGGAAAGTAATAGAGAAGAAGATAAAGGAAATCGGAAACGACGTACAAAACAGGGAGTGGCAGCAATGTCACCATCCAGTTTATCCCGTAAAAAAGATAATATCCGATAACTCCCATTTTTTCAAGGATCTAATTCTTCATAAATTTACTTACAATTTCCAGAACTTCTGAAAAAACTGAACTGTTAGCCGCCACAATTTCTTCGCCTGTAAGATTTTTTTCGATACCTGAGAAATCGCTTATCCGGCCTCCTGCCTCTCTTACAAGTATAATTCCCGCGGCAATATCCCAGGGATGAAGGGCGTATTCATAAAAAACTTCGTACCTGCCACAGGCAACATAAGCGAGATCAATGGCAGCAGATCCGAACCGTCTGATTCCATGGGTATGTTTGCAAAAATGAGTAAGACATCTCATGTACGCATCAAGACGATCGAAATCGCTGTACGGTAGCCCTGTGGCTATCAGGCTGTCGGCCAGGCTGGCGGCTTTTGAAACATGAATTGATCTGCCATTAAGCCATGCCCCGCCATCTTTCCATGCCGTAAATGTTTCATTTCCACTCACTTCATAAACAACACCTGCAATAACCTCATCATATTCCATCAGGGCTATGCTGATCGCGTAGGGGTGAAGACCATGTAGAAAATTGGTGGTTCCATCCAGGGGGTCAATCACCCAGCAGTATTTTAACCCTGTTTTCTCAATCGTTCCTTCCTCTGTATTAAATCCCGCTTCAGGAAGAAGAAGGCTTAATCTTTCAACCAGCATCTTTTCAGAGCCTTTATCAACATAGCTGACAAAATTGTTCAACCCTTTGCTTTCTGTCATGGCGATATCAAAACTTTCAGACTCCTTCAGAATAAACGCACCTGTTTCACGGGCGGCTTTTTCAATTTCAATAGTAATATCTTTTAGATTTATCATAGTTTATTCAATTAGTTCAATGTTCATTCTTCCTGAAAGTGAAATTCCGGTCAATCTTACTTTTTTTATCTGGCCCGCGAGTGCTGATTGCCACGGGTATTCCACCCTGATATAATTTGAAGTAAAGCCGGATATTAATCCTTCACCGCACGTTCTTTCAAATAAAACATTTGTTAACTTACATATATTCAATTTGTTGAATTCGAGATTTTTATTTTCTGAAAGGGCAATAAGTCTTTTGCTCCTTATTTCTTTTTCCCTGTACGAAACCTTGTCAGGTAGTTTTTCAGCAACAGTATCAGGCCTTTCGGAAAAGGTAAAAACATGGAGATAGGAGAGAGGCATCTCTTCGAGAAAAGAATATGTATCCTCAAAATCGGAAAGTGATTCTCCGGGAAAACCAACAATAACATCAGCGCCGATACCGGCCAGAGGCATCTTCTCTTTTACCATCTTTACCCTGTCTGCAAATACATCCCTTGTATATCTCCTTCGCATAAGGCCCAGTATCTTGTTGCATCCGCTCTGTAAAGGAATATGGAAATGAGGAAGAATTTTTTCACCGATCGCGGTCATTTCAATCAATTCATCGGTTAACAGGTTTGGTTCGATGGATGATATTCTGAATCTCTCTATGCCCTGTATCTTAATTAGTTCTTTCAGAAGATCTGCAAATGATTCTCCGGTTGATTTTCCAAAATCACCAATATTTACGCCGGTTAATACAATCTCTTTTATTCCTCTCCGGGCAATTTCCTCTGCTTCAACGGTGACGGATGATATTTCCGGATTCCTGCTGTGCCCTCGTGCGAGTGGGATAGTGCAATATGAACATCCATAGTCGCATCCGTCCTGGACTTTCAGGAATGAACGTGTTCTGTCGCCCATGGAATATGATGCGTTAAAACTATCAGTCAGGGAGAGATCGCAGGAGTGTATTTCTACCTCTTGTCTCTTTTTAAAATCGGTCAGATAATCAGCTATGTCGAACTTCTCATTTGTTCCAAGAACAAGATCCACTCCCGGGATAGAGGATATCTCCTGAGGTTTTAGTTGGGCATAACAGCCTGCCACGGCAATAAATGCTCCGGGTGAAAGATTAATGAATTTTTTTATTGCCTGCCGGCACTTCTTATCGGCAGCATCGGTAACCGAGCAGGTATTAATTACGTAAATATCAGCTTTTGAGTTTGCAGGAACCCTTTCAAATGTCTCATCAGGAAAAGACCTTGAAATAGTTGATGTCTCGGCAAAATTCAGTTTACAGCCAAGCGTATGGAAAGCTACCTTTTTCTTTATGATATTCATCATTTATTTGCCACGAAAACTCTAAGGACAAAGATGTTATAATAATTTACTTGCAAGCTCCGCGAGGAAGCTCCGTTCGCCTTTAACAAGGTTTACATGAGCAAAAATATCCTGATCCTTCATTTTGTCTGACAGATAGCTTAAACCATTTGAAGCTGTATCGAGATATGGCGAATCAATCTGTTCAATATCACCGGTAAAGACCATTTTGGTTCCTTCTCCGGCTCTGGTAATAATTGTTTTAATCTCGTGAGGGGTAAGATTCTGTGCTTCATCAACAATGAAAAAGATACTTGAAAGACTTCTCCCCCTGATATAGGCCAGGGGAGTAATTACAAGTTTATCCTCTTTCATCATATCGTTGATCCTCATAAATTCAGGACTTTGATGACTGAACTTATGTTTTATAACTGTCAGGTTATCATATAATGGTTGCATATAAGGATCCATTTTATCCTTTACATCACCGGGCAGAAAGCCAAGATCGCGATTCGCGAGCGGGACAATCGGACGGGCCAGGAATATCTGCTTGTATCTTTTGTGTTGCTGAAGCGCTGCAGCAAGGGCAAGCAGCGTTTTGCCGGTTCCGGCTTTGCCTGTTAATGATACCAGTTGAACATCAGGATTTGAAAGAGCCTCAATGGCAAATGTCTGCTCGGCATTACGCGGATCGATACCATAGGTTGTCTGTTTAATTACCCTGTTGAGCATTTTGTTAACCGGGTTATAATGAGCAAGAGCGCTCGATCCGTTATTCTTCATTATAAAAAACCGGTGGCCGGTCAGATTTCCTTCAAGATTGAATTCTCCGGCGCTGACACCATCCGGAAGTTCATAAAGTTTACTTATTGATTCCTGTGATACCCCTTCCAGTATCCTTATCCCCTTGTAGAGATCGTCAATATTTGCTACCTTGTCGTTTTCGTAATCCTGTGCAATGATACCGAGCGATTTGGCCTTCATACGGAGGTTTATGTCTTTGGTTATCAGCACAACTGTCGAATTCTTATTGGAGCTGCATACATAATCTGCAATGGCAAGAATCCGGTGATCAGCGGTTCTTTCGGGGAACGACTGGCTGACCTTTTCTGAAAAATCTTTGCCTGTTTCAATATGCATGTTCCCAAGGTTTTCTCCAAGCGGTATATTGGCTGTCAGCAACATATCCCCTGAAAGTTTGTCAAGTTCCCTCGTAAATTCACGGGCATGAAAATTGATCAGATCATTTCCCCTTTTAAATTTGTCAAGCTCCTCGAGAACAACAATAGGAATGATGACATCATTTTCTTCAAAATTATAAATACATTTATAATCATGAAGTAAAACGTTGGTGTCGATGATGAAAAGTTTCTTGTTGTGTTTTATTTTCATTGTAAGTAATATAAAATCAGTATCTTATGCCACTAAAATCAGACAAGATGTGTCTTGTAAAAATAACTATTTTCAGGAACAATTTGTTATGTAATTGCTAAGTTTGTTATTTTGTATGGTGAAGTGACTAAAGTTTGGAGTGACTAGAGTTTGGAGTGACAAAAGTTTGGAGTGACTAGAGTTTGGAGTGAACTAGAGTTTGGAGTGACTAGAGTTTGGAGTGACTAGAGTTTGGAGTGACTAAAGTTTGGAGTGACTAAAGTTTGGAGTGACTAAAGTTGAAGAAAAATGAGACCACTGACAACTAAATCAAAAATTGTCTCAAATAAAAAGATGACCCTGACAGAACAACTTTACCTGCCGGGAATTATCAGTGGTAT
>JBAXXU010000029.1:0-39667 GCA_037127735.1 Bacteroidota bacterium
CGAAGGTACACAAAGTACATCACAAAGTAACACAAAGAAAAAGAGCGCTTTAAGTGTATTTTTAAATAATTCAGAATAAATTAAACCGGCAATAATTTTTATTTTACTGAAGTGCATATACCCTCACATAATCTATGACAAATTTTTGTGAAGATATTGAAGGGTCAACTCCTTTTGCCCCACCCCAGCCACCGCCAATGGCAAGATTAAGAATAATGTTCTGTGGCTTACTAAATGGCCACGACAAATTGGATGAAGCATCGTGATAGTTGAAATATTTATTACCATCAACATATATATTCATGCTATCGGGGAACCATTCAAGGGTATAGGTATGGAAAGTGTTGTTCATATTTTCCACCACAGTAATAGAGGTGGGCTGATTACCTAATTTAAAATAGTAGGCACCGCAATGAATGGAAGCATGTGTTTTACCATCTCCTGAATTTCCATCCAGTTCAAAACCCACATTTTCCAACACATCAATTTCGCCACAATAGGGCCATGATAACTCATCTCTATATTCGTCTCCCAATAACCATCCGGCTGACCATGTTCCTCTCCCGACAGGCACTTTAGCTCTGAATTCGATTTTACCGTATAAGAAACTCTCTTTCCCGCGTGTTGTAAGCCTTGCAGAACTCCATGGAAGACCTGAATCATTTTTTCTTGCTTCAATAATCAGTTTGCCATCTTCTTGTCTGGCATTCTCAACTTTTTTATCGGTATAATATTGAAGTTCGTTATTGCCCCATCCCCAATTGCCAATATCAAAGGTCCATTTAGTTGTGTCAGGTAAGCCCTGTCCGTCAAATTCATCGCTCCATACAAGGCCCCACTTTTTACCTGTTGTCTGCTGCCTCATTACTTTCGTAGAATTTTTATGAGGTTTTATTAATGAGAAACAGATTTTATCTAAAATAACTGCGCCGCTATCGCAATGAATTCGTATATTATGCAAGCCGGTATCAAGAGGGCTGCCCATCTTCTCCACCATCTGTAAATTGGTATTCTCCAAACCTCTTTGCAACACCATATTTCCGGTGATGTTATAGGTCCGGCCATCCTTGTTGTCAACGTAGTCTTCTATCCAACAGTTTACCTTTGAAGTATCTGAAGTCTGGGCAAAAAGACAAATATTGTAACGACCGGCAGCAGGTATAGAAATTTTATATTCAAGCCAGCCGCCCCCGGTAGTTTTAACAAAGCCCTCGCTATTTTTATAAACTTTTACCGGTGTGTCAGCCTGAGAAGCTATAAAATCTTCTGCCTGCACCAAAATCGTGCAGGAATCAGGAAGCACAATTTTATTCTTTGCACTTTTATTGTTTTTATCTGAAAGACATTGCACGATAATAATGATCATTAGAGTGCAACATACCAATAGAGCTAACCTGTTGTGTGTTTTCATATTTTAGTAGTTAATATTATGTTCTGTTATAATTATTTGGAAGATTTTACCAGGATTGATTCCAGTTCTTCCAATGATTTTCCTTTTGTTTCAGGCAACAGTTTCACGATAAACAGAAGCCCGATAAAGGCAAAGATGCCATATAACAGGAATGTGCCGGTACTGCCCAGCGTTGCCAGTTCCCAGGGGAATATCAATTGAACCAGAAAACTGACCGCCGAATTAATAAAACCCACGAATGAGATAGCCATTCCCCTTATTGCATTAGGAAAGAGTTCTGAAAATAATACCCACATCACCGGCCCTAAGGATATTGCAAAGGCGGCTACAAAACCTAAAATACCTATTAAAATTAATACGGGATTCATCTTGATAGATGCAGATATGAACTCTGACTCATATCTCTTTTCAACATTCGCTCCCATTATTGCAGCAACTTCATTCTTAAATTTTGTATCACTGTCAAATGTTTTATTTATTAAAGGGGTCAGTTGGGCCGCATTTATCTCTTTAGGCAACTTTGAAACAGAAGCATCAGTCAGGCTATAGGTGGCTGCGTTAAAACCATAAGCTAACAGGAACATACTCAAAGCAATAAAGGTCACGCCAACTACAAGTAGAGGTTTCCTTCCCAATTTATCAATCAATACCATGGCTACAATGGTAAATATCACATTGGTAAGTCCAACCAGGATAGCCTGTATAAAGGCAGCATCTGTACCAATTCCTGATTGTTCAAATATCATCGGAGCATAAAAGAAAACCGAATTGATCCCGGTTATCTGCTGCAAAACGGCAACAATAATTCCTATTGTCAATACAAGCTTCATTGCCGGAACAAACAGCTCTTTAACGGGCGTCTTCTTTTTGGGAGCTGTATCCAATAAGATATTCTCTTTTATTTCGTTAATAACTTTTACTGCACTTTCTTCATCACCCAGCCTTTTCATTATATTCAATGCCTCATCAAATCTTCCTTTCATAACCAGCCATCTGGGGCTCTGTGGAACGAATAGCAACAAGAAAAAATACAATACTGCCGGAAAAAATTCGATCCCCAGCATCCATCTCCAGTTAAACTCCCTGATTTTTAATGATTCAACCCAGGCAGCATCGGATTGAGAGAGATGGACAATGAGATAATTGGTAAAAAATGCCACCGATATACCAACAACAATATTTAATTGGTTAAAAGATACCATTTTACCTCGCTTTTCAGGTGGCGATATTTCAGCTATGTACATTGGCGCCAATATTAATGATGCGCCAACTCCCACACCGGCCATCATTCTGGCGAATACCAGAATGATAAATGAAGGTGACACTGCCGATAAAAGAGCTGAAAATGCATAAAGCAAGGCCGCATATTTCAAAATTATTCTTCTGCCAAATCTGTCACTTAATGGCCCGGCGAACATCATTGCCAGGGTAGCCGCTAAAGACAAAGAGGCAACTGCCCATCCTAATTCAATTTTTGACAGATTAAATTCGGGTTCAATAAATTTTATCACCCCGGAGATAACTGACGCATCAAAACCCATTAAAAATCCACCCATTGCAATTATTAGAGCAATAAGTAAAATAGAACTTTTTTGTTTTTTCATAAAAATAGTTTAATACGTTAACAATGAATAATATAATAGGTCGTAATAACCAAAATAAATCTGCATGTTTAATAAATTATCTGCAACAGAACCTTAAAGTAATATAAAACATTCTGTTACTTATATACCCTGATATAATCAACCTCCATAGTTGCATTTGTAAATTCAGGATCTACTGTACCACCAAATGTCCCACCCATTGCCAAATTTATAAGTAAAAAAAAATCATGATTAAAAGGGATACTTGCGGAATTGATCACTGTATGAAATAACTCATCATCAACATATATTTTAACAGTAGAAGTGGACCAGTCAATCTTATAGACATGAAATTCAGTAGTGGCATCGGCAATGACTTTTGTGTAACCATCTGCATTTCCACCTGATCTTCCCGGATAATGAAGTGTCCCGAAGATTTTGTTTAGCTCACTGCCACGATGTTCAACAATATCGATCTCGCCGCATGCAGGCCATCCGGCTGCACTTATATTACTACCTAACATCCATATTGCGGGCCAGGTACCAACCCCTGCCGCTAGTTTAGCGCGAACTACAACTTTGCCATAAGTAAAAGCAAATTTATTAATTGAAAGCATTCGTGTAGAAGTGTATGCTTTACCACTGTAACTTTCCTTAATGGCATTTATTTTTAACACCCCTCCCTGGACTATAACATTTTCAGGTCGGCCGGTATAATATTCCAGTTCTGAATTGCCCCAGCCATTAGAACCGGTTCCAATATCATATCCCCACTTTGCCGGGTCTGGGGCGCCGTCAGTATTAAATTCATCGGACCAGAATAATCCCTGCTCACCGCTAACGACAACAGTTATCTGAACTGTTTTTTTGATTGACAGACCTGAGCTGCTTATTGCTGTCACTGTAACATCATAATTGTTAGTTCCGCCTATGATGTACTTGTAAGTAATAATGCCGGAGGTTCCCGCCTGCACTTCACCATTTCCGAATTCATAATCATAGGTTACAGCATTGTCGGCGCTGGCTGTAAAACCTACAGCTCCGCTTCCGTCTGTACTTATATCACTTGTTATCAAAAGATTAGCCGGGATCTGATTTTTTCCGCCATCTGCTTTAGCACAACTTGTAAATATGAAAAAGCAGGAGAATGCAGCTACCGAACTGATGAGATACTTCATTTGATGAGTCTTTAGCTTAATATTAATGATCATATTCGATGGTATCAACGACCAAATTACGCAAATTTTTTATTCATTCAAAAGCCATTCACATTGTTAAATTTTTTCATGCAGGAATATACAGAACCAATCCTCACACAAGGAACACTAAGTACATCACAAAGTAACACAAAGAAAAATAGCACTTTAAGTATATTTGTGAATAATTCAGGTTCGTAATGAAAAAAATAATTCTGTATGAAAATATCCGGTAAACCCAAAAAATAGTATAATTTTATAATTACAAAAACTATATGTGAAATGGAAGAACATAAAATTAATCGCCGGTTTTTTATTAGAAATACCACCTTAGCCGCCACAGCGCTTACATTAACAGGAAATAGTGCATTTTCTACTCAACCATCACCTCTTGAAAACAAATTGCCACGCTGGAAAGGATTTAACCTGCTCGATTTTTTTTCACCATCGTTGCCAGAAGATACCGATTCAGACAGGACAACCGAAAATGATTTCAAATGGATGGCAGACTGGGGCTTCGATTTCGTGAGAATACCTATGGCCTATCCGCGGTATCTTTCATTTGACCGTTCCAGAGACATAACAAAGGAGGAAATATACAAACCGGATAATAAAGTTCTGGATGAGATTGATCAACTGATATTTATGGCCCATAAGCATGGATTACACGTGAGTCTGAACTTACACAGAGCACCAGGATATTGTATAAATGCAGGTTTTCACGAGCCATTCAACCTGTGGAAAGACAAAGAGGCACAGGATGCTTTCAATTTTCATTGGGCTATGTGGGCAGAACGCTATAAAAACATTTCATCAGAAAAATTAAGCTTCGATCTTCTTAACGAACCCGCTTACATTGAAGACATGAATGACCAGTTCGCAAAAAAAGGGCTGGTACCTGGTGAAACTTATCGTTTGGTTGCTGAAAGCGCCTCCAAAGTCATAAGGGCAGCTAACCCCGATCGTCTCATTATAGCTGATGGTAATGGCGGTGGAAACAGCGTGATCCCCGAACTTATCGATCTTAACATTGCCCAAAGTTGTCGTGGGTATTGGCCTGGTCTTATTTCACATTACCAGGCTTCATGGGTTTGGAAGGATCCTTCGCAGGCTCCGACGCCTGTGTGGCCGGGTACAATAGACGGAAAGTATTACGGACGCGAACAACTTGAAGAATTTTACAAACCATGGATCGCCCTGAAAGACAAAGGAGTCGGGGTACATTGCGGGGAATGTGGCTGCTGGAAAAAAACACCCCATGAAATATTCCTTGCCTGGTTTGGTGATGTAGTTGATATCCTTACAAAAAATGGTATCGGTTATGCACTATGGAACTTCAGAGGTGATTTTGGTATTTTGGATTCAGGGCGCACCGATATAAAATATACAGACTGGTACGGACATCAACTTGATAGCAAATTACTTGATCTGCTGAAGAAGTACTAATAGCACAGGGCACAGGGCGCAGGGCTCAGGGCGCAGGTTCTTTCCTGTTGCCAGTTGTTTGTTGCCTACTTACAAGCCATCACCCCCTTGAAATATCCTATTGATTCGGCGATGCCTGCAAGCGGATCATTCATATCTTTTTCAAATTCAAGGCTGCATTTTCCATTGTATTTAATTTTTCGGAGAGTGGCAACAACTTTTGGGATATCGATAATTCCCCTGCCCATTTCAACTGTCTTGCCCTCTTTTGCAGCCTTATCAACATCCTTAATGTGAATGTCATAGATCCTTTTGGCGTATTTCTCAATATCAACAGACGGGTCATGACCATCGCGGATAGTATGCCCGATATCAATACAAATTCCTATTCTCGGATCAAGATCTTTAACATGTTCCCATATATCTGTGGCATTAGGATAGAGAGGGTTGTCGGGTCCATGATTATGAATTGCCATTTTGAAGTCGTATGTATTAATCTTTTTCTCCACATAAGGAAGAAGCTCATAATCAGGAGCGCCTACAATCATTTTTACTCCGGCCATTTTTGCATATTCAAAGGCCTGATCAACAGACTCCCGGGTCTTCATATAAACTACACCAACGGTATAAACATTTATTCCTGCACTTTTAAACTTCTCCAAAACTGCATTTATCTGTTCCCGGGTACTGTTCATTGGCATGTGGAAATCTTTCAGCGATAAATTAGTAACCCCTATCCTGTTCATCATTTCGATAGTTTTCTCAACAGAAAATTCCCTGAACGTATAACCGGCCATCCCTATGCTGAAAGAATCTGTTGTATCTTCAACAAAAGAGGAAATACAGGATGAAGCATGAACAGAGGAGACACCGGCTGCAAGTATGCCTGTTCCTGCTAACTTAAAAAACTGACGACGTGATTTCATAATTTAATAGGGTTTTAGAGGGAATTCTTTTCAAAGATAAGAAATGTTTTAAACCACGGCCCAAATCTATTAGTGTTTATTGACTACCATATTATTATCAATCAGTCTGCTGTTATAACTCTGGATGATAGCTTTTAGTTTTTCCTCCATCAGCAATTGAAGTTCGGGTTTTTTGCCAATGAGGTTTTTCTCAAGAAACAGGTCAGATTTATAGTCAAATAGGCCAATAGGCTTATTATCAATCATTTCGAATATATGATCTTTCATATACAGATGAAAATCACTACCGCTGGTATTGAAGGCGAATGATTCACGCGATTCGTCTAAAAGATTATTCCCAAAGGCAATATATTCTTCATCATAATTAAGATAGCTTAAGACAGTTGGCATAATATCGATCTGTTGCGCTATCTTGTTCTTAATACCTCTTAAATCGCTTCCCGGTTTAAAAAATATTATCGGAATGCAGTAAGAACCAAAATTATTCTGGAATTCGGGATGTATCGACTCATTGGTATGGTCAGCAGTAATAACGAAAAGAGTGTTTTTATACCAGGGGTTGGTTGAAATCTCTTCAAATAATTCGCGCAATGCAAAATCAGTATAACCTACTACTTCAACAATCGGAGCCCTGCCTTTCTTAAATTTACCCGTGTATTTTTCAGGAACTTTAAACGGATGATGCGATGAAACGGAAAAGATAGAAGCTAAGAATGGCTGTTTGAAGGTGTTCAGTTTCCCGGCAAAGAATTTAAAGAATGGCTCATCCCATACTCCCCACATACCATCAAAATCTGCTTTTTCAGGATATTGATCAAGCCCGAAATAGTCATCAAATCCTGCAACTTTTGCAAATGAATCAAATCCCATCGATCCGTTTGGAGCGCCATGAAAAAAAGCAGAATAGTAACCCTTCTTCTTTAGTAATTCAGGAAGTCCGTTAATCTGATTATTGGCATAATGCGAAATTGTATATGGAGTTTCGAGCGAAGGTACAGAAGCCAGAATTGAAGGCATTGCATCTATTGACTTCTTACCGTTCGCAATTGAAACATCAAAGGTAAGACTAACCTTAATAAGAGAATCTATAAATGGTGTGTAACCCTCGTACTTACCTCCATCCAGATGTTGGTTCAGCGATCCTATATACTCCCTGGCAAAGCTCTCGAGGATAATTACTACTATATTATCATTGGAGAAAGGTTTTGATGGAACCGGGATATAGTGAGGATTATAAAGTGTATTTAGCTTATTCTCATCAAAAAATTCATATTTAACCAACGCTTTTTTGTCAAAGGTTCTGAAGAAACTGAAAGGGGTATTCAGAACAATGGCAACATCGCGTGGGGTTTCGACATAACGTGCAGCGTTGCTGATTGTTATGGGCCGGGTTGAATGTTTATACCCACCTCGTGCAGCTCCAATAACCAGGGCTATAATTAAAGGTATCATAAGGATGTTTACCACATAATAGCCGATTTTATTAGCCGGTCTTGGTTTTTCTGTTTTGACCTTAATATATAGGTAAACCATCAGGAACCACATAAAAAGAGAGAAAAGGGTTGCCGGCCAGTAATCAAACAGGAACCTGAAGAATAATTTTATTAGATTTGTCTCATGCTCAAAAGTTTTGAAAACATCTGCCGTGGCTCTTTTATCTACGAACCTGTAATAGACAAAATCCATCCCGTTCATTGCAAGCGCCAGACCGTTAGTAACAAAGTAAAGATATTTAAGAATTGTCTGGTAAATATCACGGTATCGAATTTCAAGTGGAAGGATATGTAAAAGGATGAGGAGAATGTTGATATATACAATAGCTGAAATATCAAAAGAAAGGCCGCCTTTTAAAATTGTGATAAGCTGGCTTAAAGATACTCCGGGGAACATCTTAAAATTAAACAGGAAGAATCCTATCCTGCACAATGAGAAAAGGAGCATAATGAGTAAAATCCTGTATGCCAGAACTACAAAAATGTTCCTGGAGATAAGCCAGTTTTTCATATAACTATTTGTCATTTATTAACTTCACTTAATCCATAAAAATATACGCCAGATCCGATTCAATGAAGATCTATCGGACCTGGCGTTGTATTATTCAATCAACAGACCTAATTTTTCTTCAAATCCTTCATAAGCTCTTTCATATCAGATTTATCAAAATACTGGGCAGCCCTTCTTGTCGTTCCAAGTCCTACCAACGTCATCACAACAATAAGTGCAATCAGAACGTACATCACAATTTTTGTGGTCTCCACGCTTGTTTTAAGAGACTCAACAAGTCCATTGTAAAGAAGCCATAATGCAAAAATATTAACAACCAGTCCAATGATTAATCCAAGGTAAAGATTAATTCCGGTAGCAAATCCAAAGAATGCAGAAACGGGCATTACAACCATTACAGCTGCTGTAACTCTTACATTAGCCTCAAAATCGGTACTCCCCTTGCAAATTGAAGAAATAACGAGTAAAACTACTGCACCGATAAATAATCCGATAACAGCGCCAACAACAGACCAGACAAAAGCCTTTATACCAATAGCGCCACCAAATATACTGCCACCTATAACGCCAATTTTGAGAAGACTCCAGAGGAATGATATTGCGCCTGCAATAGCGCCATAGATTACTGCCTTAATCAAAGGTTCAGTCATACCTCCCGTGGTTTTCATGGTAGCGAAGTACAATTTCGGATTTAAAAGGATATCTTTTGATTCCTTAATAAACGCATTAAAATCAAAGTTTCCGTTGTTCATAGTATAACTAATTAATAAGGTTATTAACTAACGATCCGTAAATTTAAAATTTAAGATTCCAAGTTAAAAACTATTTCTTTCAATCACTAAAAGAAATGACAAAAAATTAATCCATCATATTATTCAAGATAAGTATATCCGTAAAGACCTGAACGGTAATTTGACAGAAACTCTTTACCCTCCTCGAGTGTAATAATACCGGCCTTAACAGAGGATGTAACCCACGATTCAACTGTACGTACCATTTTTTTCGAGTTGTATTGAACATAATCCAGCACTTCCGCAACTGTCTCTCCATCAATTACCTGATCAATCTTATACCCGTTTTCATCAACTGAAACATGCACGGCATTAGTATCGCCGAACAGGTTGTGCAGGTCACCCAGTATCTCCTGGTAAGCGCCTACAAGGAACACGCCCAGATAATATCGCTCTTTACCTCTTAAAGAGTGAACCGGGAGATGGTGTGATGAATTGCGTGTAGAGATAAAGTTGTCGATCTTACCGTCAGAGTCGCAGGTCATATCCTGGATTGTGGCATGGTGTAAAGGTTCTTCATTAAGTCTGTGAATAGGCATTATCGGGAATATCTGATCTATGGCCCATGCATCAGGAAGTGATTGAAAAAGTGAAAAATTACAGAAATATTTGTCAGAGAGTATCCTTGAAATCTGGCGCAACTCCTCCGGCACATGCTTCGTTATGTTGGCCATCTGATAAACTTTTCGCGCAATGGACCAGAAGAGACGTTCTATCTGGGCCCGCGTTTTAAGATCAATAAGTCCAAAACTAAACCGGTCAAGAGCCTCTTCCCTTATCTGCTGGGCATCGTGCCATGTCTCCAGCATCCTTGATTGATTGAAGTCGTCCCATAGCGGGTAAAGTTCTTTCACAAGTTCATGGTCATGTTCATTAATAAGATCTTCAGCATCCCATGAAGGAAGAGTTGTAGTTTCAAGAACCTCAAATATCAGCACGGAATGATGGGCAGTAAGTGAACGGCCTGATTCGGTAATGATATTTGGATGCGGAATATTATTTTTATTGCTTGCATCAACAAAAGTGCTTATGGAGTCATTAACATACTCCTGAATATTATAATTAACACTGCTTTCACTGTTTGAGGATCCTGTACCATCATAATCGACACCCAGACCACCGCCAATATCTACAAATTCCACATTAAAACCCATCTTACGAAGCTGAACATAAAACTGAGAAGCCTCGCGCAGCGCTATTTTAATCCGGCGAATTTTTGTAACCTGGCTTCCGATGTGAAAATGGATTAGCCTGACACATTCCCTCATCTTGTTTTTCTCGATGAAATCTATTGCCTCCAGTAACTCACTTGATGTCAGACCGAATTTGCTGATATCTCCTCCTGAATCCTCCCATTTGCCACTTCCCACGCTGGCAAGCTTAATCCTGATCCCAATATTCGGCTTAACCTTCAGCCGTTTTGCAATTGATGTTATAAGTTTCAGTTCATTTAGTTTTTCAACCACAAGAAATATTCTTTTACCCATCTTCTGAGCCAGAAGAGCAAGTTCAATATAATCTTCATCCTTGTACCCGTTGCAGATAATAAGCGACTCAGGATCAGTATTGATGGCAATTACAGCATGAAGCTCCGGCTTTGATCCGGCTTCCAGACCGATGTTGAATTTTTTCCCGTGACTTACAATCTCCTCAACAACAGGCCTCA
This sequence comes from Bacteroidota bacterium, assembly GCA_037127735.1. Lineage (GTDB taxonomy): Bacteria > Bacteroidota > Bacteroidia > Bacteroidales > VadinHA17 > LD21. The sequence goes on from JBAXXU010000029.1 coordinate 11,003, forward strand.
TCTGATTGACTTTAATCGGATAAATAATAAAGTTCTGAGCTTTGTACCCGTACTCCTCAGAGGCCGATTTAAAACACTTCGATATACTTTTTATCCGGTCATCCAGTATATCAGGAAACCTAACCAGCACAGGAGTGGAGACATCCGACAGAATGAGCTCATCGAGCAGATCCTTCAGATCAACTGATGCTCCGTTCTTCTGAGGAGTAACGATCACGTTTCCCTTTTCGTTTATGGAAAAGTAATCAACACCCCATCCGTTTATATTATATAATTCAGCCGAATCTTCAACCCGCCATTTTCTCATGATCAGTTATTTTTCCTTATTCTCTCAGTCCGCAAAAGTCAGAAATAAATGTGTTTTTTACAATGATATTAAAATAAGATGAATTTATGTGATAAAAAACCATTATTCAGGCAGGAAAATCAGTCAAATATCAGATTTTTAAAAATAATTTGGATTATTTCAAATTAATTATGTAGCTTGCGCCATTAATTTAAAAACAGAATAAAATGAACAAAGGAACAGTGAAATTTTTCAACGTATCAAAAGGATTCGGATTCATTAAAGATGCAGATTCGGATAATGAATATTTTGTACACGTATCTGGTCTGAAAGATCAGATTAAAGAGAATGATGAAGTTACATTTGAACTTCAGGAAGGCAAAAAAGGAATTAATGCAGTAGATGTAAGACTAGCTTAGTTTATCCATACAAAGATTTATTATTCAAAGCCCCGCGAGACGGGGCTTTTTTTATTGTCTCTTTTTTTCTTCTTTTTTAGCCTTTTTTGCAAGGCGTTTTTCTTTCAGATTTTTCGTCGGCTCTTTCTTGTTCTTTGTCTGTTCTTTAGCTTTTTCGTGTGACATGGCAACCTGTTTTTAGTTAATGTAAAGGTATTTCAAATATATGAAAAATCATTTGATTTCTTTCGTGTTGATATTTTGATTACTCGCGACTCCTAATAATAACCTGTCTGCCTCAACATCTATGAGCCATCTGTGTTCACCATAAAGTGGAATAAAATGAGATGCAGGAAATTTTCGTGTCAATGGACTTTTTCTAATAATTTTTGGTACTATAACTCACAATACAACTCATCATCAGCAAGGTTCTTGCAGGGGTACCTCCATGTTAGTCCATCCCCTTCAATGAGATCGTTAGCATGTTCGGGGCCCCATGTTCCTGCCGGATAACCAAACACTTTTATTGCAGGGTTAGTTGCCCATGCCCGTTGAATAGGCTCCAGGAACTTCCAGGCAGTTTCAACTTCATCATCGCGGGAAAACAGAGTCGAGTCACCAAGCATTACATCATGCAATAATCTCTCGTAAGCAGAAGGTACCCGTGTGTTTGCCAGATCTTTATAATGGAAATCCATATTTACATTCTTTACGTTAAATCCTGCCCCCGGTTCTTTCATATCAAATTTAAGCAGGATACCCTCGTCAGGCTGAATACGTATTATAAGCTGATTGGCTGATAATTTTCCGGATTCCCTTTGAAACAGGTGGTGAGGTGTTTGCTTGAAATGGATGACAATTTCTGTCACACGGGTGGGCAGTCTTTTACCTGTACGGATATAGAATGGAACTCCGCCCCATCTCCAGTTATTTATAAAAAATTTTACCGCGACATAAGTTTCAGTTCTTGAATTATTAGCAACACCCTTTTCGTACCTGTACCCGGTGACACATTCACCACGAATTAATGATCCGGTATATTGCCCCCTGATTACCTGCTTTGGTACATCTTCCTCTCTTATCGGTTGTAAGGATTGAAAAACCTTTAATACTTCATTACGGATTGCATTTGCATCGAGAGATGAAGGAGGTTCCATTGCCGTCAGTCCAACCATCTGAAGAAGATGATTCTGAACCATATCCCTGAGAGCACCGGAAGAATCGTAATAACCACCTCTCTCCTCAACACCGATGCTTTCTGCAGATGTGATCTCAATCCGGTCAATATAATTCCTGTTCCATAATGGTTCGAATATACCATTAGCAAATCTTGTAACAAGCAGGTTTTGAACAGTTTCCTTTCCGAGATAGTGATCGATTCTAAAAATCTGTTCCTCAGATATAAGTTCATGCAATGTATTGTTAAGATTTCGTCCCGATTCAAGATCATAACCAAAGGGCTTCTCAATTATAACCCTTCTGAAGCCGTTATGCTGATCACTCAGACCGGCTTTAGCAAGATTCACTGCAATGGTCTGATACATGACAGGAGGAGTAGCCATGTAAAAGATATAGTTACCGCCAATACCTGATTTTTCATCAAGCTCTTTCAAATATGCTTTCATCTCCGAATATCCCCTCTCGGAAGCATTATCAATAGAAAGATAAAAAAGATTTTCAGAAAAATCTGCAATAAGATTTTTATCAGTAACCTTTTCCTCAGAGAAAGAGACTATAGCATCACTCATTTTTTTTCTGAATTCTTCAGTTGTAATTTTCGTTCTGCCAATTCCCAGAATTGCATACTTCTCGGGCATGAGTCTTTGAGATTTCAGGGAGAATATTGCAGGGATAAGCTTCCTTGAGGCCAGATCGCCTGATGCTCCGAATATTACAATTATCAGGTTCTTAGGATTTTCCATGTAAATCTATCAATTGGATTAAGAATATTCAGATCCTATGCTGACGATAAAAAGAATCACAAGGTAACACAAAAATCCTATATAATTATTTATTTATTTATTAATATTTATATTGATATTTGCGATAGTTTGAAAGAATAACTACTATATTTGCAGGAAATTATTAACATAAATGAATATTTTTGTATCCATAATATCACTGCGCCTGCTTAAAAGGTTAAATGGAACTTAACGAGAATGGTGTTTGGCATTGGATTAAGGATAGCCGTTCTCTGGAAAAACAGAGAACGGTTTTTTTTGTGTAAATAGCAGAAAAAAGAAACGTTAGGAAAATATTATGAAAACAGAACGGCCACAGCAGCAGGGACTATACCGGCAGGAATTTGAGCGCGAGAATTGCGGAATCGGGTTTGTTGCACACCTTAAAGGGAAAAAATCACATTCAATTATCAGGAAGGGGCTTGATATACTCACGAACATGGCTCACCGGGGCGCTGAAGGAGCCGATAGCAAAACAGGCGATGGCGCCGGTGTTCTGATACAGGTTCCGCGCGACTTTTATCTGATTCAGGGCTATTCATTGCCTCCGGAGGGGCAGTTTGGAACAGGATTGATTTTCTTTCCCCAGGATAACTCTGATGCATTAAAGTGCCGCGAGATATTGCTTAATGTTATCAGGGAAGAAGAAGTTAATCTGATTGGTTTTCGCGAAGTACCACGCGATAATTCTGTGATTGGAGAAATAGCACGAGCTGCTGAACCCGGTATCCTGCAAATTCTTCTAGGAGCTGATATTATCCAGGAAGATCTTGAGCGTAAATTATATATCATCAGGAAGCGAACTGAAAATATAATCCGTAATTCGGATCTGAAACAGAAGAGTTTTTTCTACATCCCCAGCCTTTCCACAAAAACGCTTGTATATAAAGGGATGCTTACATCCGTTCAACTTGGAGAGTACTTTCTCGACCTGAATGATGAGCGTTTACAAAGCGCCATAGCTCTGGTACATTCCCGTTTCAGTACCAATACCTTTCCAAGCTGGGATCTTGCCCAGCCATTCAGGATGCTTGGCCATAACGGTGAGATCAACACAATCAAAGGCAACCGCTTCTGGATGGAAGCAAGAGAATCAATCCTTAAATCCGACAAACTTGGTGATCTTTCAAGATTATACCCGATAATTGAACCTGGCAAAAGCGATTCGGCCTCTCTCGATAATGTATTGGAATTTCTTATTATGAGCGGTAAATCACTTCCTTATGCAATGTCAGTTCTTATACCCGAATCTATTAATGCCAAGAATCCTATCTCTCCCGAATTGAGGGCATTCTATCATTATCACTCTACTTTTCTGGAACCATGGGACGGCCCGGCTTCACTTATTTTTTCCGATGGCCGGTATATAGGCGGAATGCTCGACAGGAACGGTCTCAGGCCATCGAGATACCTAATTACAACAAATGATCTGATAGTGATGGGTTCTGAAGCAGGTGTTCAGACCTTTGCCCCTGAAGAGATCCGGGAAAAAGGACGGTTGAAACCCGGGAAAATGCTTCTTGTTGATACCGAAGCCGGCAAAATTTTCTATGATAAGGAGTTAAAAGCCCAACTGGCAGCAGAATATCCTTATGGACAATGGATTCAGCAGAATATGGTCAACCTCGAAGAGATTGAAACCGGTCATCAGGAGACCCCTGAAATAGGAGATCAATACAATAAATATATAACATCCTTCAACTACTCACTTGAAGATACCGACAGGATCATAAAAGAGATGGCTGCCACCGGAAAAGAACCAATTGGTTCAATGGGCAACGACGTACCAATTGCTGTACTCTCAAGAATACATTACAGGTTATTCAACTATTTCAAACAGTTATTTGCACAGGTAACAAACCCGCCTATCGATCCTATAAGAGAGGAGCTGGTAATGACTCTTTCAGGTTTTCTGGGTTCGTTGCAACAGAACCTTCTGGAAACATCACCCGATCATGTCAAAATGGTGCGGTTCAGAAATCCTGTTATTTCAAATACATACTTCCAGGTAGTTAAAAATTTAAGATACAAAGGATTTTCAGCTGCAAACCTGTTGTTACATTTTGATGCCGTGAAAGGTGCTGAAGGATTACAAAACGCTGTGGAACAATTATGTATTGATGCGGAAAGAGCTGTCGATGAAGGAAAAAATTATATCATTCTTTCTGACCGCGGTATCAATGAAAGTATCGCACCTATACCATCCTTGCTGGCTGTATCAGCCGTTCACCATCACCTGATCAGAACGCGCAAAAGGATGCAAATCGATATAGTTGTTGAATCGGCAGAGCCTCGCGAGGTAATGCATTTTGCCCTGTTGTTTGGCTATGGGGCCAGCATTATCAATCCATATATGAGTTTTGCCATTATCGACAAACTTGTTAAAGAAAAAGCAATTCAACTCGATTATCAGAGAGCTGAAGAGAATTATGTCACTTCTGTCAATAAAGGTATCCTTAAGATAATGTCTAAGATGGGAATCAGTACACTCAGGAGTTACAGATCATCGCAGATATTTGAAGCAGTCGGTATTCACTCTGATGTAATAGACAAATACTTTGCCGGAACAATCTCAAGAATTGGAGGTATCGGAATGAATGAAATTGCAGAAGAGGTTCTTATCCCTCACCGAAAGGCATTTATTGAGGAACAACACCTGGGGATACTTACCGAGGGGGTCTATTCATACAGAAAACTTGGTGAACATCATGCATGGAATCCGGAAACAATTTCTCTGCTTCAGTGGAGCACTAAAACAGGTGATTATAATAAATTCAAAGAGTACAGTAAACGGGTAAATGCCGATACGGCAAGTCCGGGGTTTATCAGAGGACTTTTAAGAATGAGAAACAATCCCATACCTCTTGAGGAAGTTGAGCCGGTCGAGAATATAATGAAGCGGTTTGTAACAGGAGCAATGTCGTACGGTTCAATCAGCCGCGAAGCTCATGAAACGATTGCTATTGCGATGAACCGGATTGGTGGCCGTAGCAATACAGGCGAGGGAGGTGAAGATCCGATCCGTTTTATACCTCTCGAAAACGGCGATAGTGTAAGAAGCGCTATAAAACAGGTGGCAAGCGGCCGGTTTGGCGTAACAACTGATTATCTCGTTAATGCTGATGAGATACAGATTAAAATTGCACAGGGGGCAAAACCAGGAGAGGGCGGTCAGCTCCCCGGACATAAAGTTGATAAGATCATTGCCAAAACAAGATATTCTATACCAGGTATTACCCTTATCTCACCGCCACCTCACCATGATATTTATTCAATTGAAGATCTTTCGCAACTAATTTTCGACCTTAAGAATGTCAACCCTAAGGCAAAGATCAGTGTGAAACTGGTTTCAGAGAGCGGGGTTGGCACTATTGCTGCAGGTGTTACCAAAGCAGGCGCTGACCTAATTACGATAAGTGGCTATGAGGGTGGAACGGGAGCCAGTCCTTCATCATCAATCAAACACGCGGGATTACCGCTTGAACTGGGTCTTGCAGAAACACAACAGACACTTGTAATGAATAACCTTCGCAGGAAAGTTATCCTTCAGGCCGATGGCCAGTTAAAAAGCGGGAAAGATATAATAATGACCGCATTAATGGGCGCTGAGGAATTTGGTTTTTCAACCTCTGCTCTTATCGTCCTGGGTTGTGTTATGATGCGTAAATGTCACCTCAACACGTGTCCGGTTGGTGTTGCAACACAGAATCCCGAACTCAGAAAACGATTTCGGGGAAAAGCTGATAACCTTGTTACTTTCTTCAGATTTTTAGCAGAAGAGGTACGCGAATACCTCGCTGAACTTGGTTACAGAAAGATGGATGATATAATTGGCCGGTTTGATCTCCTGGAAAGAAATCCTGATGTGAATCACTGGAAGATAAAAAACATAGATCTTAGCGGGTTGCTTCACTTACCAGGGGAATCAGCCACAAATTCCATGCATTGTGTTGATATACAGGACCACAAAATTGAGCACATCCTTGATATAGAGTTGATAAAAGAGGCTGAAAAAGCCATTTCAGATAAACAACCCATTGTAATCAAGAGGCACATCCACAATACAGACAGAACTACGGGAGCCATGCTATCAGGAAAAATTGCAACACTTTATGGTTCAGAGGGACTGCCTGACGGAACTATCAGATGCATGTTTCAGGGCTCAGCCGGTCAGAGCTTTGGAGCTTTTCTCTCACCTGGTGTAGAGCTTCATCTTGAGGGTGAATCAAATGATTACCTCGGCAAAGGACTCTCCGGGGGAAGGATCATAGTTGTGCCTCCTGTTGGTTCTACCTTTGAATCTGATATAAACATAATAATCGGTAATACTGTTCTTTATGGAGCTACAAGAGGCGAAATATTTATCTCAGGTGTCGCCGGTGAACGTTTTGGGGTGCGAAACAGCGGCGCCATTGCTGTTGTTGAGGGCGTTGGTAACCATTGCTGTGAATATATGACAGGGGGGCGTGTGGTTGTACTAGGCACAACCGGAAGTAACTTTGCCGCCGGAATGAGCGGAGGAATTGCATACGTATTTAATGAGAATGGTGATTTTGATTATTATTGCAACATGGGAATGGTTGAGTTATCACTTGTAGAAGATTATGGCGATGTTAATGAACTTACTGAGCTTATTTCGCGCCATCACAAGTTTACCAATAGCAAAAAGGCAAAAATGATTCTCGATGAACCTGAAAAATACATTCCCATGTTCATTAAAGTTATTCCTTATGATTACAAGAAGGTTCAGCAGGAACAGAAACTTGAAGAGATAAGGAAGAAAATTGCGGATGTTGAGCTTGATCTTGAGATAAGTGCCAGTTAAGGCGGCGGGCTCAGGGCTCAGTGCTCAGGGCGCAGTGCTCTAACGATAACCCAGAACCCAGAACCCAGAACCCAGAACCCAGAACCAATTTATAAAATGATATTATGGCTGATGTAACCTGATTCTTAAAAATAAAAAGAAAGAATGCTGGTAACAGATCACTTCACGAAAGAATTTGCGACTTTAGTGAGGTTGAGCAGGTACTGAACAGCGAAGACAGAATGCTTCAGGCTTCAAGGTGCATGGATTGCGGGGTTCCGTTTTGTCACTGGAGCTGCCCTGTTGAGAATCTGATCCCTGATTGGAATGACCTGCTTTATAAGGGTGACTGGAAAAGCGCTTATCTGAGGTTGACAGCCACCAATAACTTTCCGGAGTTTACCGGAAGAATATGCCCTGCAAGCTGTGAGCATGCCTGTGTGCTGAATATCAGCCAGGAACCGGTAACTATCAGGGAAAATGAAGTTGCCATAGTTGAAAAAGCATTTTCAGAAGGTTATATTAAGCCTTCTCCTCCTAAAACCAGAACAGGAAAAAAAGTTGCTATCATCGGTAGCGGCCCTTCCGGGATGGCTGCTGCTGACCTTTTAAATAAAACAGGTCATCTGGTAACGCTCTTTGAAAAAGATGAAAAAGCCGGCGGTTTATTGAGATATGGCATTCCCGATTTTAAACTAAGCAAAGCCACAATTGACCGGCGCCTCAACCTGATGATGAAGGAAGGACTTATTATAAGAACAGGAATAAATGTTGGCAAAGATATTTCAGGAAAAGATCTCCTTGAACAATTTGATGCCATCTGTATAGCTGTCGGGGCAACCCAACCGCGCAACTTAATTGCAGAGGGAAGGGAGCTTGCCGGAATACATTTTGCCATGGATTTTCTTATCCTGCAGAACAGGGTTAATGCCGGACAGCTTACCGCAAACAATAACTTCATAACTGCAGAGGGTAAAAAGGTACTTGTTATCGGAGGTGGCGATACGGGTTCAGATTGCGTTGGCACCTCCATCCGGCAAAAGGCGGAAAGCGTTACTCAGATTGAAATACTTCCCAAACCACCTTTGACCCGTCCAGATAATAATCCCTGGCCATATTATGCAAAAGTATTGAAGACAACCACTTCGCATGAGGAAGGTTGTGAAAGATTCTGGAGCCTTTCAGCAGTAAAATTTATTGGAGCTGAAAACCATGTTACCGGGGTTGAGGTAGAAGATGTTGATTGGAATAGCAGATACGGACGATATACAATGGAACCTGTTGCCGGAACCCGCAGGATAATTAATGCTGATTTGGTATTGCTGGCGATGGGATTCGTTCATCCTGTACTCGATGGATTGCTGTCGGAGCTGGAACTGGAACTTGATCACCGAAGAAATATCAAGGTAGATGAAAACCATTTGACCAGCCTTCAAAAAGTATTTGCAACCGGTGATTCTGTAAGTGGGGCAAGTCTCGTTGTAAATGCTATTGCTTCAGGCAGAAAAGCAGCAGCAACAATTGATCATTTTCTTCGGACAAAAACAGTAATGTAATTTATTGTCTGTAAGTCTGTAAAGAGTCATCATTTTCAAATTATCAAATTATCAAATTATCAAATTATCAAATTATACATCATTTTCAAATCATAACATTCTGGGAATATGTAATTGTTTTGAAGCTTGAAGATTAATATGCCCGGTAAGATTTGTTTAAAACAGGAGGGATTGGTAATTTTGTAGAAAATAAATGATTATGCCGACATTATCGATGTTTTTCGGAATTATTATTCGAATGTATTACGCTCCAAAAGAACATAATCCGCCTCATATTCATGCATATTATCAGAACTTTAAAGCGGTAATAAACATTCAAAACTGCGATATAATAAATGGAGAGCTGCCACCCAAACAAGTTCGATTGGTAATTGCATGGATTGAGATTCATAAGGAAGAATTAATTGCAGATTGGGAATTATGCCAAAATGGGGACAAACCTTTTCCGATTGAACCTTTAAAATAAATAGTTATGTATTTAGGAGTAAAGAATGTAGCAGTTGGCAATAATTATCAATTGATTCTTACATTTGAGAATGGAGAAATGCGTCAGTTAGATATGAATCCATATCTGAATAAAGGAATATTTAAGGAACTGAGGGATTTGGCAATATTTAATACCGTTAAAGTAAGCTTTGATACAATCGAATGGGAAAATGAAGCAGACTTAGACCCGGAGTTTATTTACAAATACAGTGTTAAGATTCCAGATTCTACTCTGATAGATTTGAAAAGTCTGTAAAGTCCGTAAAGTCATAAAGTCCTTAAAGGCTGTAAAGAGTCATCATTTTCAAATTATCTTATGGTTCGTGCCTTAATCCAATTTCAGTTTGTCCGGACTTTGCCGGCTATCAAATAATGTAATCAGGTAAATTTCTATACCTGTTACTTTATAATAAAGTGTAATTTGCTTAGTAAGGACAGATTTACGTATCTGTCCGGCTTTATTTGAATATGGATAAAGTGATGGATTTTTTGTAATTAGAATAAGTTGTTTATCAAGAAGTTTTGCAAATTTTCTTATTTCCCTTGAAGTCCAGAATTCCTCAAGGTAGTTAACAATATATTGCAGGTTTTTGTACGCTTCATCAGTCCAGATTATCTTATAAGTATTTTTCATATACTTTTCTGGCTGTTTCATGAGAATGAATTTTTCCGTCTTCAAGGTCTTGAAGTCCTCTTTCAATCGATTCAAGCTCATCTTTTTTCAGCGCGTCCCACCAATCTTTTGATTTTGAATAGTCCTCTTTGATTAATCTAAGTTTTTCAATAATTGCGACATCATTTAGCGTTGATAACCATTCTATCAAACCCAGTTTTTCAGTCTTAATATTCATATCCTTGTTTTTTACAAAATTAATTATTTCTTTTTTGCATTTAAGCAAAATAAGCTATAAAATATTGCATGAAGAAAAGTCAGTAAAGTCCGTAAAGTCTATAAAGTCCTTAAAGTCTGTAAAGTGTTATCAAATTATCAAATTATCAAATTATCAAATTATCAAATTATGCCGATGCCTTTAACCCTATGCGGTACAGGTGATAACAGTCACTTTCTGTTTACATATCTTCCATAGACAGGCCAAGCAAACTGATGGTATATTCTGCCAACTCCTTATTTATCGTCTTTACCTTTCCCTCAAGGATTGTCATATTAAGTTTTTTTGGATTGAGCTTGACCTCAGCAATAATAGCCTTTTTATCAAGGCTATTAAGAGCAATCACATCTATCTCGTTTTCCCCCTTGTTATCCCAGTAGCTACCGATTTCAGATATACGCTCATTTTCAGCGATTTTATCCCGAAAATATTTTTCAAGAATCAAACCACTATACTGCTCATAGTTATTCCCGATATACGCCCGTAACATATCGTATTTACCTAACTCAACGAACGACTGATTGGGGAAAATGAACCGAAACCAGAAACGTAAATAATTATCAATGATACTCCAGTGGGCCTTACGACTTTCCGGCTTTGCGAACATTGGCTTGTTCCTGGTAATAAGCGAATACTCTTTTTCGAGATTCGCGAGGTAGGCTCCCGTATTTTTGCCAATAATTGAATCTATTTCGCTTTGCATTGTTTTACCAGAAGCGATCAATTGCAAAATAGAAAAATAAGTACCATAGTCTTTGCCAAATTCCGATACCAGAAGATCTTTGCCTTCCCCCAGAAATGGCGAATCAGCACGTGTAACCATTTCTAACATAGTAGCAACGGTTACCGCACCTGCCTCGACAAGCAGAGTGATATACTTTGCAACGCCTCCCGTTATCATGTACATGCAAAGCAGATCTTCGGGGGTATAACCGGAGTTATAGTCACCGAGGATTTCTCTCATCACGCTCACCGGGAACGGCTTTAATATCAGCTTTGAAGTAAGACGACCAAATAACGCTTCTTTTCTGCTTTCAAAAATCTTCATCATCAGGGAATAAATCGAACCACAGACTATAAAATTAATCTTCGCTTTGTCTTTATACTTATCCCACAGTTGCTGGATATCGCTGAAAATTGATTGATTTACATGATCAAATTCCTGAAATTCATCTATAATCAATGTAAAATGTTCTCTGACAGCAAAGATCATCAACTGCTCGAAAAGGTCGCGGAACGTTGAAATAGAACCAAATATTTGCAAACCCAAGACCTCGCGGACATCTTTCTGAAATTCCTCACAAAGCAAATTTTCGCTCTTGCGTGAAACAAACAGATAGAGATATTTTTGTTCTTTCACCGACTCCAACAGGAGATATGTTTTGCCAATTCTGCGCCGACCAATCATTACAGTAAAACAAGAACTCTTTCCAGATTGCTCCCGATTACGATTAAGTACCGCTATCTCCTCTTTTCTGTCATAGAATTTCATCTCTTTTTTTGTAACTGCCATTATCTTAATAGCCATTACAAAAATACATATTTTTCCCGGAAAACCAATTTTAAACCATTAAATTAAATAAGCTTTCCCGGGAAAAGTGAAAAATGAAAAATGCGGCATGAAGTCAACCTATCAACCCATCAACCCAGGTTTTATCCCCAACTTAGCTATTAATAATTCTCCCATGTCAAATGAGATAATGAGGGTTTTGCTCAAGAAATTTTCAACCCATTTGCCGGAAACTGACTTTGCCGAAACAGTTATACTTCCACCTTTGGGAGTAAACTTGACCTCATTGAAAATCAAATTACGCTTCACTCCTTCGAAAATGTCTGCATCAGCCATTTAAGCCACGCTGCATTACCGCCCATTTCAGCAGATTTTCGACCAGGTTGTAAAGTTTGTCGGCAGAGTTTCTCATGTACACAATAATCTTCATACTCTTCTCCAATGTTAAGGTTGGCAATTCCGCCGTCATCGGTGAATAGCCAGGAAATGATTGGAATGGGCTCCGCAGGTTTTGGGCGATGGGCTTCAGATTTGTTCTCTTTTTTCATGGTATTCAATCTTTAGAACTCTGATGACGCTGATTATTATGATATTCACAGATAAAAAATCATATTTGATCATAAGCAATCTGCGTTATCAGCGTTCGTTTTGCATTGTAACGGTTGCCAGGGTGATGGGGTGATGGGGTGATGGGTTGATGGGTTGATAGGTTGAGGAGGGGTCATTGTGCAGAAACGAAGCGACAGACAATTTCCCTGGGCAAAAACTCAGAAATAAATTTGGCATGTAGCCGGTTTATGAATCAGCATTATTAAAAGCATTTTCTTATTTCTTTTTACAAATCACATACTTAAGCTTCACCGGCTCATAGCCTTCCATATATTTAATTGGTTCTTCTATATCATTTTCTTCAACAATCCCGAAACTTCCAAACTCTTCCGATACCGATTCTGAATCATAAAAGAATACTTTTAATCCTTTTGAAATTTCATACCGGTCTTTGCTGAGATATTTGCCACTCCCATATAAACCCGTTTGTTTTGAAGCCACAATGAAAATCATTATTCCATTCTTTTTCAATTGATTATTACACGATACCAGGAATTTACGACGTTCACTTTTATTTAATACATGGATAAGGGCATAGCAAAATATCCCGTCATATCGTTCAGTATCAAATGGCATGGAAATCACTGAACCATGGTGAATTTTGCAATTCAATCCGCATTCTTTCGCCAGGGCAATAGCTGATCCGGAAATCTCAATTCCTGTTACTTCAAACCCGTTTTTGCAGAATAGTCTGGCATTTCTGCAATAGCCGATTCCGGGAATAAGAATTTTATTAATCTTATTGGCTTTAAAGATTTCCATAGTCAATAGTGCGGAATCTGATGGTTCAAATTTCCACATTGCTCCTTCATTCTTAAACCGTGATTCCCAATATTCCGACATACTTTTGTCTTGTGACTTTCTTCGCCCGCCGTAGCTTTAGAGAAGGTGGAGGTCTTTTGTCTTATAATCAATCGTACCGTTGAGCCGTTGAGCCCTTACTTCACATACTGATCAATAACATCCCCGATCGACCTGCTGCATACCTTGCAGAACACCAGGTGCCGCGTGTACATTATACAATCTACCTGAGGGCGGTAGAGACCTTTGGCAAGGTAACCTGCTCCTTCAAATGCGCCAACCTTTTCCCTGTATTGCTCTTTTGCAAAGTAGTCGTTCTCCTTGTTCATCTGGCGCGTAAACAGCTCTTCCATAACTGTTTCAGGTACCATCGCGGCCCGAAGACTGTCACGTTCTTTCTGAATTGAATAGCCGGACTTGTCAAACTCCTCTTTGTTCCAGGGCGTTGGCACCGGTGTGCCGGTCTCAACAAGGTCTTTCCATTTCAGATTATTTTTATCGAACATAGCTGTAATATTTGTTTCCCAGGGCTCGACCTTTACTTCAGGAATTTCATAAGCAACCGATGATGTGTAATATTCATCGGCAAGAGCTGCAATATGATGGCCCATCTCGTGTATCATAATATATTCCGAGAATTTATTATCTGCCGCAACTGTCGTGTATAAATTATAAATACCACCACCACCGTAAGTTCTTTCATTAACCAGTATAACCATCAGATCGTAAGGCACTTCAGATGCAACATCTCTTATGGTCCGGTTATCATAGGACAGAGCATACCTTTCGGAATCAAAACTGCTGTAATGAACTGTCAATGGCGTGCGTCGAAATACTCCATGGTGCGGTTTATTAACACCCGAAGACCCTGCAGGTGTTTCTATTGCCCTGATATTAAAATCTGTACTGTGCGATTTAAATGGTTCAGCTTTCATCAGGTAACCTGCAAGCCGTGTCGCATCCTTTCTGAATTTTTCCATCTCCTCTTTCGAATAACCGTCACCGAGGATAACCAGGTCAACTTTCTGATCGGCAGCTCCGTTATCGGTAATAATATCAACCTTATTTGTATGAATAATATCGGAAGGGTTTACCTGCCTCGAAGCCGGGTCAATATCTGTAGTCCAGATTGTACTGAAATTGTTGGAAGCATCCCGTTTTTTAAAAATAACAGTCACAGGCTTATTTGGCCATGGTAACCTCAGCGATTCATGAAAAGTACCCCATTTCTCACCTGCTTCAGGAATAGTCTGCCATTCGCCAAAAATACTTGCAAACCCACGTGAATAAAGAAGTACCTTTGACTCCTTGTCAATTACTTCAAAGAAATATAAACCAAGCCTGAGATCATCAATGAGTGTTTTTTTACTACCGCTCCAGATGCCGTCTGATACGATCCTGTCGGTAGCAAAATGCTCTTCGGTGGCTGTTCCCGAATGGAAGTAATCGAGCCTCATAGTTTTATCAAGAAAATATTTACTGAATTCAATATTCCCGTTATTGATTACCTGAATATCAACCGGTTTCATTGATACAGATTCAGTAGATTTTTTATCAGTGCGACTGCATGAGAATAACAGTAGTATAAGGAATAAAAACAATAGATTATTTTTCATAATGAATGATATTAGGTTATAAACTGAATGATTTACAAATCTAATTAAAGAGCTTCATTTCTTTGTGTTACTTTGTGATGAACTTTGTGATTTTTTTTATTTAACTATTTATCGCGATATGACCAGAAAACTAATTTTACTTTTTTTCTTTGTTGTGGCAATTTTAATAAGTCAAAGAACACTAAGTCAACCTGTTGACACAACATCGATTAGAATAAATACCCGTCTGAGTTTTTATTCTTATGAAAAGAATGGCGAATTTCTGCTCCATATACCTACTGATATCTCGCAGAATAATTTATCAATCACAATTAAGATTGGTAAGGAGACTATCGCATCATGGTATGGGAAACCCGGAAAGAGAATTCTAAGGATTCTATTCACACTCAACCTGACTCCTTCTGTATATAAAACTGTAGCCCGAATTATTGTAACAGCCAGACCTGATTTAATATACAAGGCAACGACAAAACTTATTGTTCTTTCATATAAGCCAAATGAGGTAAAAACCGACAGGCTCACCGGGGGACTGATAGTGAACAGGATGCAGTTTTTTCCTTTCGGATTTTACTGCTATTCACCCGTTTATCCAACACTGCCGGAAGAGGAGGTTGTAAAAGGTTTTAATATGATGTCGCCTTACCAGAAGATCGTACCCGAAACTCTTGAAGAAAGAAAAGCATATATGGATCGTTGTGCTGAAATTGGGATGAAAGTGAATTATAACCTTCTCTCGGTTTCAGGTGGTGGTGGAGTTGGTTCAAAAATTGAAGGGATTAGTGATGTAGAAAAGAGAGACCGACTGATTACTGAAATTGAGACCTTCCGCGACCATCCTGCATTGCTTGGCTGGTATATTTCCGATGAGCCAAACGGTTACAAAATATCACCTGATCATCTGGAGAAGATTTACCGTACAATCAAAGAGAATGATCCCCGGCATCCTGTATCAATAGTATTTATGACCCCGTTCCTCTCTTCAAAAAAATATTCCGAGGCTCTCGACATTGTGATGGCCGATCCCTACCCTGTTCCGGACAGTCCTGTTACAGTTGTCGGAGAGGTGGCTGGCCAGCTAATGAAAGAATTTGGAGGCAAGAGGCCTGTCTGGATGGCTCAACAATCATTCGGAGGGGGTGAAATATGGAGTCGTGAACCTACTCTTCAGGAGGTCAGGTCGATGACATGGCAAGCTATTATTAAGGGCGCTACCGGAATTCAATATTTTGTACGTCAAGGCCTTAACTATTTTCCAAAATCGGCAGCTACATGGAGTGAATGTGGAAGGATGGCAGTCGAGGTTGCTGAACTGACCCCATGGCTTCTCTCAGATGAAGAGACATTACCGGTGGAATCAAACTCAAATAATATTATTGTCTCCTCCAGGCTCCATAACGGTCAGCTGATTGTTATGGCTGTCAACAAGATAAATGAACCGGTAAGCTCCGTTATCAGGATCAGGGGATTTAATAACGGTAGAGCCGGAGTATTGTTTGAAAACCGTTCAGTTCCGGTTTCAGGTGGATTGATAAAAGATTACCTTGCTCCTTTTGGCTCGCAGGTTTATCTTATCAATATAAAGCCTGAGAAAACGGTTGTATCTGTATCAAATACAAACCTTATTAAAGATCCGGGGTTTGAAGATCTCTCAAGTCCCGGCATACCTTCCGCATGTTATGCACGCCCGGGAGGCGACAGGGGAGCAACATATTTTCTTGATACAAGAGAACATTATGAAGGAAATCATTCTGTAAGGATCATTACTCCGGAAGAGGATAAAAGTGTGGCGCTCAGGTTCTTTCCTTTCAGGGTCAAAGCCGGAACTTCCTATACAATTTCAATATGGGCAAAATCAGATCCTGAACAAAGATTTTTCCCTGCAACGAATCGGGAAAATAATAGTCTGTATGAAGAAAAGGAGATGCCACAATATGTAGAAATATTACTTGGTGGATTCGCCCACGCACGGTTTGTGCCTGATAGTGAATGGAGGCAATATGTAACATTTGTTACAATTCCAAATGATACTCTGGCTTCATTTAAGACTAATCTTATTCTGAAGATGCCCGGGCAGGGTGTTGCCTGGTTCGATGAGTTGAAGGTTTATGAAGAGAAATAAACACTTCCCCTCTCCCGGGAGAAGGGGGCAGAGGGATATATATTTCAAATTGCGGGAAATCATTTAAATTTTATATTTTTATAAAAAACTTATTCTCCATGATTAACTACTTAACAATATGAAGAATTACTTTTTACAAGGCCTTATCTTCTCAGCCTTGCTTATCAACGGTTGCGGCAAGCAGAATATGAATACAAGCTATAAAAGCAATCCCAAACCTCTGATGCAGAATGCATATATTAAGCTTCCACTGGGTGCAGTAAAACCTGCCGGCTGGCTTAAATCGCAACTTGAAGCTCAGGCAGCAGGCCTGACCGGAAATCTTGACGATTTCTGGCCCGATCTTGTTAAATCGTCATGGCATGGTGGCGATGGGGAAGCATGGGAGCGCGGACCGTACTATCTCGACGGGCTTGTCCCACTGGCATATATCCTGAACGATGACAAGCTTATTAACAAGGTAAAAAAATGGCTTGAACCAATACTTGTAAGCAGCAGCGATACAGGCTGGTATGGTCCTGCCAAAAACAAGGATCGGTGGCCACTTGCTGTCGCTAATAAAGTTCTGATGCAATATTATGAAGCTACAGGCGATAAACGCGCTATCGATGTTCTGACAAAATACTTCAGATATCTGCACGACACAAAACCCGATTGGCCCGATAAAGAGTGGCGCGGAGTAAGAGCCATGGAAAATGCCGTTACAGGTTACTGGTTATACAGGCAAACAGCCGAACCATGGATACTTGAAACAATTGAATCTATTCAAAAAAATAGTTCGGACTGGACTACCTACTATGAGAAATTTCCGTGGGATTCGGCAGCATCGGCTGACAAAAAGATCCCGCTTAACTGGGGTCCGGCAGGCCTGACGGCACATGTTGTAAATAATGCAATGGCTGTTAAATATCCGGGGTTATGGTATCAGCAATCAAGGGATGAAAGGTTTAAAAAAGCTGTTTTTTCAGGAATTGAAAAATACGATCTTAACCATGGTCAGGCCGGGGGAAGATTTTCAGGTGATGAACATCTCTCGGGTAAAAGCCCAAACCGCGGAACAGAGTTATGCTCGGTTGTAGAATATATGTTCTCCCTTGAAGAACTATATGCCATCTTTGGAGACAACAGTTTGGCCGACAGACTTGAGCTTCTCACTTACAACGCTTTACCAGGCACAACTACTCCCGATTTCTGGTCGCATCAATATGACCAGCAGTCGAACCAGATTCTTGTTTCAGGAGTAAAAAGAGACTGGAGTACAAACGGTGATTATTCCAATATTTATGGCCTTATGCCAAACTTTGCATGCTGCCTTGCAAACATGCATCAGGGTTGGCCAAAATTTGTAGAGAGTATGTGGATGGCGACAAACGATAATGGATTGGCGCTGGTTTCATATGGACCATCAGTTGTTAAAGCAAAAGTTGGCAATGGGAAAGAGGTTACAATCACGGAAGAGACAAACTATCCTTTTAACGGATCTGTTAAACTCACCATAAGCACAAAAAAATCAGTCAGGTTTCCAATAAATCTAAGAATCCCGGGATGGGCAGATTCAATAACGATAAGATTCAAAGACAAAACTTTACGTGTGAAAGGCGGCTCTGATTATAAGATGAACGAAAATTGGAAGAATGGTGATCAGATTGCCATTGAGATACCGATGGAAATACGTGTTGAGAAGCGATATAATAATTCATTATCGCTCATGCGCGGGCCGCTATATTTTTCTTTAAGAATTGATAAAGAATTTAAAAGCGTGAAAATTAATTATGATAATTTTTCTTATAAAGGCAGCGCCGACTGGGAGATAAATCCAAAAAGTGCATGGAACTACGGACTTCTCATTGATACAAAAAATATACAGGGAGGATTGAAAGTTATTGAGAATCCAATCGGCAAATACCCCTTCTCAGACAAAGGTGATATGATATGGTCGGAAGCTTCCATGAAATATATTCCTTCAACGCTGGATGCGCCACTGGTCATAACCGCCAGGGGAATTAAAATTCCGGGATGGATAATTAAAAACAATTCCGCTGATGTACCACCTCTAAGCCCTGTGAAACCAGAGGGAGAACCTGAAATTATCACCCTCGTCCCTTATGGATGCGCAAGGTTACGTATCACTGAATTCCCTGTTATGGACATTATTCTTATGGAGGATATGATGAAATCACCAAAATAAAATATTTAACCGCAAAGGGTGTTAAGGTTGTGCTAAGTACGCAAAGAAAAGATTCAATGATTTCCTTCGCGTACTTTGCGAATTCTTAACTTTGTGTACTTTGCGGTTAATTTTAAACTAAGATCAGAATAAGCCTGTTTTATTCTTAAGCCATATATCCTCGTCTGCCGTAATATAAGGACTTAGCTTTTCATATACTTCAGAATGATATGAATTAAGCCAGTCAACCTCTCTCTGATCAAGTAAAAAAATGTCAATCAGAGTTTTATCTATATAACAAAGTGAGACTGTATCAAATTTCAGGAACTGCCCGAATTCAGTCTCTTCATCTTCATAGCAAAGTAGCAGGTTTTCAATCCTGATCCCATATTCTCCTTCTCTATAGATTCCAGGTTCGTCAGAAATAAGCATACCCATTTCGATAATTGTTTGAGAGTTTGCTCCTGCACCAGGACTAATACTCTGCGGACCCTCGTGGACATTCAGACAAAAACCCACACCGTGACCTGTTCCATGACCATAATTAAGGCCCTGCTTCCACAATGCTTTACGGGCAAGAATATCAAGCTGATAACCTTTTGTCCCTGCCGGAAATTTCGCCAGGGCAAGATTAATAACTCCTTTAAGAACAAGTGTAAAATCCTTCTTCTGTCGTGCGGTTTGTTTTCCAATTGCAATTGTTCTGGTAATATCTGTGGTGCCATCCAGATACTGGCCTCCCGAGTCTATCAAAAGAATCCCCTCCTCTCCAATGGCAGAATCGGACTGAGCAGTTGCATTATAATGAGGCAAAGCGCCATGTTCATTCCACGCGACAATAGTTGAAAAGCCAGGCCCCAGAAAGTTTTCAAGTTCAGATCTAAAACCCTCTAGTTTTTCTGCCAGAGAAAGTTCTGACATCGCCACGAAATTCTGATTTTGTTCGAGCCAGTAAAAGAATTTTGTCAACGCTATCCCATCCTTCACCATAACTCTGCAGATGTTCTCAATCTCGACTTTGTTCTTAATTGCTTTTAAACGAGTGGGGATACTGATATCTTCTTTAATAAACATTCCTTTCGGAATTGAGTTGAACAAATCAGTAGAAGTTGTGCCCGGTGTTAACAGAATTGTGGAATCTGCAGGCAGGGTGGATAGCATTCCGGATGTCTCTTCATAAGGCAGTATCACAACATCAAGTTTATCGAACTCAGAGGCAAGTTTCAAGGGGATTTGTCTTTCATCTGCAAACAACAGTATCTGATCTTTATCAACAATTGCAAAGGATGTTATCAACGGGCTGTATTTAACATCGTTACCCCTGATGTTAAGAAGCCACATAATATCATCAAGCGATGTAATGAGGTGATAATCTACTTTCTGTTTCCTCATCTGTTCACGAACCTCAGCTATCTTAACTGCCCTCACCTTTCCACAGAATAGAACTGAATGATCAAATGCAACCGAAACAGGCATAGGCGCCCGGTCTGTCCATAATTCAGATATCAGGTCACGATCAATATCAAACGACACATTCTTACCTTCCAGCGCCTTTTCAATTTTTCTCATCTGTTCAATTGAGAAAATCCTTCCATCAAAAGCAACCTTACCTCCAGTCAATAAGTTTTTGCTTAACCACCTGGTAAAATCCCTGCTATCGGGGAGTAAAGATTTCATAAGAGTAAAACCTGAATCGCGTAATTGTTCTTCAGCCTGAATAAAATATCTGGAGTCGGTCCATAATCCTGCAAATGAAGTAGTTACAATAACAGTTGCAGATGATCCGGTAAACCCTGTCAGCCAGGCAATTATGCGCCAGTGTTCAGGGATATATTCTTCGAGATGAGGATCGGTGGAGGGGATTATGTAAGCATCGATTAAATTATACTTCATTGAAGCTCTTAAGAGAGAGAGCTTATTTGCAAAAGAGGTCATAGGCTTTTCACCTCATTAACCAGGTTCTGCAACGTACTTTTTGCATCGCCAAATAACATACGGGTTTTATCATTAAAGAAGAGCATGTTCTCGATGGCTGCATAACCTTTTCCCATACCGCGTTTCATGACGATAATGTTTTTGGCGTTGTGTGCTTTTATTATCGGCATGCCATATATAGGACTCGAAGGATCATCCTCTGCAGCCGGGTTCACAACATCGTTTGCCCCGATTACAACAAGTACATCGGTATTTGGCAGGTCAGGATTGATCTCATCGCTTTCAATAAGCTGTTCATAAGGTACATCAGCTTCAGCAAGTAACACATTCATGTGACCCGGCATTCGTCCGGCAACCGGGTGAATGGCATATTTCACCTCTACCCCTTTCTCTTCCAGAAGCTTATCGAGATCATGGCAGATATGCTGGGCCTGTGCCACGGCAAGTCCGTAACCAGGTACAATTACCACTTTCTTCGAATAGCTTAAAAGTACAGCAGCATCGGATA
This sequence comes from Bacteroidota bacterium, assembly GCA_037127735.1. GTDB lineage: Bacteria > Bacteroidota > Bacteroidia > Bacteroidales > VadinHA17 > LD21. The sequence goes on from JBAXXU010000029.1 coordinate 32,649, forward strand.
GAGAAATCTCTTTAACAGAACCACCTGCCACTACATTTGCCTGCCCGCCGCCACCAAATACCCCAACGATAACATTAAGCAATGATCTGTTCATCGCTCTGCACATAAGTATGGTAAGTATTGTGCCGGCTGATCCTACAAGTATCCCTCCTGTAAGCATTGCCTGGTTGTTGTATAGGAACCCTCCCATTGCTGCGGCTACGCCTGTAAATGAGTTCAGCAGGGAGATAACAACCGGCATATCAGCACCTCCTATCGGCATAACAAACAAAACTCCGTAAACGACTGCAATAGCGAACATTATGTAAATAAACGGCATCAGTTCAATGCTGGCCTGCACATGGCTGGTCATAATAAAAACTATAATACCGATGAGCACACCAAGGATTGTGAGATTCACATATTTCATCGCTTTTATCCTCATATCACCAATCCAACCATCAAGCTTTCCAAAAGCGATCATACTGCCTGCCCATGAAATTGTCCCGATCATCAGTCCCAGAAGGATTGCCAGTACATGTCCGTTAGCCATACCACTCTTTGCAATAAGATCAGAACTTACATGAGGAAATTCCATCATTGAAATAAGTGCTGCAGCGGCGCCTCCCATACCGTTAAAGAAAGAAACCAACTGTGGCATCGCGGTCATTTTAACACGTTTGGCGATAACCCAGCCAATTACTGTTCCGATACCCATTGCAGCAAGTATATACCCGATATTGCCAATTGGTTTGCCATCTTTCTGATGAAACAGGATCGTTGCAATGATTGCCAGTACCATGCCAATTGCAGCAAGGATATTACCTCGGCGGGCTGTAAGCGGATGACTTAACATCTTCAATCCGAAAATAAAAAGAACAGATGCTATAACATAAGTAATCTCAAGAATTGAGATGCCGTATGAGAATTGAGATATATCATTCATATTGTTGATATTTATCATTTTCCATAAAGGATGATTATTGCTTTTTCTTGAACATTTCCAACATCCTGTCGGTGACTACAAAACCACCGACAACATTAAGAGTACCAAGCACTACGGCTACAAATCCAAGAATCATTGCTCCCGTAGTCTCTGCATGTCCCATAACTATTATAGCGCCAATTATTACAACGCCGTGGATAGCATTTGCTCCAGACATAAGCGGAGTGTGAAGGATAGCAGGTACGTGGCTTATCACCTCAATTCCCAGAAATATCGAAAGGATCACTATAAAAATAGTCTCCCTGTACAATAAGAAAAAACCTAAAATATTTTCCATGATATAGTTTATTTAATATTTAGCATCTGTTTGACTCTCTGGCTTATATACTCCTTACCATGAACAGCCGTTGTGCCATTTATTATGTCATCCTGCATATTAAGCGCGAGATTGCCATCTTTATCAACCATTATCTTAAGCAGGTTAATAATGTTTGAACCAAACATCTTGCTGGCATCTGAAGACATCTCGGAAGGATAGTCAGTATTTCCAATAATTTTTACCCCGTTAACAACTATATTCTTCCCGTTTTCAGTCAGTTCACAGTTACCTCCCGAAGAGGCAGCAAGGTCAATAATGACTGAACCCGGTTTCATGGTAAGCACCGTTTCCTTAAGAATGAGAACCGGAGCTTTTTTCCCTGGGATCAGGGCTGTGGCAATGACAACATCGGCTGCAATAGCCCGCTGCTGAATCAGTTCCTGTTGTTTTTTCTTAAACTCTTCGGTCTGCTCAACAGCATATCCTCCGGCAGTAGCATCTTCTCTGGCTCCTTCAACTTCTATAAATTTTCCACCGAGACTTTTAACTTCCTCTTTAACAGCCGATCGTACATCGAACACCTCAACAATTGCCCCGAGTTTCCTGGCAATCGCAATTGCCTGCAATCCGGCCACTCCGGCGCCTAAAATCAGTACTCTCGCCGGTTTAATAGTTCCGGCTGCCGACATAAACATCGGGAAGAATTTAGGTAATAATGATGCAGCATCAAGCACAGCTTTATAACCTGAAACCGTAGCCATCGAGGAGAGGGTATCCATTGACTGGGCTCTTGTAGTCCTTGGTACCAGATCGAGCGCCAAAACCGTTATTCCCTGAAGACGGGCTTTCTCGAGCCATTTGGTGTTCTCAACCGGATTAAGAACAAAGCACAATACGAGGCCCTCTCTGAAAAAACTGATTTCGTCTTCCAATGGAGGATTAACTGAAAGCAACATTGCAGCTTTAGAAATAACCTCTTTACGTTCAACAGTCATGGCTCCTGCTGACTGGTAAGCTTTATCGGAAGCAAATGCCCTTTCACCTGCATCATGTTCAACTAATACTTCAATGCCCATCTTTTTTAATGTGGCAACTTCATTAGGGAGTATTGCCACCCTGTTTTCTGTTCCCGTTTCCTTAAGAATACCTATAATCATAAGTTTGGAGTTTGGAGTGTGGAGTGTGGAGTTTCTAAATCAATATTTGTTACCAATATAATAAAGAATCACTGATCCATTTTCATTTTTCAAAGAAATTCCTTAGCCAGAATTTATTTGCTTCATTTCTCGAATGAATCGCTTTTGCACCACCCCATCCATGGCGCCCGCCGGGATAAAGCATAAATTCAAAAGATTTCCCTTCATCCTGTAACCTCGAAATAAGATAAATGGAATTCTGCATGTGTACGTTATCATCCATATCTCCGTGAGTCAGATATAATTTCCCTTTATAGTTTTTAACAAAAGTAAGAGCCGAGCCATCTTTGTAGCCTTCAGGATTATCCTGCGGTGTATCCATAAAGCGTTCAGTATAAATATTATCATAAAGACGATAATCCGTAACAGATGAACCTGCAAAACCGTGTGTCCAGTAATCAGCGCCTTTTGTCAGTGCAAGACAAGTCATATATCCTCCGTATGAACTTCCTGTAATACCCATACGCGTTGAGTCAACATAAGGTTTTGCACACAGCCATTTCACAGCATCTTCATAATCAAGTATTTCCCATTTGCCGAGGCAACGATATATTTAATCCAGCCCTTTCTTTCCAAACTGGCCTGAGCCACGGTGGTCAACTGAGAAAGTAATAATACCATTCTGGGAATTCCAGGAGGGGTTATTCCCTGACCATCTGTTGCTTACATTAGCTGAGTTTGGACCACCATAAATAGCGAAAATTACAGGATAATTTTTATTGGGATCAAAATTGACAGGATATGTTATTGTTGCCGGCATATTGAACAGCCCGTCAGATGTCAATATCTTAACCAATTCAGTCCTTGAGTTTTTGGCTGGATCGAAAACCGGTTGTTCAAACTTATAAACCTCCCTGATGACTTTAGCTTTTTTATCAAGCGCTATCATAGAACCGGCGCTGACAACACTGTTCCAGGTATCAATGAAATAGCTGCCTTTTGGAGAGATGCTGACATCATGTGTTCCGTTTCCCGCTGTTAACTGAAGTAAATTCTTACCATCGAGACCTACTCTGTAAAAATGTTTATCAGTAGATTCCTGCCCGGTTGCTGAGAAATATACCATCTTCATATCTTCATCAACCCTCTCAATTGCTGTAACTCTGAAATTGAAGTTTGTCAATTGGGTTATGAGTTTACCATCCCAATTGCAATAATAGAGATTCTCCCAGTCGTTCCTGTAACTTCTTACTATAAAACCGGAGCCGTTGTTCATCACATAAATATCTTCATAAAATTCAACCCACGTATTTCTGCTTTCGTTGTAGATCTGGATATAATCACCAGATGAAGGATCTGCCAGTATGATTTTAATATCATTCTGATCGCGGTTAACCACCTGTATAGCAATCTTTTTACTATCCGGAGTCCAGAATGGCCACGCGATATACTGATCTATTTTATTATCAGTTTTTACCCATACTGTTTCTGTGGATGCAATATCGGCAATACCCATTTTCACTTTTGGATTAGGATCCCCGGGGTATGGATAAGGAACAGCCTCAATCAGTCCATGAATACCGTCTGCCTCATCAAGTCTGTTAAGAGTGAAAACAGGAACATCTGTCTCATCTGTTCTCAGGTAGGCTAATTTAGTTCCATCGGGCGACCACCAGAATGCTGCATACCGGCTCGGACGGCCAAGTATCTCTTCCATGTAAACCCACGAAGAATAACCGTTATAAATTTTATCAGAAGCATCGGAAGTGAGCCTTATCTCCTTATTATTAATCAGATCATATACATAGAGATCCTTGTTCTTAGTATAGGCTAATTTTTTTCCATCAGGCGAAAAGCGTGCATTTACCTCGGCAATTTTATCGTTGGTAAGCCTTTTCAATTCCTTATCGCCTATTGTGAAAAAGAAAAGATCATTCTCCTTTACCATAACCACACTTTTCATATCGGGACTGATCACATCGTTCGCTGTCAGGGTTGTGCCCTTCGGAAGCGATAGGGATAGAAATTCTCTTTCGGATTTTACCGGAGGGACAGTGATACCTTTACCGGTTTTAATATCAACACTTTGAATGAGAGGATTTTTATCAGCATCAAATGTTCTGATCAGGTAATGAGTATCATCGGTCCAGCCCGTTATGGCAACCTGGTTACCGTGGCGTTGAGGCATTTGAGCTTTTGCCGGGCTGAGCTGAACCAATATTGTAATCAACAGACTAATTACAATTTGAAGAAAATTTTGTCTTCTCATAAGTATAAAATTTAAATGTATTTAAAGGTGAATATTCCTAAACAGGGTAGCAAAAATAGGAATTTTTAAGATACTTTCATTTTTATTAAGGAATATCCATGAGCCTGATGTAAATACAGATAATAACTATCTTTAATAATGAAAATAAGACACTAAATCGCTTGAAAATCAATTTATTTACCCCAAACCCAAGAGGAGTAAATTTATATTTATGATTAATAAAACTCATCATAAACATTTCTTATTTTTACATCATTAAATGGAAGGAAAAGCGATCAATACTAAATCTATTCAGGAGATCGGCTGGCTAAAGCTTGATAATGCAGCAAAGCTGTTCCCGGCTATCATGTCGGGCGAACTAACTTCTGTTTTCAGGATTACCGCAGCTCTGAAAGAACCTGTTAAGTTTTCTGTAATAAAAGAGGCTGTTGAAATTACATCCCGGCGGTTTCCCTATTTCAGTGTATCACTCGGTAGTGGATTATTTTGGTATTACCTCGAATACAGCCATCAACTACCACGTATTCAGACAGAGGAAAAAATTCCATGCACGGCATTTGCTGCCAAAAGAAAAAATGAACCACTTTACAGGATACTGATTAAGGAGAACAGGATCTCGGTAGAGTTTATTCACATCCTTACCGATGGTGGTGGCGCTTTTGAATATCTTAAATCGTTGCTTTACACCTATTTCAAATTGACAGGCAAAATTCTCCGCTCGTCCGAAGGTATTATCTTGCCCGAAAGCCCGGTTAAGGATGGCGAGATGGAAGATGGCTACAAGAGGTTTTTCAGGAGAAAAATTCCACCTCCGGGGAAACTGACAAAAGCATGGCATCTCCCTTTCAGCCTGAATGAAAAGCCGCGATTAAGAGTCATCCGTTCAGAAATTTCACTTGATAAACTCATGGAGGTAACCAGGAATCATAAAGTATCAGTCACAGAATACGTAGTCTCGGTTTATCTGTTCTCACTTCAAAAGATTTACCTTGAAGAAAAAGAGATTCACAGAAGGCAAAAGAGTGGCGTTTTACGGATTGAGGTACCGGTGAACCTCAGGAAGAAATTTCAAAGTATAACCATGCGTAATTTTTCGCTCTTTGTAATGCCCGAGATTGACTTGAGACTTGGAATCTATACTTTTGCAGAAATACTGAAGATAGTACATCATCAGCTTCAGTCAGGAACAGATATTAAGCAGATAACCAGATTTTTATCACAGAATGTTGGTCATGAAAAAAGTTTTTTCATCCGCCTGCTTCCTCTTTTCATCAAAAGTATGGCAATTTCGGCAGTTTACAGAAGACTCGGAACAAGACAGTGTTCAGGAATTATGACTAATCTTGGAGCTGTCAGCCTTCCTGAAGATATGGCGGAACATATCGATTCATTTGAAGTGGTACCAACACCGCCTAATACACACGTTAAGATAAGTTGCGCCATGGTAACTTTCAAAAACAAACTGAGACTGAATTTTTGTAATATCTCCGGATCAACCAGACTGGAAAAGCATTTCTTAAAGCATTTCACAGATTCTGGAATACATGTTAAAGTGCTTAATATTAAGTAAATATCTCTAATATGAATTTGTGCAAAAACTGCGGGGTAGAGCTGGACAAGAGTGTAACCACCTGTCCACTCTGCGGATTAACAAGCGGGACGGAACATGGTGATGAAAGAACAGAAGAGTCGGTGCATTACCCTTCCGATATAATAATATTACACAAAAAAGAAACCAGGAGATACATCTGGGAACTATCAGGAATAATAACTTTTTCGGGGATAGCAGTATGTTCCATAGTCGATCTTGTTATTGGCAAAAGTCTCTCATGGTCCCTGTTTGCCGGTACATCCCTATTAGCAACATGGATTTGTCTCACGTTGATACTGATGGCCTTCAAAAGGTATTTTATTATAATTCCCGGGTTACTTATCACGATACTTACAATGCTGTTTTTATTTGATCTCTTTTTCAGACCTGTTAACTGGTTCTACAAAGTTGGACTTCCTATAACTATTGCCGTCTTTTTATTTATCAGCATTACTTTCATTCTATGGCATGTGGCTCATTTCAGGGGGTTTAATATTCTGGCATTTGCATTCCTTTTATTATCAGGATTTTGTATTGTAGCGGAAGTATTTATTGATAAATATCTTTTTAATAAAGTTACAATACGATGGTCTGCAATCGCGGCTGTATCAATTCTTCCTATCGCATTGGTATTGCTTTTTATCCATTACAGGATGAAGAAGGGAAAGAGGCTTGATTCTTTTTTTCATGTATAAGTAAAGAAAGACGGAGAGACGGGGAGACTCAAAGACAAAAGACAAAAGACAAAAGACAAAAGACAAAAGACAAAAGACAAAAGA
>JBAXXU010000030.1:0-37186 GCA_037127735.1 Bacteroidota bacterium
CGACTTAGTGTTTAATATTTTTTTACCACGAAGGTACACAAAGTACATCACAAAGTAACACAAAGAAAAAGAGCGATTTAAGTATATTTGTGAATAATTCAGGTTAATTTGATTATCAAAAAATAAGATAGTTGAAGTAAATTTAAAGCACAAATGAACAGGATGCAAATTTATTTTATTCATCCTTCCAGGTCTCTCTTTACCGCTACATGGAAAGCAGATTCAGCTTCTTTGGTCTTGGATGTGCTGTTTTTGCGCAGCCTTCCCTAAAGTTAAATTTGTCTGTTTTATGAACAGAATTGTTATGACATTTTATACAATCTGCTTCTTTTGGTAAAAAGGTTTTACTAATGAATTCACTTTTGTGGCAAGCTTCACAAGTTACTCCATCATCCTTTTTGTAAGTAGAAGCGAAGAATGACGAGTCAAGACCTGCTCCGGTAACGTGGCATCTTAAACAAACCTGGCTTTTCTGAGGATTTTCACTTAAATGAGCTTTCCTTGCATATATCTCAGCTCTTTTTGAAACAAGAATTTTGAATGACTCCCTGTGAGGACTGTTATTCCATATATCTGACTGATACCCCATTGTATCATTATTATGACAGACTGAGGCACATTTTTCTGCGCCGACATACAGGTACTTTTTGTTTTCCTGTTCTGATCTGCTTTTACTTCCCGGAAATAGAACATCAGGCTTTCCCAGAGTTGACGCAACCTGATTGGATTGTATTGATCCATTGATTAAAATCAGAGTTAATGCTATCGTAAGAATTAAAACTGATATTTTTCTTCTTGAATTCATCTTATTAAAAATTTGAACTACTTATCCCAGAAGTGCTTTAACTACATGTTCCTTCCCATCTCCAAATACCGGTACTACATTTGATAGCATAAGTTTCCCGTCCACTGTTAATTCTTTAACAACCTTTGATTTACCAACCGGATTTAAAACTTCAATGTTATAAGTCGCTCCCCTGAATTTCCGAATAACTTTAAACCCTTTCCAGTCTGTTGGGATACACGGATCAATCAAAAGTCCATCGTAATCAGGACGAATACCTAATATATACTGTGAAATAGCATAGAAATTCCATGAAGCTGTTCCTGTGAGCCATGAGTTTTTAGCTTCCCCCGGCCTGAAAGCGTCTTCCCCGGCTATCATTTGAGCATAAACATAAGGTTCAGTCTTATGCAGATCACTTATTTCTTCAAGATACGAAGGACAGATTTTTTTATAATATTCCCAGGCACGATTTCCATTACCTGCAACTGTTTCCCCAATCATAATCCACGGATTATTGTGGCAGAAAACACCTGCATTCTCTTTATAACCTGCAGGATATGATGATATTTCACCATACTCGATGTAGTATTTCGTGAACGCCGGATTATTTAGCACAATTCCATGCTGACAGTCCAGCCTTTCCTTAACTGCATCGAGAGCTTTAGTGCAAAGTCCTTCTTCCCGGCCAATACCGGCCATAGTGCACCAACCATTCGATTCTATAAATATTTTGCCCTCTTCGTTCCCGTTGCTGCCTATTTTACGTCCGTAATAGTCGTAAGCACGAATAAACCATTCTCCATCCCACCCATGTTTTTTTATAACATCCACCATAGTATTTACATTCTTTTGAGCACGCAGAGCTTCGTCATTCTTCCCCAATTTCTTACAGAGATCAACATAATCACGACCGTAAACAACAAACAAACCTGCAATCATAACGGACTCTGCTTTAGAACCTTCAGTTTTATTCTCTGTAGTCTGAAATGATTCGTCAGGATCGTTTGAGAAACAATTCAGATTCAGGCAATCATTCCAATCTGCACGGCCTATAAGAGGAAGACCGTGGGGACCCAGGTTATTTACAACATGATCGAAAGAAACAGTCAGGTGTTCGAACAGGCTTCGCGCCACAGACATATCGTTATCAAATGGCACCTTTTCATCGAGAATTCCAAAATCACCGGTTTCTTTTATATAACTCACGGTGCCAAGAATAAGCCACAAAGGGTCGTCGTTGAATCCACCTCCTATATCATTATTACCACGTTTGTTCAGGGGTTGGTACTGATGATAGCAACCACCGTTGGGAAATTGAGTAGAAGCTATATCTAAAATACGTTCGCGTGCCCGTTCCGGGATCTGATGAACAAAACCTGTAAGGTCCTGATTGGAATCCCGGAAACCCATACCACGTCCGATACCCGATTCGAAAAAGGAAGCGGAACGGGAAAAACAGAAGGTAACCATACACTGGTATTGGTTCCAGATGTTTACCATCCGGTCAAGTTTGTCGTCACCCGAATCTACGGTATAGATACTCAGGAGATTATCCCAATACTTACGCAGATCGGCAAGTGCGGCATCAACTTTAGCAACAGTATTAAACTTGCCGATGGTCACTTTTGCCTTTTTCTTGTCAATTATATTTTTTGATTCCCATTTTTCATCCTCTTTATTTTCAACATACCCTAAAACATAGATGAAATCTTTTGATTCTCCAGGTTTAAGTTCGACTTCAATATAGTGTGAAGCAATCGGAGACCAGCCATGAGCTTCTGTATTTTTTGGTTTACCTTCAGCAACTACCTGAGGTTCATCAAAACCATTATATAAGCCGAAGAAAGACTCGCGATCAGTATCAAAACCCTGGATGGGAACATTAACAGAGTAATAGGCAAAATGGCAGCGTCTTTCCTTGTATTCGGTTTTATGATATATTACCGAATCCTCAATTTCAACCTCCCCTGTTGAGAAATTCCGCTGGAAGTTTTCCATATCAGATGCAGCATTCCATAAACACCACTCTAAAAATGAAAAAACCTTAAGTTTTTTAGTCGTATTTGAATTGTTGGTCAGAGTGAGCTTTTGAACCTCTGCCCATGTTTTAAGCGGAACAAAGTAGAGAACATTGGCCGTGATCCCGTTCTTAGACCCTTTGATATTGGTATAGTTCATCCCATGACGACATTCATAACTGTCCAAATCTGTTTTACATGGCTTCCATCCCGGTGACCAGATACTGTCGCCATCCTTAATATAGAAACACTTCCCGCCACTATCCATAGGCACATTATTGTACCTGTAACGCGTAATGCGGCGGAATTTGGCATCCTTATAAAAGGAATACCCTCCTGCAGTATTTGATATGAGTGAAAAAAAATCTTCGTTCCCGAGGTAATTAATCCAGGGCCATGGGGTACGTGGATTATCAATCACATATTCCCTGTTTTTGTCGTTGAAGTAACCGTATTTCATTTTTTTTATTTATATTTTGTTGTGATTATTGATGAGTTAGTTGAGCTTTAGCTCTTCTATTGTTTAGTTCAATTGTAATCTCATCCATTTTCTTTTGGTTTAATGGATAGAGAGTCATAACACCGGCTGTAATCATGGCAATAATTGCCGGTATCCAGCTCATCAGCATTATGATGCCCGGAACAGCGCCTTGAATAGCTACTGCATCTTGTCCAATGTAATTAAATGCTGCCAACACAAATCCAATAATTACACCGGCTATACCTCCTCCAAATTTGGTTGCAAAAGAACCGGCAGAGTAAACAAGTCCGGTAGCTCTTCGTCCATTCCTGAATTCAGAGTAATCAGCAGCATCACCAAGCATGGCAAAGAAGAGCGTTGGAAATATTGCAGCTCCAAACTCCGAGATGATACCGATTGTGAAAATACCTGTTATATTTTCCGAACTGCAAAAGACAAGCAATGCATTTATAAAACCGGAAAAAATAAGGGCATAAATGAACAGATTGCGTTTGCCAAAGCGTTTACCCAAAGGAGATGTTATCATAGCCCCCGCGATTGAAGCGAGCATTAATCCAACCATATAAGAAGCTGCCAATAACTGATTGTGCAAATAATGGGTAAAATAGATTACCACAATACCTTGTTTGATCGAATTATAGACATTGAATAGCAATCCTATAATAAGGAGGATGATCCAGGGTTTGTTTCTGATAAGATCTTTCAGGTCTTTGCCCAAATTTGTTTTTTGTTCTTTGGGAGGTTGCACACGTTCCTTTGTGGCAGCGAAAGTTAGTATCAGAAACAGAGATAAGAAAACCGATAAAAGATAAATGGCATTGCTATAGCCTCTCTTCTGGTCAATGATGGTAATCTTTTTGGCCTCAAGGTTTTCTTCACCGGATAGAATAAAATAGTATTTTTTTTGCGCTTCCATTGAAAAGCTTTTGCCCTGAGTGGGGATATTAAGGCTATCGGCCATTTCGGAATTGGCCCATGTAAAGAGGGCAATTCCATCTTTAGTTTTGATGTTTACATTTTTAACATCCTGATTTGTTGATACTGTTACTTCATATTTTTTTGCATCAAGCTGCTTGATATCAATTAACGGATTGATATTGCCAAAGTGTACAACTAAAAACAACAAAGCTCCCTGAACCACCATCCCACCGGTAAATGCACCAACCATACGATACGAACCCAGACTTGTGCGTTCTTTGTCGTTGCTTGTCATAACAGCCATTAATGCACCATAGGGAATATTATTCGCTGTGTAAATAAGAAAAAACAACAGATATGTAGAATAGGCGTAAACTATTTTCCCTGTTGGACCTAAATCAGGGGTTGTAAATAGCAACGATAATGTTATTCCAAGAGGTATGGCTGTCCATAATATCCAGGGACGAAATTTGCCATATTTAGAATTTGTTCTGTCGCAGATAACACCCATTAAAATATCGATAATTCCATCACCGAATCGGGCAATTAAAAAGAGTACCCCCACGACAGCAGGATTTATTCCAAAAACATCAGTGTAAAAAATAAATAAGAAAGTAGCCACTCCGCGCCAGGCTATGTTTGCTGCACCGTCTCCGAGTGCATACCCTATTTTTTCCTTTAATGCCAGTTTTTCCACAATATTCAGTTTTTTCAGTTACAATTTTGAAAGTTAAAGTTATTATATAATCATTAATGAGAGATCGCCGGGTAAAATATTTTCATCAATTATTCCGACATTATACTTAACCTTAATTATTCATTTACTTGGTGAACCTTTGTGTAATCCTTTGAGTTCCTTTGTGGTTAAGGATTTTTTACCACGAAGTATCTCAAAGTGTAACACTAAGTAACACGAAGGAAAACAATGAATTAATCATATTCATGAATAGAATAGGTTAAGCTAATTTTAATAACGGCTATTTGTTATACCATACTTATATAGCATAAAAAACAGGTCGCACAGTGCCAGGTGTCAATAATGAGGATTTTACACCTTACCTTAAAGTTTTAAAAGATGTAAAATACCAGGGCCGTATGGCTATAGAATGTTCATGGAAAAACCTTGAAGAACAGGCTGCAACCGCACTAAATGTTATGATAAGCCGGTTAGCTTCTATTTAACTGAGACTTTTAACTTTGTAGCCCTTCAGTCCAAAAAAGATAATAAAACCAAAGCAAAACAGGGGGACCAGAAAACCCAAAGCCATAGTTGAGACATCAGCTATCCTGCCCATAAACATTGGGCATAATGCACCACCGACAATTGTCATTATGATAATTGATGAGCCTTTTTTTGTTAATCCTCCAAGATCTTTTATCCCGAGAGCAAATATCGTCGGGAACATTATTGACATACAGAAATAGGTTAAATACAAAGCTATAAGAGATAACCAGCCTAGTCCCAATACAACAAAAAACATTGCAAGAACATTAATTACTGCATATAATGCCAGCATCTGGTTGGGTTTAAACCAGCTCATAAGCAAAGTCCCTGAGAAGCGGCCGGCCATAAAAAATACAAAACCCAGCGATAACAAGTATGCAGCTTTTTCATTACTGAACTGAGGCATTGTCTCAGTAACATAATTTATGAAAAAACTGTTAATACCGGTCTGAGCAGCGACATATAGAAATTGTGTTGCAACAGCAAATTTAAAATGTGAGTGTTTAAGCAGATCCCTGTATTTGCCTTTATCTCCATGATCATCATATTCCCCTTCATGTATTTCAGGTAATTTTGTAATCATGAAAAATATAGCGACCAATAAAACTACTGCTCCGATGATCATGTAAGGCAAGGTCATAGAGGCAAATTTGTTTGTCTCGGCAGCATTTCCTTTAAGAATCAGCAACCCACCGATTGCAGGACCCATAATCCAGCCTAATCCGTTAAAAGATTGAGAGAGGTTAAGCCGTTGCTCAGATGTTGCTTTGGGCCCAAGAACTGTTGAGAACGGATTTGCGGCAGTCTCAAGGCAGGTTAGACCGCAAGCAATTATAAACAGGCAAAGAAGAGTGAATTCGAAAGTCTGTATAGTAGCTGCCGGCATAAAAAGAAATGCTCCTGTCGCGTATAGAAGCAATCCAAATATTATTCCTTTTTTATATCCAAAACGGTTCATTATCAACCCTGCAGGAATTGCCATTACAGCGTAACCTCCATATAGCGCTGCCTGAACCCAGCCTGATTTGGCTTTGGTAATTCCCAGAATATCCTGAAAATGCTTATTAAGAACATCGAGAAGACTATGGGCAAAACCCCAGAGAAAGAACAGACTTGTTACAAGAATAAATGGAACTAAAAACCCATAAGTAACAAGTTTTTGGCGGTTCCCGATAGTCGCTAAATTGTTTGCCATATATAATATTGTTTTAAGATTACAATATTGCTCTGATTTCCGACTTTACCAAAACTTTGCAGATTTTTTTTTAAGGAAAGAAAACAGGACCTACTTCTGTGCAAGCAATTATTAAAATATTTCCCGCAGATCCCACTGATTTACACTGATCTGATCTGCGTCATCAGTGGGAAAATATTCCTCCTAAAAGCAGATGCGAACCCGGCGGTTAAACAGGTCTTTTTGGACAGCCCCAAATTCCGAAAGTTATCAGAGTTTATGGATATTCAGCCCACCACTTATTTCGAATATCATTCCGGTGGAGAAATTCCAGTCACCTTTGGCTATAGATGCAACTGCTTTACTGATATCAGAAGGTAATCCCCATCTTTTTTGAGGAACAAGCCCTTCCATAATCAGTTTGTCATATTTATCCTTAATTTTTGCCGTCATGTCAGTCTCAATAATTCCCGGACGCACTTCATAAACAAGAATCCCCTCGCGCGAAAGCCGGTCGGCAAAAACTGTTGATGCCATACTGAGCCCCGCTTTTGAAATACAGTATTCTGACCTGTTTGTTGATGAAAGCACCGAAGATACTGATGTAATAAATATAATAACAGGCTTATAATCAGATATTTGTTGTTTGAGCCAAATCATTTCCCTGGCAATCTTCTGAGCAAAGAAGACAGGACCTTTCAGATTAATATTCATTACCCGCTCGTAACTCTCTTCCGTCATTTCAAGGACATCATTGCGTTGCAATGGGGACACACCGGCATTATTTACCAGAAAATCGATTCTCCCGTATCTCTCAAGGATATTAAAAACAACCTCTTCCTGACAATGTGTACATGATATATCCAGTCCAACCGGAAAGAATTGGGCTCCGCATTTCTCAACCTCAATACTAAGTATTTTCATTCCTTCACTATCGATCGTCCTGGCAATAGCAGCAATGTCAAATCCCACGGCTGCTAAAGCAATAGCAACCGACCTGCCAATTCCTCTGCTGGCGCCTGTAATAACAGCTACAGGTTTATCATTCATTCGTTAAATAGTATAACCAGGTTTATCAGTAAAATTTGGCTTTAAAGGTAATAATTTGCCCGACTTTGTCAACAATCAAGGTAAATATCTTCATTTTTGCTTTTAACCCTGAACCTTTGGTGCATGGGTTTTGATTTTGCGAAAATTTACCGATCGCGGACTGATCCATGAAAGTCTGAAGAGTGATCCGGTATAGTAGCTTATCAGTCTTAAGTAAATCAATGCGCGGGCAAACAATTTTGGAACGAAAAAGAAAACCAACCCTAAAAGCGCCATTAAGCCCCCCGATATGAGATTATTAATAACAAGAAAGGTTTGTATCAAAACTCTTTCCATTCCGCTCTTGTGCTTGCTGATATAAAGATGTTTTGAAATATGAACTTCGGTTTTTGTCAATGATGCTGTTTTCAGATTTATTCTTGAACTGCCACCATGATTATGCTCAATCGTTATGTTGCTGCAGAATGCAATTTTGCCTGGAATATTCCTGACCCGTCTGCACAGATCAACATCTTCAAAATACATCCAGAAATCTTCGTCAAATCCCCCGAGTTTTTGAAAGATTTCCCGTTGCATCAAAACAACTGATCCTGAAATCCAGTCAGGAAAAATAATTTCGGATTGCAGATTGCGTTTTCCAAAGATAGCCCTTTGAAACCCGGTAAGATTGAACAGGTGAGGAAATTGACCTGACGCGATACTTTCTCTTCCATTTTCATTAACCTGTCGGCAAGATAGAATGGTGAAGGCAGGATTTTTTTTTGCAGTGTTGAGAAGTTTTTCTAACTCACATTCCGATGCAACAGTATCAGGATTAAGGATCAGAAAGAACTTACCTTCTGCATATTTACATCCAAGATTACATCCGTTGGCATATCCACCATTAATTTTGTTATAGATGAACCTGAACTTAGGAAACCGTTTTTCTATTTCTAAGATTATTTCGTCATCCGACCTGTTATCAACTACAATTACTTCGGTACTGAAATTCTCCCCGGTGAATAAGTCAAGCGACTCAAGGCACTTTATAAGCCTCTCCCACCCTTTGTAACATACTATGATTATCGAAAGATCTGTCATAACAACTTATATAATATTCTTTGCAAAATGTTCCGGGTTTTTCGCTTCGTCTTCCCTTTAATATTCGACTTCCATCATGATTTTAGTTTTGTCTTAAACCCTGTCTCTTAGTCTCTCAGTCTCTTAGTCTCCCCCTCTCTCCCTCTCTCAGTCTCTCAGTCTCCCCCTCTCCCCCTCTCCCCCTCCTCCTCCTCCTCCTCCATCCATTCATAAACCGGCCTCTGCGGACCTTCTTTTCTATAACAAACCGACAGAACCACTCCCGAAAAGAATCCGAGCATGTGCGATTCCCAGGAAACATTTTTATATATACCCGGGAATAGTCCCCAGACCATTGATCCATATAGAAATACTATAAGGAGCGACAATGCAATCAGCCTGAAATACCTGCGTATTATACCACTGAAAAATAGAAATGATGCAAGACCATAAACCAGTCCGCTGGTGCCGATATGCCAGGCTTCTCTTCCTGCAATCCATACCAATAACCCGGTAAAAAAATATGTACATGTAAAAACTTTCAGCGCCACCTCTGAGTAGAAATAGAAAAGGGCTACCGAGAGAAAAAATAATGGTAAAGAATTATTAAACAGATGATTAAAATCGGCGTGGATAAAAGGAGAAAAAATAATCCCGGGTAATCCCCTGACTGTTAATGGATAAATTCCAAACCCGGAGAGATCTATTTCAAAAAGCGATTCAATAATTTTTACAAGCCACATTAAGACTATAAAGATCCCTGGAATGATTATGCTCAAAAGAAATTTCTTCTTATAGAAAGCGCCTTCTGAGGTTTCATCTGAGGCCAAATCTGTCATGGTTATAGGTTCAATGTACGGCTTTTGAATGAAGAACGCAAAACATAAGGAAGTCTCCTGGCCTCGCTTCTGGTTTATCCTCTGCCAGGAAATACTATCCCGGCAGCTTTTCTAATCCTGTCAAGTGTGTTCATAAGATCGAAGCTGAAAGAATGGGGAACGATATCACTTTCAAGTTTTCCCTCGTCAAGGCATTTCATTACTTCCATAGCTTCGAACTGGTAACCCATGCCATCTGGTAAAAGTGAATATTCCTTATTCTCTTTCCCATTCATTGCAACATTCAGTCGTTGCGACATATCGCGTCCACGGGAGAAGAAAAGATTCCCGTTTTCGCATAATAAATTGCATCCGATGCCTGCCACAGTGCGAAATGAGCTGTAAAGAGTTGCCATACGACCATCATTATAACTGAAAATAATGCTGATTGAATCCTCTGAACCGGTCTCAGTAAATGAAGCTTTGGCAATTACTTCATCAGGAACTCCTATAAAGTAGAGGGCATCTATTACCGGATATATCCCGATATCGAGAAGAGAGCCCCCGCCGAGTGAAAGGTTGAATTTTCGATCATCAGCAACGAAAGGCGCCTGGAATGAAAACCTTGCATCAAGATGTATTATCTTCCCGGGCTCACCACCTTGCAATATCTCTTTAGTTTTCATATAAATCGGCTGAAAGAATGGCCAGAGAGCATCCATCAGAAATACTTTCTGTTTTGTAGCCTCACTGATCATCTCTTCTGCTTCCCTGCTGTTTAAAGCAAATGCCTTTTCGCATAAAACAGCTTTCCTGTTCTTTAGACATAGCATTGTATGCTCAAAATGAAAGGAATGAGGCGATGCAATATATATTACATCTACTTCATCATCTGCCGCCAGTTCTTCATAACTGCCATAGTATTTCTTATACCCAAATTCATCGGCAAACTGTTTTGAACGCTCAAGATCGCGCGATCCGACGGCATATAATTCAACATTATCGAGTAATTTAAGTCCTTTTGTAAACTTCGCCGCCATTTTCCCCGGGGCAAGAATTCCCCATTTGTATTTCTTCTTCATCATCAAATAATATTTTGATAAATATAAGGATTGCTCACCTACTTACAGAATTTTCTTAAAACTTGACTATTTATTTAAGGTTTTTAACTAACAAGTACTTAAAGTGAGCTAAAGTTTGGAGTGACTAAAGTTTGGAGTGACTAAAGTTTGGAGTGACTAAAGTTATAAGATCAATATTAAATCATTAATTTCAAATGACAAAATTTTACTCTAAGCACTTTTGTTCACTTTAGGCACTTTAGTTCACTTTAGTTCACTTTAGGCACTGATTAGTCCCCATATTCCAATTTACTACTTGTTCATCGATTTAACTAACACCCCTTAAACTCATTCCCTAATATTTACCTCTCCCCTTCCCCTCTCCTTAAAGAGAGGGGCTAACATGTTAATAATGTTCTTCTTACCCCCTTCTCCCCCGGGAGAAGGGGGCAGGGGGATGAGGTGAAAAGAGAGAGAATTCCGCGGGTTAAGGTGAAAGTCAATGATAATAAAACTAAAACACCTTAATCATAATTCTTATATTTGTTATGTAACTGAATATATGCTGATTAAAAAATAATTTAAAAATAATTGAATTTTTTAGTACTATGTATTGCATAGTATAATTATTTATATATATCTTTGTATTGTCATGTTATATGTATTAAACAGTAGTAAATAAAAAACAGAACTATGAAAATCACAGTAAGCATTAATCTCGGCGGATATTCTTTCAACATCGACGAAGATGCATACGCCGAACTAAAAATGTATCTGAGGAATCTTGAACTTCATTTTGCAGGCGAAGAGAGTTCATCGGAGATTCTTTCAGATATCGAAACCCGCATGGCGGAACTTTTCCGCATCAGAATTACCGGCTATAAGCAGGTAATAAACATGGAGGATGTCAGTCAGTCTATATCCGTTTTAGGAACTCCTGAAGATATTTCTGAGAATGATAGCCCATCGGCCCACGATAAGTTTTCATCGCCCGGCTACCACCGTATGTACCGCGATACCGACCATAGGATTATTGGAGGTGTCTGCTCAGGTATGGGTGCATACTGGGATATTGATCCGGTAATTGTAAGGGTTCTTTTTATTGCCCTTATCCTTGCCGGAGGAATTGGAGCTCTGGTATATCTTATTCTATACATAGTTTTACCTGAAGCGAAAACTACAGCTCA
The DNA here is from genome assembly GCA_037127735.1 of Bacteroidota bacterium. Classification (GTDB taxonomy): domain Bacteria; phylum Bacteroidota; class Bacteroidia; order Bacteroidales; family VadinHA17; genus LD21. The sequence continues at coordinate 11,779 of JBAXXU010000030.1, forward strand.
GAAAATTGAGATGAAAGGCCATCCTGTTAATATCCACAACATTAAGGAGTCAGTAAAGAAAGAATTTGATACAGTGAGAAAGAATATGAAACTGTAAGGACACGGAATTTTAACAATTTGAAGTGTAAATTTTAAAAATTACATATCATGGATTTAGAAAATAATAAAGCACAAATGCGCAAAGGGATACTGGAATACTGTATTTTATCGGTATTATCCAGAAATTCCTGTTATGCAAGCGACATAATAAAGGAACTTAAAGAGGCTGAGGTAATTGTGGTTGAAGGCACCCTTTACCCGTTACTGACCCGACAGAAAAATGCCGGATTGCTCAGTTACCGCTGGGAAGAATCGCAACAGGGTCCGCCACGCAAATATTATGAGCTTACCGGGGAAGGTCGCACCTACCTGACCGACCTCGATAAATCGTGGCAGGAGCTCGTGGCATCAGTCAATCTGATCAGAACCAGGTAACCAATTAAAAACCATTTTAAAACTTAAAATGATGGACAAGACAATAAATATAAATATCGCCGGCACCCTGTTTCAGATTGACGAAGAGGCTTTCAGAATTCTGCGCGACTACCTGCAGGCTATTAACAACCGCTTCAGAAATGTTCAGGGCGGACATGAAACAATAGATGATATCGAATCTCGTGTAGCTGAAATATTTCAGTCCCAAAAAGGTTTGGCAGGAGTTATCACGAAAGAAAATATTGAGGCAATGATTTCAATTATCGGAAAACCTGAAGATTTTGATCATTATGAAACCGAAGCAGAAGCTCCGGTTTATTCAGCCCAAAGAAAAAGGATGTATCGTAATCCCAACGATACAATTATCAGTGGCCTATGCGGGGGCATCGGAGCCTATCTCAATACTGATCCCGTTCTGTTCAGGATACTGTTTGTTCTTTTTACAGTGTTCTTCGGAGTGGGATTTTTTGTTTATATAGCTCTCTGGATTGCACTTCCCTCAGCCAGAACAGATACACAGAAAAGAGAAATGTTTGGTGGCTCATATCATTCAACCGGATCACAGAACAGACAGACTGACAACACCTATGCATCGAGCGCTCCCCTCTACAATTCGGGATATAACAACTCATCCAGAATAGGAAATGCTTTAAACGAAGTTTTCAGGGCAATAGGAAGAGTGTGCTATATAATATTGCGTATCTTCCTGATAATTATAGGTGTTGTACTTGTGTTGACGGGATTCCTTACAATCCTTAGCTTTGTAATGGTTTTCGTATTCAAATACCCCGGGACTTTCTCTACTGATGCTTTTAATATGAATATGATTTACTTCCCCGATTTTCTGAATTATATTGTGACTCCTTCTGCTGCTCCCTGGATAATAGCATTGACTTTAATTGCCATTGTTCTGCCCATGATTGCCCTGATCTACTGGGGTGTAAAGATGATCTTCTGGTTCAGAGCAAATGATGGTGTATTCAGCCTTGTTGGCTTTGTCTTATGGTTATTAACCATAGCGGCGCTATCTATAATACTCTTCAATGAAGGGATCAGTTTTGCTGAAACAGGCAAATCATCATCTCAGAATATCTTTACTCATTCTCCTGATACACTTTACATTAAGGCTGACAAAAAAGTTTCCGACCTTAAATTTGAGAAAGAGATTTCTTTTAAAAGAGAAGCATACACTGTTTTTTTAAATGAGGAGAAGAAAGAACTTTATATACGTCCACATTTAAGCGTAAGCGGGTCTGAGAAGGACGTTACAAGAGTTGAAGTCAGAAAGCGCTCATCGGGACGTACAAAGCCCGATGCACAAAAAAGAACTGAAGAGTTGCTGTACAATTACAGGGTTAATGGCGATACGCTCGTACTTGATGAATATTTCACCATACCATCGGGACGTAAATGGTCAGCTGATAATGTTGGAATCAACCTATACATCCCGGCAGGTACCGTTCTGAAATTTGACTCAGCTTCAGAGAAACTTCTGCATGCCCGGCCCGGTTTTGAAGATGAAAGTTATTCTGATTCGACCAGATGGGAATCTGGAAGCAAATTATGGATATTAACTGAAGAAGGAATCAAACCGTTGAGTAAGCCTTTTTCAAAACAAAAATAAGATTCGATTTTTCATTCCTGAAATCTTCGATGACATCCGGTATCCATTTTGAGGTACCGGATTTTTTTTATCAGAACGCTATTTATTTGCTAAACCTAATTTCTTAGTTGTGAAACAATAATCCTTTGTTTACCTGCGTTACTGTTTTAGTTTTTTAATCACCTGACCAACTATGAAACCCACATGATTGACCACAATCACAAACATAAATAAATACATTTTACAATCATGTGCGGTTCCATCATACCATTGAAATCAAAATTATATTATGATGAAAAAAATATTGATTTTTCTTTTTCTGATACTGTCTTTTATTAACGCCTTTTCTCAGGGAACAACCTTAAAAACTGATACATTGCGAAAAGATGCCCTTAATGTTTTCATGGAAGCCAGCGATTATATCCGCAAAGAAATTCCTTATGTGAACTATGTAAGAGATATAAAAGATGCCGGGGTTTATATTATATCAACCTCTCAGACAACAGGTTCCGGGGGCGCTGAATTTACCTATTTTCTCGTTGGTCAAAACGAGAATGTCGGGATGCGCGACACCATCTCATTCGTTACCTCTCCCGATGAAACTGAGGATGAAATAAGAATAAAAGAGGTTAAAACACTTAAAATGGGTATTATGCGTTATGTGGCTAAAACACCTCTTTCTAAATATATGAATATCAGTTTCAGTGAACCATTGTCTGAAACTGTTTCATCCGACAAATGGAATAGTTGGGTGTACAAAGCCTCAGTTTACGGGTATCTCAATGGTGAAAAATCATACAAATCAAGCTACCTGAATGGAAGTGTTTCTGCAGGCAGGATTACAGAGAAATGGAAAATCAACCTGGCAGCCAGTTATAATTATAGTGTTGATAAATTCGATATTGATGGCGATATAATCACAAGTGCCAATAATTCAAAATCTTTCAGTTCGCTGATTGTGAAGAGCATCTCGAATCATTGGTCCTATGGAGGATCATTCTATTTAGGATCATCAAATTATAGTAATCTCGATATGTCGTTACACGTGATGCCCGGAATAGAATATGACCTGTTCCCATATTCAGAATCTACCAGGAGACAGTTAAGGTTACTTTACTCAGTAGGCTTTAATTATGCAAATTACACCGATACTACAATTTACGATTTAACAAAAGAGAGTCATTTTCAACATTCATTGTCCGCTGCTTATGAGGTTGTACAGAAGTGGGGATCAATTAATATCAACATGCAGTATAGCAATTATCTTCAGGACTGGTCAAAAAACAATCTTTCAATTTATGGTTATATTGATCTGAGGATCGCTAAAGGATTGTCAGTCAATTTCGGAGGAAGCGCTTCCCTTATACACGATCAGCTTGGCCTGGTAAAAGGAGGAGCAACTACTCAAGAGGTTCTTCTGCGAAGAAAAGAACTCGCCACACAATTCCAGTATTTCACAAGCTTCGGACTAACCTTCACTTTCGGGTCGATCTATAACAATGTTGTCAATCCACGGTTTGGTAACATCGGTGGCGGAGGAATGTCCATAAGTTTTAATTGATAGTTTATCCTTATGTATTATCAACCGTTCGTTTATGTTTTGTAACATGCAGAATATCAATATAATACAAAATTACTTATTTTCTATTCAATTTACTGATCTTTATCCCGATAGCTATCAGGACTTTGCGTCTTCGCGACTTTGCGTGAAATAAAAATGCACCGAACTATTATATAAAGAAATCATCCCTTATTTTATCCTTACAAATAAGGCAGCGCCTGTTTGAAAATCAATTATTTTTTGACTTAAAAGTTCATTTAATCTTAAAAAGAAATGATGATCTTTGATTATAAGTTATAATTATCTTTGAAAAGAATTAAAACCGTTTATATGAAAAAGTTTATATTTTTTTCTCTGGTTATATGTTTTGCCTTTGGAAATACATGTAATGCCCAGGTAGGAGGACTATTAAAAAAGGTCAAGAATTCGTTGTCTGACGAGGTTCCCGGCAAACCCGTGGAGAACTCTACCCAACCGGAGCCGGCATGTGCATGCGACCAGGCTATTGTTATCCTGACCCTTGGCGGTAAATTGCAACTTGACTATAAAGAATTATCTATTAGTATGTTAGATGATGGACGAATTCTTTTAAAGACGCGCGTAACGAATCAATATTATATTGTAAAAGACGGGGTAACACAGGGCCCATACAACTCCGATGACCCAAAGGTTGCTGAATTTGAGCCACCGGATGATAACGATAAAAACATTGAAAATTTTCTTTCAAAAAATAAACCTTATATAAGCCGTTCCGGCGAGAAATTCCTGATAACATTTGCAGGAAAAAACTATGGCCCTTATGCCAAGATCGATAAATTCACAGTTTCTAAATCGAAAAATAAATTTGCTGCTTTGGTAACTGAGAATATTGTTGTAACTGAAGATCAGGGGAAGAATATGGATGAAGCGATTAAAAATGCAAAAACCCAACAGGAAAAGATGGATCTTGCCATGAAGTACACCCAGGAGATGCAGCAAAAAATGTTACAGGGAGGAGGCTCGGAAAGCATTACGCCTAAACTTGTAACCAATATTCCCAATGCGACCCTCGATCCAATGAAATCACTTGGAGCAACCGGGAATATTAAATATGACGATATACTTGTTGTTGACTATGATAAAATACTTGATCTTCAAGGCAAAACAATAATGAATATAAAGCCCGAGCTTGCCGGTTCTGAAATTTTATTTGTTAACACCTCAAATACAAAATATGCTGTTGGTGGATATGGAAATCTTACTTTCAGCGACAATACGACAATGTCGGAGCTTTTTAATCCGCACCTGATAAGCGTGAATGGGAAAATTTATCTTGCTTATATGTACTATTCTCCAAAAAAGAATGCTATAATGCAGTGCAAGGTTGAGTTCTAGTTACTTACGTGTATGTAACTCTATACCAATTATATATCTTGTATAATTACCTCCTTCCCAAAAGAGATGTTTTACCCCCCCCCCCCCTGAAGGGGGGCTAAAACCAATCCGATTTAAAGCCCCCTTTAGGGGGTTTGGGGGTAAAAAGGAGATCGTGACAAAAAGCTATTTTATTACCATATTTTTTCTTTTTCTGCTTTTTTCAGGGCAAATTAATACCGCCCCGTCGCAGACAATAAACTACGAGGTTGTTTTTGGTGATGACTGGAAAAAGGCCCTTGCCTTTGAAAAGGAAAACAGAAACTGGATGGAACCGGTTCTCAACGTAAATCATATCTCTTATCCATTGGCTGTTGCAGTTATCTTCCCTGAACTGGTACGGTATTCAGCGTTACGCGATAAAATAGAAATCACTTTGCTCAAGGCTCTATATATTAACCTGGGCGATGAATATGCCAACTTTTCAATAGGACAATTCCAGATGAAACCCTCCTTTGCTGAGATGATCCGCGAACAGGCTCCTGATGTAATGAGCCCCAAATCAGAAATTAAATTTAAGGACCGATTAGAATATGACGATATTAAAAATTTCAGAAAATCGATTGTTACAGACCTTGAAGATCCAAAAATTCAATTCAATTACCTGATTGCATTTTTAAAGATCTGTGAAGAAAAATATAAAACGAACCGGAAAAATGAAATTACACAATTAATATTTCTTGCCACAGCCTATAATTATGGTATTGAAAAAAGCATCGACCAAATAAATAGCATGATTGACAAGAAATTCTTTAATACCAGACTTTTCAAGACAGAAAATTATTCTTATGCCGATGTTTCGTTGTTCTGGTACAAGCAATACTTGTCAGACAGATAATTGTACTTTATCTTTACTTTATATACTAAATTATGAAAGAGTTAAACATTAATATTTTACGTTCGCCGGCAAAGAGTTTATTCAGGCGGATACTCGGCGCCTTTTACATTTTGATAGGAGTTGCCTGGTGGATTATGAGAATTGTGTCGCAGGAACCTGTTACCAACCGGACGACAGTAACTATCTTAGATATTGTTTATACAGCTTTCGTTGGAATTGCCGGAGTAGTTTTTCTGATCGATGGATCAGGCCTCTCAATAAGCAGATGGTTTGGAGAGGCATACATTAAAATAGATATGGCCAGGATTTGCATCAGGAAGAATGTTTTTTCGAAGGAATGGGTTTTATTTTGGAAAGAGATAGAACAGGTGGAGTTTTCGGTAATAAAAATAAAATTCCGCTTAACAGATAATAGCTATCGTGAACTAAACTATGACAATCTGGAATATGAGCATATCCAGGAGATCAAGAAAGCAATAAATTCAATTTCGGGGGAGAAGAATATCAAAGTTATCAAGCCAGGCTAATGGGCATTTTAATAATAACCAGGTATGAAGTAATTTATCAGTATATACTGTCTTTTTGTCTTTACCTGATCATGCCGGTCAACTGCCTGGCTCAGGATAGCCTCGGATTTAAAGGACAACTCTCTACATGGATGCTTTACAATGGCGACAACAACCTGCCTGTTCACATGGGCGGCAGATATATTCCTCAACTTAACTATGACTTGCCGTTAAAAAATGATCATAAAATAGATTTTGAGGCTTCATTAAACATAAACGGAAGTGCAGGATTTAACCTTTTCGACTCTCTCAAAGCAACCGGCCAATTAAAACCCTACAGGCTTTGGGCCAGGTATTCATCGCGGCAATTTGAGATTCGTGCAGGGCTGCAAAAAATAAATTTCGGATCGGCCTCACTCTTGCGTCCACTCATGTGGTTCGACCAGGTTGACCCTCGCGACCCTTTAAAACTTACTGACGGGGTTTGGGGTGTTTTGGGCAGGTATTACTTTCTCAATAATGCAAATATATGGTTATGGGGACTTTATGGAAACAACAATCCAAGGGGATGGGACCTGGCCGGCACCAACAAACACATTCCTGAAGTGGGCGGACGTATTCAGTTACCTGTACCTGCAGGAGAGATGGGTGTTTCGTATAATTTCCGGATTGCCGATACGCGAAAGCTCGAAGGAATAATTCCGTCATACAGTGAGGTCCCTGAAAACAGGGTCGGTTTTGATATTAAACTCGACCTTATCGTTGGACTATGGCTCGAAGGTTCCTGGGTAAAAAAGAATAAAAAACTTGGAATGTTCACTAACCAGGAAATTCTGAATGCCGGAACAGACTACACTTTTGGTATTGGCAATGGCCTGTATGTAGTTTTCGAACAATTACTTGCAGCCAATGATGAAAAACCTTTCAATTTTCAGAACACGACATCATTTTCTCTCCTCTCCTTTTCTTATCCGGTTGGTCTTTTTGATAACATCAGCACGATAGTCTATTATGACTGGAAAAACAAGAATAGTTATAACTTTATAAACTGGCAAAAACAGTTCAATAACTTAACATTTTATCTTATGGGATACTGGAACCCAGAGGAATACAATATCCCTACGCAGGGTAGCGGACAAAATCTTTTCGCCGGGAAAGGAATTCAGGTAATGCTTGTATTGAATCATTAAAACAAAATATAATGGAAAATCCTTCAATCATTAAAATTGAAAAACTTGTCAAGCGCTTCCCTGTCGGAAAGAGCGAATTTACAGCGCTTAACGGCATCAGTTTAAGTTTTGGCACAGGTGAGTTTGCCGGTCTTGTAGGGCCAAGCGGATCAGGAAAAACTACTTTGCTCAATATTATCGGCTCCCTCGATTCTCCCTCAGAAGGAGATGTCGATGTGCTTGGCAATTCAGTCTCTTCGCTCAGCCATAAACAATCTGCAAAACTCAGGAACCGTCATATCGGTTTCATCTTTCAGACCTATAACCTCTTACCTGTTTACACTGTTTATGAAAATGTTGAATTTGCCCTGTTATTACAAAATCTTTCCGGTTCAGAAAGGGAAAAAGCAGTAATGGATGCTCTCGAATGGGTTGGACTGACCGATAAGGTAAAGTCAAGACCATCAATGCTGTCGGGCGGTGAATGTCAGCGTGTTGCCATTGCCCGGTCGATGGTAAAAAGGCCGGAGATTGTACTTGCTGACGAGCCAACTGCCAACCTCGACTCTAAAAACTCCCATCATATACTTCAGACAATGAAAACCCTCAACCGGGAGCTTAAGACTACTTTTATTTTTGCCACCCACGATGAAAAGGTGATGCAGTATCTTAACCGTATTATATCACTGGAAGATGGTAAAGTGATTAAGGATCATCTAATAACTGATTCAAAAAACCAAGATCATGTTAGCAATAAAATTAGCATTTAAAAACCTTATGGGCGCCGGTTTACGAACCTGGCTCAATGTCTCGGTCCTTTCATTCGCCTTTGTCATTATCCTTTTTTACAACGGTATGATAGACGGATGGAACAGGCAAAGTCGTCGTGATACGGTGGAGTGGGAAACAGGAAAAGGACAATTCTGGCATCCGGAGTATGACCGGTACGATGCTTATACAATAAAAGATGCACATGCACCCATGTCGGAAGAAATTCAGGCCGGGGTGAAAAAGAAAAACCTTGCACCGGTTCTTATCGCTCAGGCCACGGCTTTTCCCAGGGGGCGGATGCTCGGAGTTATTCTCAGGGGTGTCGATCCTGATCAGACGGTTCTTAAACTCCCGACTGCCTTATTGACCCCTTCCGATGATGTTGATTACGCTATCATTGGAAAAAGAATGGCTGAATCAACCAAACTTGGCGTTGGTGACAATTTGCTGATCAGATGGCGCGATAAGAACGGAACTTTTGATGCACGCGAAATTCAGATCGCTTCAATTTTCAAATGCGATGTACCGGTAGTTGACAAAGGACAAATATACCTCCGGCTTGATGTACTGCAGAAAATGATGGGAATGGAAAATGAGGTAACTATGCTCGTGGCAGGTAATGGATTCGATAACAAGGGCCTCAAAAACTGGGAGTTCAAAAGCACAGGTTTTCTTCTGTCAGATATTGATAAAATTATCCGGACAAAAAAAGCCGGTGGATCAATAATGGAAGGTCTTTTACTGCTTATTGCCCTGATCGCAATTTTCGATACGCAGGTATTGTCCATATTCCGCCGTCAGAAGGAGATCGGCACCTATATTGCATTGGGAATGACCCGATCGCAGGTAGTGGGGATTTTTACTGTCGAAGGCGGAGCTCACAGCATATTAGCCACCCTTCTTGGAGCGCTTTATGGAACCCCTCTGTTTTTATTACTCGATAAAGTTGGCATCTCAATGGCCGCAGCTCAAATGACCGACCTTGCCATTGCAGCAAAAATATATCCGTACTACAGTGTCAGACTGATCATTATAACAATAATCCTGGTAGTAATATCCGCGACAATTGTAAGTTACCTGCCAGCCCGGAGAATTTCGAAAATGAAACCAACAGATGCATTGAAAGGAAAATTACAATGATAAAATTTTTAATTAAAGGAATCCTGAGAGACAAAAGCCGAAGTTTATTGCCGGTAATTGTTGTTGCTACAGGCGTGTTCCTGACGGTATTCATGAGTAGTTTTTTAAAAGGCATTTTTAACGAGATAACCGAAATTAACGCGAAATTTACTACCGGCCATGTTAAAATACTCACCAGGGCCTATGCCGAAAATAAAGATCAGGTACCTAATGACCTGGCATTGATGGATGTAAAAAAATTATTAAGCAGGTTGCAGAGCGATTATCCTGACATGGAATGGGTTGAACGCATACATACCGGAGGGTTGTTAGATGTACCTGACTCACTGGGGGAAACAAGGGGACAGGGACAGGCTATCGGAACAGCGATTGACCTGCTCTCACCGGGTACTCATGAAGTGGAACGTATGAACATAAAAAAATCCATCGTGAAGGGCTCATTGCCTGTCAAACAGGGGGAAGCTCTGATAAGCGATGATTTTGCTGAAAGATTCGGAGTGCCCATAGGTGGCAAAATAACCCTGTTTGGCTCAACCATGAATGGAAGCATGATGTTTAAAACATTCGCGGTAAGTGGCACGCTCCGGTTTGGAAATACAATTCTCGACCGTGGCGCAATTTTCATGGATATACGTGATGCACAACTTGCTCTTGACATGAATGATGCTGCAAGTGAAATACTTGGATATTTTAATGACGGCGTCTATGATGATCTGAAAGCACAGCAGGTGCAGGCTTCATTCGATACAAAATACAGTATTGAAGGTGATGAGTTTTCACCTCAGATGTTCAGGCTTATGCAGCAGGAAGGGCTGGGAGATTATGTGAAGCTGGCCGAAAGTGCCGGCTCTATTATGGTTTTAATATTTGTAATTGCTATGTCTATCGTATTGTGGAACACCGGCCTGCTTGGTGGTCTGCGAAGGTATAGTGAATTTGGGGTCCGCCTTGCCCTGGGTGAAGAAAAAAAACATATTTATAAAACAACCATTTATGAAGCAATCCTGATTGGAATCATCGGTTCTTTAATTGGGACAGGTTTAGGATTGGGTGCAGCTTATTATATGCAAACCTATGGCCTCGATATCTCAGCCATTACCAGTAATATTGGCATGATGCTTCCTTCAGTATATAAAGCCGAAGTAACACCGGCTTTGTTCTATATCGGTTTTTTCCCCGGAGTGATCGCTACAGTACTTGGAAGCGCACTGGCAGGTTTTGCTATTTACAAAAGAAAAACATCACAATTGTTTCATGAACTGGAAGTTTAAATTTAAATGAATATCGACAATCATGAATAAAGACCCATTGATTTTCTTCGTTTACCCCGACCCCATGGGGAGCGAAGAAAATCAATTTACTCCCCTTGGGGCTGGGGTAAATAAATTGATTTTCAAGCGATTTGAAATTTCTTATTCATGATTGCCGATACTTATAGAAATTTAAATAAATTAAGTCAATTCTCTGATAAAATGATTTATAACATAATTTTCAAAAAAGTGAAAAAGATATTAATGCTTGTTGTAACAGCCATCTTCTTAATAAGTTTTAAAGACCCTGATGCAAATGTAATACTTGAAAAGGTTGATAAGAACATGTCATCAAAAAACAGGATTTTTGAATCGGAGATGATCATTCACGGGCGCCGTACCAGCCGCACCATAACATCTGTCTCATATTCAGCCGGCAATAAACAATCATTTACCGAATACTTGTCCCCAGCACGCGAGAAAGGAACAAAAATGCTGAAGCTGGAAAATCAGTTATGGATTTATTCGCCTTCTACCGACCGGATTATTCAGATATCGGGCCACATGTTACGTCAATCTGTTATGGGTTCCGACCTTTCGTACGAAGATATGATGGACGACCGGAAACTTACCGAGATCTATACTGCCAAAGTCACAGGTAATGAGACTATTGACGGCAGACATACTTATGTTCTCGAATTAATTGCCAAAGTTGATGATGCGGCTTATCATTCCCAGAAGATTTGGATTGACACAGAACATTTTGTACCGCTTAAACAGGAAATGTATGCAAAAAGCGGACAGCTGCTTAAACGTACAATCCTGTCGGATGTAAAACAGGTGCAGGGGCGCTGGTTCCCGATGAGTATAGTTTATAAAGATGTACTAAAAGAGGGAAGCGGAACGGAATTCAAAATGACAAGTGTAAAATTTGATCAGAATATTCCTGACTATATCTTTACCAAAGCAGCCTTAAAGCAATAACCGGTCAGCAAAATTAAATCACTTCGTTCGTGCGACCTGTCACATCCGGCGTTTTTAAAGTGCCACCTGCTATTTTGCCCTGTAAACCCTTACCCAGTCAATTTCCATGGATGTTGTTCCTTTTATTGGCTTATCAAGTCCACCTGACAGATTCACATACATGGGTTCCTTCGGAACATCTGTTGTCTGTCTGAAAACCTCTGTATTATTTATTTTCCAGACAAGTTTATTGGAGGTCCACTCAAGAGTATATATATAGAAGTCATTTGAATAGCGCGATCCGAGTGAAGCTTTTACATTATTGCCTTTTGCTGAAAAATAGTCGAGCCATACTTTCCCCTTTGATGTGCGGCATATATCGATGTGAGGAGTGATTTTTTCAGCCAGCATCCAGAAAGAGCTTTTTGAAGTGGGATCGCCCAGCTTGATTTTTGCCGTGAAAACACCGTATTTCTGCCTGAAACTGTTGCCGGAATTAATAATACCGGATGTATAATTGAACTCTTTGGTCGAAAAACCATTTGCTACAGACCATACTTTACCTGTGACTTTCCTGGGTTTGGTATTGATTTTAAGGATGCTGTTGCGAAGTTCAAAGTTTTCTTTTTCTGTATAAGCCTGAAGATCTGATTCAACAGAGTATCTGTCTTTCAGTAACTTCTCGCCCCAGTAATAGTTTGTGAGCCATTTTTTCGTATCCAGTTTTTCTCTCTCAAACTCATCGCTGAATGTCAACTCTCTGTGCTTCAGGACATCATATTTATTTGAATCCTTAACTTTGAAATACCAGATAATGTCATCGTTCTTTTTCAATTTATCATACTCCCTGAGCTCTTTGAACATTTCGGACTTCACGAATCTCTTTTTGTCAAGAAGATAGGCTTTCTTTTCTTTGAACTTTCCTGAGGCAATATACTTTTTAAGTTCATTAAGTCTCGATATCCGTTTTGAACCATTGGTATTGAGATAATTTGCACACTCTTTCGAGTATTTGAACTTATAAAACGCTTTTATTTCAGGACTTCCTTTGATTCTTTTGTATTCAAGAAGTTTTGTAAATTCTTCGCTGTCTTTGAAGGTTATTGGCTTCATCTTCTTTTTTGCAAGGAATTCGGAAGATTTTATCGTGGCACGAAGCTCTTCGTATCTTAATATTGTTTTAGTTTTTGGAGTTACTTTTTTCTTCTTCCAGAATTTCCGTAACGACCTGATTTCGCTATCGCCTTTAAGCGCTTTATATTCAACAAACTTCTGATATTCATCGGTGTCCCTGAAGGTGATAGGTTTCATTTTTTTCTTCTCCCTGAATTCGGAAGACAAGATAAATTTTTCAAGGGCTTCAAATTCACTGATTTTTTTGGAGCCATCCAGATCTTTAAATCTTTTCAGATCATTCCCGGCGCCGGTTTTAAAATAAAGAACAATGTCCTTTGCTTTTTGGAGCGATATAAGTTCTTTTTCTTTATAACATTCATCTGAATCTTTATATCGAAGCGATTCGATATCTTTTCTTTTCTGTATGAAATCGGAAGATTTTACTAATTTGTTCAGCTCATTATATCTTGCCAATTGTTCAGATTCCGAAAAAGTATTAAGCTTCTCAAATTCAGTAATTAACGCTTTTTCAGCCTGCTCAATTTTAGAAGTAGAAGGGATCATTCCCAGTAAAAGCTTGAGACTTGCCATTGTAAAATTGGTTTATGTACAACTGATAAAGATAAATAATCTTTCCAGAATAATTGATCTTGATTCTTCAAATATTTGTTTCCAGGGGTTTTAATGAACCGGAGAATACTAAATGACTATCGGTTATCATGAATAAATGATACTAATTTGTCTTATTCATAAACTTTGTGAGCCTTTGTGTAATCCTTTGTGCGACTTAGTGTTTAATATTTTTTTACCACGAAGGTACACAAAGTACATCACAAAGTAACACAAAGAAAAAGAGCACTTTAAGTATATATGTGAATAATTCAGGCTAAATAACTTGAATATCAATTTATTTAGTGACATAATATGCGTGATTGCCGATACTCAAAAAATATTTATACCCATTGTATTAAGTTATTTTGACAAAAAATTGGAATTTATGAAAACACATTTTATCTTTGACCGACCGTTCATTCATAAATGATTCCTATGAAAAAGTTATTTAAAATGATCCTCTGGTTCTTTCTATCTATTCTTGGTTTACTGATTTTTTTAATCGTTTTCCTGAATGGCTATTATTCTGTTCTCGGGAAAAAACAGGCTAAACAGGAAAAAGCATTGGAAGCCAGATCAAAGGATGTTATTACCAGGCAGGATTCGGTTGTAAGGATTTCAGAAAAACCTGTTCTTAACCTGATTCCTGTTCCTCAGAAAGTACAATTCACAGGAGGAAATTATGTCTTACCTTCAGCCCTGGTTTATTCTGTAACCGATTCACTGAAAAGAGATGTTGATGAGTATCTTAAAACTATACCTGATATCAAAACTATCTATTCAGAGAGTGGCGGAAACATTGTTTTCCGCTATAAAGCAGAATTGCCCGTTCAGGGATATACCCTGGATATCAGGCCGGGAAAATTGACTGTTGAGTACAGCAATAAGCAGGGTCTATATTACGCGATAGTCTCACTGAAAGTTCTGAAACAGAACTATTCAGGAACTATTCCATGCGTTTTAATAAAAGATTTCCCTGATCTCGAAGTACGCGGGTTAATGCTCGATATCAGCCGCGATAAAGTTCCAACAAAGGAAACCCTGATGGGAATTATCCAGCTTCTGGCTGATCTGAAGTTTAACCATTTTGAGCTGTACATTGAAGGATTCTCATTTGCATACCCTTCATTTAAAAACCTTTGGGAGCGAAAAGAAACACCGGTCACCGGAGAAGAAATCAAGGAACTGAATGTTTTCTGTACGTCTCATTTTATTGATTTCGTACCCAATCAGAATTTATTCGGGCACATGATGTCATGGCTTGCAACCGATCAGTTCAAAGACCTTGCTGAATGCCCGAAAGGATATAAAATTATGGGGTTGGTAAGCATGAAGGGAACCCTTGATCCGAGCGATCCGCGCAGTATTGAACTTGTATCAAAAATGACGGACGACCTTTTGCCAAACTTCACTTCAGACTATTATAATGTTAACCTTGATGAGCCTTTTGAACTTGGTAAGGGAAAAAGCACGGAGCTTGTCGCGGAAAAGGGTGAAGGAGAGGTGTATCTCGATTACGCAAAGAAGATCCGGAAAATTGCCGTAAGCAAAAATAAAAAGATGCTGATGTGGGCAGATATTGTATTTAAACATCCTGATTTAATTCCTCTCGTCCCAAAAGATATTACCCTTCTCGACTGGGGATACGAATCCAGCTATCCTTATGAAAGGCATAGCAAAATGCTGCAGTCTGCAGGTTTGAGCTATATGGTCTGTCCCGGGACCAACAGCTGGACAACCATAACAGGCAGAACAGATAATATGCTTGCCACCATAGAATCGGCAACAACCAATGGGGTTAAATATGGCGCCAAAGGAATGCTTCTCACAGATTGGGGCGATATGGGCCACTGGCAATACCTGCCGGTAAGCTATGCCGGATATACTACCGGAGGAGCCCTTAGCTGGAACAGCAAAAGTGCTAAAGAGTTACCCTTAAGCAGATTTTTGAACTCTTATGTTTTCAGGGATGAAAGCTCAATTATGGGTGATCTTGTTCTCGATCTGGGCCGTTATAACCGGTTTGAGGAATTTCCCATGTTCAATATGACTACTTCAATGATGGCGCTTCAGTTTGGTCTGCGGGATGAGATTATGGTGAATGCAATTCTTGAGAAGATGATTTCCGGGCTGAGTGATCTGATGAAGGATATTGCCCCTGAAATGACGGATGCATTCAAAGAAAATTATGGTAACAGGCATCAGTTTGATTATCAGGGACTAAATGATTTTATGAATTCAAAGGAAGCATTACTGAAAGGCGCCGCAATTCAAACTGCTGACAGTACGCTCATAAAGGATGAATACCTTAATGCCATACAACTTATCAGGCTGGGCTCCGGCCTTAAAAGCTACATACATAACCGCCGTAATCTTAGTCCCGGTGAGGAAAAATCGCAATTGAAAAACCTCAGCGATCTGGGTCATAGATACCTTGCCGAAAATCAGCGTCTCTGGCTGCTCCGCGATAAGCCGGGTGGATATGAAAGAAGTACAACTGCATTAAATACCCTGCTTAATCAGATTGATAACCGCATTACCCTGCTTGATAAATCTTCATTATCAAGGGGACTTGGCAGATTTTTTGAGAAGTTGGGAACCGCGGGCGCTGTTTTATATCTGAAATCTGCTAAATAATTATTAATCAATTCATTACTGAACTAATTACAAACTAAAAAACATTTTTATGAAAAAGTTGTTAAAAATTTTCTTTTATACAGTGGGCGCTATCCTTGGATTGATAATACTCATTGTTGGCACTACAATATTGTGGGTTTCCGTTTCACGGGGAAGTGAAGCTAAAAAGAGTCTGGCCCTTGCCGGTCCGGAAGTAAAAACTTTGACTATAGACGGGTTTACTTTCAGGGACCTTAACAAAAATGGCAAACTTGATGTATATGAAGACAGCCGGCAACCGCGTGAATCCAGAGTGGATGACCTTCTTTCGCATATGAACATTGAAGAAAAGGCCGGAGAAATGTTTATTCCACCGATTGGGATGAGAAAAGACGGCTCGGTTTCTGAAAAACCTGATCTGGGTGATATAATGTCCCTGGCGGCTCAAGGCACATCTCACATGCTTTTTGGACTCGAATTAAATCACTTTAATATTTTCACCACCGGAGGGAAAAGACAAACAGCAGAGTGGTACAACCGGTTACAAAAACTTGCTGAGAAAGGCCGTCTGGGAATTCCGGTATCTGTTGCATCCGATCCGCGGAATCATTTCAGTACAAATCCTCTTACTTCGGCTTTCATTGGCGACTTTTCACTTTTTCCGGAACCTCTCGGACTTGCTGCCATTGGTGACACACTCGTAACTTCCAGATTTGCCGATATAGCCAGGCAGGAATACACAGCTGTTGGTATCCGCATTGCACTTCACCCTATGGCAGACCTTGCAACCGAACCACGATGGGGCAGGATAAACGGCACTTTCGGAGAAGATGCTACACTTTCAGCGAAATTAACTTATGCTTATATCAAGGGCTTTCAGGGTGACAGCCTGGGTTCAACAAGTGTTGCCTGCATGACCAAGCATTTCTCAGGAGGAGGACCACAAAAAGAGGGAATTGATCCTCACTTCCCAATTGCAAAGGGACAAATCTATCCCGGGAATAATTTTAAATATCATCTGATCCCTTTTGAAGCAGCATTTAAAGCCGGAACAGCTGAAATTATGCCTTATTACGGAGTACCAATGGATCAGACAGGTGAAAATGTCGGCTTTGCCTTTAACAAAGAAATAATAACAGGTCTGCTAAGGAATCAGTATAAATTTGATGGCGTTATCTGCACTGACTGGGGTCTTATTTCGGATGTTAAAATCTTTGGTATAATGATCCTTCCGGCAAGGGCAAGAGGGATGGAAAAAGCCACTGAGGAGGAACGCATGCTTAAGATAATTGATGCCGGTGTTGACCAGTTTGGCGGAGAAGTTCTGCCGGTAATGCTTCTTAAGCTGATTAAAGAGGGAAAGATAACTGAAGCCAGGATTGATTCTTCGGTCAGGAGACTTCTGCGTGTTAAATTTCAACTCGGTTTGTTTGAGAATCCTTTTGTGGATGTTGATAATGCTGAAAAAATTGTCGGTAATCCTGAATTTAAAGCTGAGGGAGAGCTGGCCCAGAGAAAATCAATTGTTCTTTTAAAAAATGATCAGGCTGAAAATGGCAAAATACTTCCTTTAAAGCAAGGTTTAAAAATTTATATCAAAAATATTGATCCGGTTAAAGCAGGTAAATATGGAATCGTGGTTGAAAAGCCCGAACAGGCTGATGTTGCTATAATCCGGATTAAAGCCCCTTCGGAACATCTTAAGGGGACCGGTTTGATGGGATCATTTATCCGTGGAGGAGACCTTGATTTTAAAGACAAAGAAAAATCCGAAATACTCGGTCTTCTGAACAAAGTACCAACAATTGTTGATATCTACCTTGACAGACCTGCTGTCATTCCTGAAATTGCATCAGCAAGTAAGGGTCTGTTTGCAAATTTCGGAGCTAATGATGAGGCTTTCCTTGATGTTGTTTTTGGTAAATTCAATCCCCAGGGTAAACTTCCGGTTGAATTGCCTTCTTCGATGGAAGCTGTAAAAAATCAAAAGGAAGATCTACCCTATGATTCCGGAAACCCATTGTTCCCATTTGGATTTGGGTTGAATTATTGAACCAAGATTTCATAATAGAAATAATGACACCAAGGACCAAGAAGCAGTTTCGGGAGATACGGGAAGAAAAGAAAACCCTTATTATGGATGTTGCCCTTGACCATTTTGCGAACGAAGGTTATCATAACTGTACGATAAGCCATATTGCTAAACATGCCGGGATATCAAAAGGCCTCATGTATAATTATTTTGAAAGCAAGGAGGTGCTGCTCACTGAAATTATTAACAGGTCAATTGGAGAAATTTCACACTATTTTGATCCGGATAAGGATGGCTCTCTCTCGGAGGAAGAATTTGAACTGTTTGTCAGAAAGTACTTTATGATTCTAAGGGAGAAACTCTCTTTCTGGCGCCTCTATTACCAGTTACTTCAGCAAAAGGAAGTCAGGGATCAGTTTCTGAAGTCATTTCCGGGAGCTGTCAATTCTGTCGAGTCGGTATATGTAAATGGTAATAATACATTCCTTGCACTCGCAAGTAGAATGATTTCTGAATATTTTGTCAGGAAGAAAGACAGAAGACCTGCAGATTATGACCCGATCCTCGATATGAACCTTTTTATTTATACAATTGAAGGTTTTGCGCGAATAACTGCATTCCTTGATGAAGTTGATGCCAATTATTATGAAAAAACAGTTAACAGGATTATTGAACTCTATAAATAGGCTAAAAATGAAGAAGATAAGTAAAATGTGTTTCTTATTGGCTCTTTTCCTGTTAAATAATACTTTTCTTTCAGCGCAGGCTGTAAACGCCACTGACATTGTAAGGAAATCAGATGAAAAATTTAACGGGGAAAAGTCAAGTATAATGGTAATGTCAATGACTATTATCCGTCCAACCTGGCAGCGGACTGTTGAGTTTAAAAACTGGTCGCTTGGACGTGATTACGCATTAACTCTGATTACTGCTCCTGCAAAAGATGCGAATCAGACTTTTTTAAAAAGAGGTACTGAAATGTGGAGCTGGAACCCGGCCATAAGCAGACTGATAAAATTCCCGCCATCAATGATGTCGCAGGGGTGGATGGGCTCTGATTATACAAACGATGATATTCTGAAAGAGTCATCGGTTGTTAATGATTACACACATGAAATTGTCGGGGAAGAGACAATTCTCGGCAGGCTTTGCTACAAAATAAAAATGGTTGCAAAGGAAAACGCTGCTGTTGTTTGGGGTCAGCAGTTGAGATGGATTGATAAAAAGGATTTACTTGTGCTGAGGGCTGAACTTTTTGATGAGGAGGGATCGCTTGTCAGAACAGAAACAGGATCGGAGATTAAAACCATGGATGGCAGGGTTATCCCAACCCGTCTTGAGCTTGTTCCGGCTGAAGAACCGGGCAATAAGACTTTAGTGGACATTAAAGAGATTAAGTTCAATGTTCAGATCTTAGAAAGTTTCTTTTCGCAGCAGAATATGAAAAACATAAGATAAAATAATTGATTTATGAAGAATTATAAAATCGCCTGGCGTAACCTCTGGAGGAATAAGAGGCGAACCCTGATAACTGTTGCATCGGTATTTTTTGCGGTATTTTTTGCACTTCTTATGCGATCAATTCAGCTGGGATCATATGATCACATGTTCCGCAATGTAATTGAATCCTATACCGGATATATTCAGGTTCAGAACGAAGATTTCAAAGACAATCCCACCGTAGATAATATTTTCGCGTTTTCTTCAGAGATAAGGCAGGTATTATTAAAAGACAAGAATGTAACTGACGTTGTTCCCCGTTTTGAATCTTTTGCCCTGGCTTCCTCCGGGCCTCTTACAAAAGGAGTTCTTGTACTGGGAATTGAACCTGAAAAAGAGACGCTTCTTTCAAATGTAAAAGGAAGACTTATTCGTTACCGGCTATCGTCAGATGTTATAGATGGTCTGAAAAAATCCGGTATTCCTGAAAAGATAAAATCAAAGCTCGATCTGTTTAAAGAAGAAAGTTATTCGTCAGAGTCCATTCTTCAGATGGATCTTGGAATATCCGACGGTGATACGGCTTCTGTAATGCCGCTAATAAGAGGATTATCAAAATTCAGAAATGGGTATATCTCTGCAGGCAAACAGGAAGTACTTATAGGCGACCATCTTTCTAAGTTCCTGAGACTGAATATTGGAGACACTCTTGTCCTTGTCGGACAGGGATATCATGGAACAACAGCCGCCGGGAAGTATCGTATTACCGGAATAATAAAAATGCCAACATCGGATATCGATAACAAAATTGTTTATCTGCCGGTTGATATCTGCCAGGAGCTATACAGTGCTCCCGGCATGCTTACCTCAATGGCCCTCTGCATTAAGGATAACAAAGATAAGGCGATAAACAGGATGATTTCATCAATTGGCAAAGAGGTACCGCCGCCACTCAGGTTGTTAGGATGGAGAGAGATGAATGAATTACTGATCAATCAGATGGATGCTGATAACAAAAGCGGTGGCGTTATGGTCGCAATACTCTACCTCGTTATAGCTTTTGGAATATTTGGTACTGTCCTGATGATGACAATAGAAAGAAAACGTGAATTTGGTGTGCTGGTTGCAATCGGAATGCAGAAGTCTAAACTGTCAGCTATTGTCTCGTTTGAGATGATTTATATTGGTCTTCTCGGAATATTAAGCGGAATTGCTGTTGCTTTTCCGGCTATACTTATCGGTCTTTATAATCCAATAAGGCTCTCCGGACAATATGCTAAAGTGTATGAAAGCTATGGCATGGAACCAATAATGCCCTTCATGCCTGTTGATTTATACTTCTTATGGCAGTCGGTAATTGTTGCTGTAATTGTGGGGATCTCTATAATTTACCCTGTCAGGAAGATCAATAAAATGAAACTGGTTAACTCATTAAAAGCATAAAATATACAAATATGATCTGGAAAACAGCATGGAAAAATGTGTGGCGGAACAAGGTCAGGAGCCTCGTTGTAATCTCTTCCGTTACAATCGGGATATTTGCAGGAGTATTTTCTGTGGCCCTGATGAACGGGTTGATAGCACAGCGCGTTGACGACGCTTTGAATGAAGAGATATCACATATCCAGATTACCGGTAAGGATTTCCTTATAAACAATGATCCGCGGCTGGTAATAAGAAATCCCGAAGAAACATTGTCGCGAATCAGGTCCGCTAACGGTGTTGATGCGATTAGCGAAAGGACAGTCATTACAGGAATGGCCAATACTGCCACCAAGAGTGCCGGAGTGCAGATTATTGGCATTGACCCCGAAAAAGAAAAACATGTCTTTACCCTGAGCAAGAAAATAATGCCGGGTACGGGTGATTACTTTGAAAAGGAATCTAAGTTTAATCTTGCACTTATTGGTCAGGAACTGGCAAAGGATCTGAATATTATAAGGTATTCTATTGATACTTCAACTCTTTCAGGGCTTAAAGAAAAAGGAGTTCCGGAGAATATCATATCTAAACTTATTCCACTTGCAGGAAAAAGATTTGCAAATGAGAAGAAGTTCATTAAAGAGATGAAGACCATTTTTTCTTCAGGAGAGTCAATGAAATACGGACTGCTCATCAGGCAGGAGGCATGGTCATTCAGGGAAGGTGCAAGGCTGACTTTAACATTCCTTGATACAGATAATAATCAGGTTGGTGCAGTATTCAGGCTTACCGGATTGTACGATTTAGCAAACAGTATGTATGAAAAAAGTACAGTCTTCGTCAGGAATACTGATCTTAAAAAGCTAACAGGGATTCCCGGAGATGATTTTCACCAGCTGGTTGTCAAAATTGGCAGCCTTGATCAGACCGATGCTTTAACCACCAAATTAGCTGAAAAGCTTCCGGAGCTGGAAGTAATGAGCTGGAAGAAAATTCAACCTGATCTGGCGATGATGACCGATATGGTTGGACAGTTTTACCTGATTTTCGGACTTATTATTCTTGCAGCCCTCGCATTTGGTATAATCAATACGATGCTGATGGTGGTTATGGAAAGGACCAGAGAGCTCGGGATGCTGACGGCGATCGGAATGAATAAGAAAAAAGTCTTTTCGATGATTATGCTTGAATCGGTTTTTCTTTCACTTATTGGAGGAGTTACAGGAATGATCACAAGTTATATCCTTATCCGGATCACATCAAATACCGGAATCAACTTATCGAAGTATACCGAAGGATTTGAAGCATTGGGTTACTCTGCAAAAGTATATCCGCAGATCAGTGCAGGATTCTTTGGTGGTGTAACAATACTTATAATAATAACAGGGGTTTTGTCTTCAATTTACCCGGCCCTGAAAGCATTGAAGCTTAATCCGGTGGAAGCAATCAGAGCAGAATAATAACTAAAAATAAAATATTAAGTCATGAAAGTTCTTGAAATAAAAAACGTTACTAAAATATATAATGAGACTGAAGTCCTGGTAAATGCTGTGAATGGCGTGACACTTGCTTTTCAGGAAGCGGAGTTTGCTGCTATAGTCGGACCGTCAGGATCAGGGAAAACAACGCTTCTTAATCTTATCGGAGGGCTTGACAATCCAACATCAGGTGAAATTATTATTGAAGGAACCAATCTGGCAAAACTGAAATCTTCTGAGCTTATTGATTTCAGAATGAGAAATATTGGCTTTGTGTTTCAGGCTTATAATCTTATTCCGGTATTAACTGCAAAAGAAAATGTGGAGTTCATAATGAACCTTCAAAAATGGTCGCGTAAGGAACGGGATGAAAGAACATTTGAATTGCTGAAGGCTGTCGGATTAACTGAGAGGGCTAACAGCAGACCGGCAAAAATGTCGGGAGGACAGCAACAGAGAATTGCAGTTGCAAGGGCGCTGGCTTCAAGGCCTAAATTTGTACTGGCAGATGAACCCACAGCAAACCTTGATTCCAAATCGGCATCAACACTACTGGAAATTATGGAAAAACTCAACCATGAAGAAAAAATCACCTTCATATTTTCAACACACGATGCACGTGTTGTTAAAATGGCACATCGCGTTATTACACTTGAGGATGGCAAAGTGGTTTCGGATGATGTAAGAGAATAACGACTTTCAATTATTATAATGCTAAGAAAACTGATTTTTAAATTTTCATTTTTGCTGATAACGGCAGGTTCAATAATTTCTCAGGAAAAGCCAAAATTCCTGACAGTAAGTGGTTATCTTTCAACAATGCAGAGCGCAATGTTTGATTCCCTTGCCGGGCATTTTGTAAATGATAACCTTATTCATAACAGGTTGAATTTTAAAGGTTATATAAATGAAAATATAACTTTTGCGGCTGAGTTAAGAAACAGGCTCTTCACAGGGGACATGGTAAGATCCGGCCCATCATATTCTGAACAGATCGGGAGTGATCAGGGCTGGGTTGACATGTCCTGGAACATTCTTAATGAACAATCATTCTTCCTGAATACAACTATTGACCGATTGTGGATGGATTTCAATTACGGGAAATTTCAGGCCAGAATTGGACGTCAGAGGATCAATTGGGGGCAGGCTCTTGTATGGAATCCCAACGATATTTTCAATGCATATTCATTCTTCGATTTTGATTATGTTGAGCGTCCGGGAAGTGATGCAGTAAGATTACAGTATTATCCGAATTTTTCCTCAGCCTTTGAAATTGCAGTAAAGGCAGATTATGAGGATCATATAACCACTGCTTCTTTATTCAGATTAAATAAATGGGGATATGATATTCAGTTTTTGGCGGGTTATGTCAACAGTGAAGATCTGGTTGCCGGAGTTGGCTGGTCAGGAGCAATAGGCCCGGTATCTTTCAGAGGTGAAGGATCGTGGTTTCAATCTGCAAAGAGATTTTCCGATAGCACAGGAACCGGGATTTTTACAATCGGTTTTGATAAAGTCTTTAAGAATAATTCCTCGGCTCAGATGCAGGTAATGTATTGTAATAACCCAATGGAGTTTACAAGTTTCAACTCTTTGTATTCAGGAAACATGTCAACGAAAGATCTGGCTTTTTCAAGATTTTCCACATTCGGGCAATACTCTTATCCTGTTACCCCTCTGTTAAATATGAGTGTTTCTGCAATGTGGTTTCCTGATCTGAAAGGTTATTTTGCCGGGCCTTCAATAGATTATTCTCTTGCTGAAAATGTTGATTTCTCTCTGTTCTGGCAGCATTTTGAAAGTACAATGAATAGTAACAGAACAAGGATTAATCTCGGTTTTCTGCGACTTAAATATAGTTTCTAGATTTTTTCTACTTTTGCGCAATAACATAAATAAAATAAAATGGCTCTTGTACATGAATTTGAAAGCAGCGGGAACTGGTTATTCAAAAGAAGAAGCTGGCTGCCTGTATTTATAATTGTCGCGGGTATCGTAATGATGTATCTTGGCAACAGGCAGGCTATACTCTTTGATATGAGGGATGAGCTTATCTTTCTTGGAGTGAGTCTTTTTGGCCAGATAATACGGATCCTCACAGTGGGTTTTGCGCCTAAAAACACCTCTGGCAGAAATACGGTAAATGGGCAGATTGCAGATGAGCTTAATGTTACAGGTATTTATTCGTTACTGCGGCATCCGCTTTATTTTGGAAATTTCTTCATGTGGCTCGGGCCGGTTTTATTTTTACGGGATGTATGGTTTACAGTAGTATTCGGACTTATTTACTGGCTATACTATGAACGGATCATGTTTGCCGAAGAACAATTCTTAAGAAGAAAATTTGGAGATATATATGACAAATGGTCAGATACTGTAAGTTCATTTATTCCATATTCATTCAAATTCATTCCTCCAAAGCTTCCTTTCTCAGTTAAGAATGTTCTGAAGAGAGAATATAACAGTTTTGCCAACATCTTTGTGATATTCACCCTTTTGGATATTTTCAGAAACTATTTCTTATCAGAACGGATCTATTTTACAGATATGTGGATTTATCTGTTTGCTTCAGCGACTTTGATATGGATAGTAGTCAGGACAATACATAAGCGTACAAAATGGCTGGAGGTAGATGGTCGTTAAAAAGATAAAAGATAAAAGTGTAAAGATAAAAGTAAGAGATAAAAGTGTAAAGATAAAAGTAAGAGATCATTTTTCTTCTATTTTATCTTTTGCCTTTTGTCTTTTATCTTATCATGATTATCTCCTGGATCCGGTGAAAATCATTATATAATAAAGATAAATATTTGCCGCGGAGGACAAAGGTGCAGAGCATCGTAATATTTGTATTAAATAATTGAAAATCGATATATATTTTCACTACTTTCCGGTTAAATATTTACAAAACTACTGAAACCCCTTATTTTATTACGTCCCTACAGGACGTCTTAATTCATGGGGTGACTTTCATTTCTAATCGGGTAGGAAGCGGCTCACGCCGCTG
>JBAXXU010000031.1:0-36220 GCA_037127735.1 Bacteroidota bacterium
ACCGGCCTGTTCCCCTTGGGGATGAAGGGTAAAAACAGGACGGTTTTTCATATCTTTCAAAGTAGAATTAAGACGAGAAATAATCATTTGTTTCTGTTAAATTTTAACGCAGTAAGAGGATCCTTTGATGAATGTTTTAATCCACCAGCTAATTTATCGTTGAATGTTGATGGGATATTGTTTGCTTCTGTTCTTTGTCTCCATGTCTCAACTTCTGCATTCTCATCGGTGATTGTCTTGGTAGCTTTCTTCATCGAAGACATAAGTATGATCATGATAAACCACCGTTAATAATGTAATGAATCTTCAGCCATTTTTGTTACAACTTCATTTTCAAAATCGTAAAGTTTTACAAATGTGTTAGAAGAAGCATCATTACTCTGTGGCGTTATTACTACAAAATTCATAGTGGTAGGGACTGAGTTATTGTCAATCCATGTTCCTGAATTCGCATAAATACATTTTTTATTATCGTAACTTAATGCTGAAAAGATTTTAGGTTTGTGAGTATGGCCAAATACAACAATTCTTTTATCTGAGCTAGGGTTCGTAAAGTACTGTATAACTGACTGCTGATCTGTCCAGGTATCTGCAAATATAGAATCGATTGCGATAGCAGTGCTCATATGAAAAGCTACATTATTGAGCGTTTGTCTTGCTTCCCAATTATCCTGAATTCCTTTGAAAATATTTACATCAATCAATCCGTTGGGGATTGATTGAAATGGAAGAAAATTGTTTACAGAATATGTCCCTGTAAATCCGTTAACATTTGTTACAATAATATTTTCATCAAACCCATTTGTAATCGGGAATGAATGGAATGTTGTTGCCCAGTCCTTCCAATACCGATACAATAGATCCTGGCTTTCACTCGCTGAACTATTTGGGGTAACAACAGGTATGTTATGGGGTGTTGATGGGAGACCTTGTTGCACCCAAAGTGCAGCTATTCTTGTAAAAAAGTACCCTGGAGGCAATATTGTGCCTGGTGCGATATCCTGGTTTGAAATCGGGTCTGGTGCACAAAAGAAATTGTAGCGGTGCCCATGCTCAATAACTATTTTAGGAGAGATGACCGGAGAATAAGTGCCTAAACCTAACATGGCATCCCGTGACTGGTTTATTCCCGGGAGTACACTTTCAATATCTGCTGCCGTAATTACTAAATCATGGTTCCCTGGCAAATAAGTAACCAATATATTTCCCTCTTGAATGATACTGTTAATAGCATCAAATACGATCTTGTTGGTTGTGGCAACACGCGTTACAAAATCAGCCTGACTGGTTCCCTGAAAAGTATTAATCGTTGCTGGCACAAACCATTCATCAATCAAATCTCCTGCGATAACAAGTTCTGTAACATTGGGAGCCACCTTTATCTGTTTAAGTAATTTTTCAAGAGGCTCAAGGTTATGATTGCACTCAGCATAAGCTAGATCGGCACCTAAATGAAGATCGCTAATAACAACAATCATATTTCTTTCACTGCCTCCATTGGAAAAAGGATTTATCCCTGAATCAATCTGGCTGTCTGAGGACTTTTTGCATGATGTAAATAAACCAATAAACATCATCATTATTATAAAACTTAAAATTTTCATTTTTGTCTTCTTAATTTAATTAATTTGTTTATTATACATTATCCATATTAAGCTGATTACAATTCCCAAAGAAAAGCTAACTTATTCAATACATGATAGTTAATATTAGTTCGATCCTGTTAACTCACCGTATTTTTCGCCCATAAGTATGTGTTGATATGATTGGCCCTTATTCCCACCTTTAGATGGCTTCAATACAAATCCTGCGCTCTGTTGAAATATCATTACAATATCAGAACCTCCAAACAGGAAACATCCCAGCATATCCCCCTTGTTTACCCTGGTGCCTGCCTGAATATTATCCTCAAATTTTACCGAACATATCTGCGACATCCCTATTGGAAGCAATGCTACCAAACCGAAATCCTCTGTATCGATTATTACACAGCCTCTTGTTTCGATAGCTTGCCAGCCTGGAACTGTAGGATCAAACATATATCTTTGAATTGCCGGATCCCAGGTAATAATACCGCCAACTGCATCCTGTTCAGCAATGTTTCTGACTTCCTTGATTATTCCGCTTACCGGAAAATGGAAACGATGATAATCCTGGACATCAAGAAAAGTATGGGTCATTATTCCATTGGCAAATTCATTTTTATATTGGCTGTCCTCTCCGATTAATTTTACAATTGATGTTAATGTTCCGGATTTAATTGGCACCCCTCCTTCCAGGACAATGTTTGAGTTGGCATCTATCTGCCATACGCCTTCCGGTTTAGCATCTGCCGGCGACACAACAATTGTGCTGTCGTCAGGAGAATTTATCGGGCGTTTATCCGACGACTTAAGATATCTGGCAAAAAACTGATTGAACGATTTCCAATTAGAAGGATCTTCATACCAACCGGCCGATAGACCAAACTTATTATCAGTCAGCGCCAATTGATAATAATCATCTTTCCACGACTCCGGTGTATCCAGATACAAGCCCCATGCTTTAATGAAACTTACAAGCCAATCTCTGTAAGGTGCTACATATTGAAGAGAGTTATTATACAATCCCTGACCTTCAAGTTCTGCAAGCGGTTGGTCATTTATAAAATAGAAATAGTTCAGGCTCTGATCTATTTTATCATATAATGAAGTGTAAGGCGTTTTGGGAAGAATACTCCATGGCATGCAAGTCTCAGCCCATGTAACAAAATCATAATATTCAGCCAGGGTTTGAGCCGGATTTGTATTTTTATCCGGATTGACCACCTTTGCCTGCTCTATAGATTTGATTAGCAATGATTTAATGTTGGGATTGTTTTCAACAGTACTGATCAACTCTAAAGTTTTCTGTCCATAAATTGGTTTTTCGGTTGAATCATCGCGTTCACAGGATATCTGAACCGCTGTAACGACAAACAAACAAAGAATAATTAATCGGTTTGTCTTTTTCATAGCTTTTCATTTAAAATTATTGATTACTGACCTTCCGATTATTTATTTTAAATTTTTGCTGCTCTGTTTTCGGCATTTTGCCTGATATTGTAATAATATAGCGGGATATCGAAACTATGTTAATCAATTATTAAGATATTTTAAAGCAACATAAAGCTTCTCAACATAAACCAGCGAATTTGTTTTAATACAAAATTCACTTACTCCAACTTCTGAGCCGGTTTTTGCCCAGTCATAAGTATAACCGAGTCTTGTCCATGGATAATGTGTCCCGATCCCAAAATATGAATCATAGATATTCTGGTTGAACCATTTCACATAATCCGCACTGGCATTTGCAGGCAGATATTGTCCGGCTGTTTTATCATCAATTTCCGGATCTGCAGAAGGACGAAAAAGATCTTCGGGCTTAACCCAGAGCTCGACAATATAATTATTGTTATTCCCTGGTGGTAATCCGAGAAGCTGACTCATTCGCAAAAGAGTATCACTTTGCTGGTTTAGCGTTGACTTCATTCTGCTTATGTATTGCTCCGGAATAAATACCCAAATCATACCCCATGAATTAATCACTGAAGTGTCAGAATAACTATCAGGATATTTATTGAAATTTCCGACCAATACATATTTTTCATTGTTTATGGTTTCCCATTCCAGTTTGGAATTACCTGAAGTGATCGGCCAAAGAGTGTCACATATTTCTGAAGAATCAACCATTATGGCATCTGCGACAGCTGATTGATAAAGATCATCAAGAGCAGGCTGATTATAATGCTCCTCTTTTGAACATCCTGAATGAGACAGGAGGATTGATAGTATTGCAATAAAGGTTACGATAATTCTTTTCATGAATAATAATTCTTATAATTGAAACTATTACTTTTCAGATGGGGTTCCGTAATTCTTAATCTTAGCCTGCATTTCGTGAGTCAGTTGTTTAACGAGTTCTGCATTGTACGAAATTGAACCAGTGGGCAGCGTAGCCATCTTTATATTGAATATCTGATAAGCTGCAATCGCATTGGAACGTGATTTAGCAGCCAGAGATCCTTCTTTTACTGCCGGATCAACGTTAGTCGTAAAGATGGAAATGGTGTTATCGCTGTTACTGACGATCTCGAAAGTCCGGAACTGCTGAGGGAATTCCCTTAATGAGGAGGTTTCAATTTCCCAGAAGCCAAGTTCAGGCTTTTTGGGATCAGGTGATTTGAATGCGGTAACGGTATTCAGATGACGATGTCCCGCGATCCACAGGAGAAAATTTGGATAAGTATTCAGTTTGGCAATCAGAGCTGCTTCGGTTACATAGGCTTCCGACCACCATCCAATGAAGGAGCCTGGCTCTTCAACTCCAATGGGTATATGGCAGGCTATAATCATCAGCTTACCTTCTGCCTGGCCCTTATCCAGTTCATCTTTAAGCCATTCGTAACGTTCCTGATCAAGAGTGCCATGTCCATAACCATGAACATCGGGGTCGCTGTCCTTCTGGGTATCATCGAGCACAATAACTTTGACCGGCAAATCCGGCTTTGGCTCGAAAGAATAGCAGGCGAATCCCCTTGCAGCATCTGCTTTGTTGAACCCGTGTCCAACCGGGCTTGAAGAAGTATTAAAAAACTCGTTCAACCACTCTTCTTTCCGAAGTGAACGGCGGTTAGGATCGGCTGGAACCTTTATAGCATTTGTGGTTTGTACAGGACCTGCGCCTATAATATCACCGTTTGGTGTACTGCCATTTAGTACACCTACTAAGTAATCGCGCTTATGAAAGCCACCGGGAGCGAAAATGTTTCCCATTTTGAGGATGCTGTCACTGATCAGTGTCTGCCGTATGTAATCGTTAATCGGGTTTGTACCTATCCAGAAATGATCGTGGTTGCCAAGAGTGGCATACCAAGGAATCGTTTTATCGAGCCCTGCAGCCTGGTATTCATCCTGATAATCGTTATGAGCCCCGGGAATGGGGTCGTCTTTCACACCTGAGTCGGGGTTTATTTTCTTGCCATCAAGAATGTCGATGAACCACCTGAGTTCATTGTATTGAGTGTTGTTGGCTACATCGCCTAAAGAGATGCCGAAATCAAACGGTTTGTTTTTGTTGAGGCCATTTGCAGTCTGGATTGCAGCATCGAGAACATGAGTTGTATATAGCATTATGGGTGAATATGCCGAAATAACATTGAATGGTGGAAGTCCAAAAAAGACGGCCTCCCCGGGAGATTCCTTGTCTGTGATGTGGATGTCAGTCATTGCAAAGAAAGTCAATAATTTAGCACTTTTTGTTACAGGTTTTGAGTAATAAGCCGGTGGCATAAGATCAAGTCTTTTTTGAAAACCGATTCCCCCGCCGTACTTCCATTCCCCATAACCATATTGTTGAAACTTTGGGATCTCATTAGGAAGTAGTACAGGCCATACGGGCACTGCGATAGGGTTGATTGTCCGTTCAACGGTTGTAAAAATTTTCGAATCTATCGGATAACCGGCTTGTTGTGCCTGACAGCAATTGTTAAGAATTATTAAAGGAATTATCATTATGAATGAATAGTTCCAGATACTGATTTTCTTTTTCATGGTTCGTTTTATTTTATTGTTAATTTATTAACACAAAAATACTTGACTAAAACAAGATAGTTTGTAGGACAAACACTAATTAGTTTGTAGGACATATACTGATAAGTTTGTAGGACATATCCAACATGGAAAGGAGAAAGTCGAACCGAAGCGAAGACCCAGAGCGAAGCGTGAGGGAGAAAAGCTAAATATTACCGGGTATGATATTCAGCAAAGTTTTCTACATTTGCTGCATATCAGGTGTTGACAAATGATCAGATCGGACGAAACTATATGTGCACCGGCAACAGCCCCCGGTGGGGCAATTGCTGTAATAAGGATAAGCGGATCGCAAAGCCTGGATATTTGCGAGAAGATATTTATTCCTTTAGATAATAGCATTAAACTAATTTATCTTAAAGGCTTTAAGATTGTATATGGAACTATTTGTTCTGGTGAGGAAATTATTGATGAAGTACTGGTTAGTATTTTCAAGGCGCCCCACTCCTACACGGGTGAAAATTCTGTAGAGATTTCATGCCATGCTTCCCCTTATATTCAGAGGAGAATTCTCGAACTATTGATCCTGAAAGGAGCTGTATCTGCTCTTCCGGGAGAGTTTACGCAAAGAGCATTCCTTAACGGGAAAATGGATCTCTCTCAGGCTGAGGCAGTAGCCGATGTAATTGCTTCAGCTACCCGCACCTCGCACAGGATTGCAATTAACCAGATGAGAGGAGGCTTTTCAGCAGAAATTAGTAAGTTGAGATCTGAATTGCTTCAGTTTGCCTCTCTTATCGAACTCGAACTTGACTTTGGCGAAGAAGATGTTGAATTTGCTGACAGAATAGAACTTACATCAATAATCGTAAGGATAAAATTGCTTACTGACCATCTGGCATCTTCCTTCCGGATCGGTAACGTGATTAAGAACGGTATCCCTGTTGCTATAGTAGGAAAGACAAATTCAGGAAAATCGACACTTCTTAATGCTCTCGTGATGGAGGAGAAAGCAATCGTATCTGAAATACCCGGGACTACGCGCGATACTATTGAAGACTCTATTGTTATTGATGGCATTGAGTTTAGGTTTATTGATACTGCAGGTTTACGTGAAACAACGGATATTATTGAAACACTGGGTATTAAAAAAACCCATGAAAAGATAAGCCAGGCATCGGTAATCCTCATGGTTGATGAGATATTTGATTCTGCTGAGTCTATTAATATCCGTGCCGAGGCTATCAGGGAGATGATAAGAGAATCAGAAAAACGCCTGTTCATACTGATAAATAAAACTGATCAGGCTTCTCCCGGCCAGCAAGAAGAACTTGTCAAAAATATTATTCCCGGAGAAAGGGATACTCTGCTATTTATCTCGGCAAAAGAAAAGTCAGGGCTTGATGACCTCAAGTTAAAACTGAGTGAAGTTGTTGTAAAGGAAAAGTTAAGTTCAGACGATATAATAATCACAAATATAAGACATTATGAAGCGCTGATTCATGTTTCTGAAAGTCTGCAAAGAGTTCTTTCAGGGCTCGAAAATCAAATCCCAGAAGACCTGATTGCAATTGACATCAGGCAGGCAATACACTACCTTGGTGCCATTACCGGGGAAATAACAACTGATGATATACTTAGTAATATTTTCAGGAATTTCTGTATCGGAAAGTAATTATCCTTCTCTTATTTGCTAACTACTTGTTATTATATATACTTACGTGTAAATATTTTCTCCTATTTGTTGCCCGGGCATTAAATATTTGTTAATCGGCAACAAAATACTTTCGTTTGAAATACAAGGCAACATTTACAAGCGCTATCATGACCGGAACCTCGACTAATGGACCGATTACAGCAGTAAATGCCTCACCGGAATTAATACCGAATACTGCAATTGCAACAGCTATTGCAAGTTCAAAATTATTACTTGCTGCTGTAAATGAAAGGGTTGTTGTTTGTTCATAGTTTGCTCCAGCCTTTCTGCTAATAAAAAAGGAAGACATGAACATAATTATGAAATATATTATAAGCGGAATAGCGATCATTACAACATCAAGTGGTAATTTCACAATATATTCACCTTTCAATGAGAACATTACTATTATAGTGAATAACAAGGCAATAAGCGTGATGGGGCTTATTTTGGGAATGAACTTAGTATGATACCACTCTTTGCTTTTGACTCTTATTAAGATGAAACGAGTAAGAAAACCGGCAATGAAGGGTATTCCAAGATAAATAAAGACGCTCTTCGCAATTTGACCGATTGTTATATTCTCAACAACTGAATTAGTTGGTACTCCGAACCATCCAGGTAAAATTGCAATAAAAATCCAGGCATAAACTGAGAAAAGCAACACCTGGAATATGGAATTAAAGGCTACTAAACCTGCGCAATATTCTGAGTCTCCTTTTGCCAGGTCGTTCCAGACTATCACCATGGCAATGCAACGGGCCAGGCCAATCATTATAATACCATACATATAAGGAAGGTTAGAATTGTCTTTCCCCGGAAATAATTTAAAGAAAACAATTGCCAGAATAAACATCAGTACCGGTCCTATAATCCAGTTCTGCACCAGTGAAAGGCCCAGAATTTTAAAGTTCCGGAAAACACCTCCCAGTTCTTCATATTTTACTTTTGCCAGTGGCGGATACATCATGAGTATTAAACCAATGGCAATCGGAATATTTGTAGAACTTTCAGGGGAAGCTTTTAACGAATCCCAGAATTCTGCTATAGCCGGGAAAAAATATCCGGAAAAAACACCAATAATCATTGCAAGGAATATCCAAAGCGTCAGATATCTGTCAAGAAATTTTAGTCTGGGTTTCATCTGATAGAAATTTGAAAATGAGTTAATTTGAAAATTTGAAAATGAAAAATCCTTAACTGGATTTTGAGGAACTGATAATCTTTGACAAGATTCTTATGAGCTCTTGAATGTCTGTTAATAAATTAACATCAAATGGATAAGACGGAGAATGCCTGCAAATTAATAACCAGTATTCTGTTTCATCCGCTTCTTTGGCTGCCAGTTTTATCTTATGAATAAAATCTGCCTTGCTCTCTGCATTTTGAGCTTCACGAACATTGGCTCCAATGGAGGTTGCGGATCTTAATAACTGACGGGAAATAACAAATTTCTTTTTATCCTCCAATAGCTCACAATAAAGAACAACTTTCAATGCAAACTGAAATGATTTCTCAATAATTATATTTTCTTTATCGTTTCTCATAGTATAGTGTTATTTAATGACTTATTATTTTCAAATTAGCTAATTTTCAAATTTTCAAATTCTTTCTTCTCATTTTCAAATTAACACATTTTGAAATTTTCAAATTATTATGGTTTTTCTGCATAAACTGTGATACTATAAATTCCGGAACCGGATTCTTTAAAGCTCTTCAAACCGTTTTGATCAAGATAATTCAGTAATGTTTCATCAGGGATTGTAATCCTTTTTTCCTTCTGAACCAATACGTTGACCAACCCTGCAG
Source organism: Bacteroidota bacterium (assembly GCA_037127735.1). GTDB lineage: Bacteria > Bacteroidota > Bacteroidia > Bacteroidales > VadinHA17 > LD21. The sequence continues at coordinate 9,055 of JBAXXU010000031.1, forward strand.
CTGACATCAGCTTCAGATATTGATTAATTTCAATTGCACCAGATACACACCCGGCATACATTTCTGCAGCATTTTTAATTTTTTGCGGAAGATCACCACGTAAAACGACATCAGAAACTGATAAATGTCCTCCGGGTTTTAATATCCTGAAAATTTCAAAAAATGCTTTTTCTTTATCTGGAACAAGATTAAGCACACAGTTGCTGATAACTACATCTGCTGTATTTGATTCAACCGGCATCTCTTCAATATCTCCAGAACGAAATTCAACATTACTGTAACCAAGTTTTTTTAAATTATCCTTTGCTTTTTCAATCATAGTTTCAGTCATGTCAATTCCTATTACTTTGCCTGTTTCGCCAATCAGGGCTCTGGCTACAAAGCAATCATTCCCGGCACCTGAGCCCAGATCAACCACAGTATCTCCCTTTTTAATCCTGGCAAATTCTGTAGGAATACCGCAACCAAGTCCAAGATCGGCATCAGGATTATATCCTTCTATTTTTTTGTAGCTCTCACTGAAAACAGTATAGTCAACATCATCATTGCAACATGATGGTCCACAACATGATGAATTGCTATCAGAAAAGTTTTGACCGGCAATCTGTCCATATTTTTCTTTTACTATTTCTTTTGCATTTTTCATAATTGTCACATTATTCCATTATTCCATTATTCCATTATTCCATTATCAAATTTTCTTCTTTATTTCCGATTCATACAATCGATAAAATTCATCCCTTATCTCATTCCTTACATCATAAAAAGCAGTCATGATTTCCATATACGATCCTTTTGTTTTTGAGGGATCTTCAAAACCCATATGCAACCGGTGCCTGACTTTTCCGGGAAAAACCGGACAACTCTCATTTGCATCATCGCAAACAGTAATTACATAGTCCCACTCTTCGCTAAGATATTGGCTGACATTTTTGGGGGTATGATGGTGGATGTCAACACCTGCCTCATTCATGACCTTTATAGCTGTTGGATTTATCCGGGTTGCCGGTTCCGTTCCTGCAGAGAAGACCTGCAATCTGTGGTCGAACGATTGCATAAAGCCATGAGCCATCTGGCTTCGGCAACTGTTACCTGTACAAAGAATTAGTATTTTCATAACTTAATAATTAGAAAATCAGCTACTTATTTACATTCAAAATTTTCAGGTATATAAATGTTATTCATAAAAGTCTCTGAACGTGCTGTTAGTTCCTTTATCTTCTCAAAGTTTAAGCAATAAAAAGTTTTTGCCCCCTCGATTGTACAAATAACCAAACCGGCATCTTTAAGTTCCTTAAGGTGTTGGTTTACTGTAGATCGGCTCAGAGGTAATTCATCAGCAAAATCTCCTGTAATACAGGTCTTTGATTCAGCAAGATATTTCAGAATGGCTAAACGGGCCGGATGAGCCAACGCTTTAAACAACTCGGCGCAGATCTGTAAATCTGAATTAAAAAGCTCAATTTTCGCGAATGCCATAATCTTTTTTATACAAATTTAAGCAATCAATACCTTCTCCTGTACAATAAAAAGTTTTGTTCATAAAATGCAAGTATCACAGTTTTATATCTGTAAAAAACTGCAAGAAAATTCTTAACTCTAAATCTATCAGCAGCATCCGCCACTCTTTTTCATTCCAAGGAGTTTGAAACCATCTGGACCATAATCAACAGTTACTCCCTCAATCAGCTCTTCAGCCTGAGGGAAAATGAAAAAATTAACAGATTCTATTGTAATTAAGTTATCGCCGGTTGACGCTTTTTCTGTTACTGCCATTTGAAGAGCAGGACCACAGCATCCCTGTTGTGCGGAAACTCGGATACCTGCTAATGGATTTTCTTCGGAATTAAGTGCCTTCTTCAATTGATCCAGTGCTTGTGGTGTTGCATTCATAGCTATTTATTTTAATTATATTATTGCTTAAAAATTTCTTTAGAAAGTTCTTTTACCCTTTCAATGCCAATAATTTCAGATGGTTGCAGAGGTATGGCAAACAGAGGTTTTGGACTGTATAATTCCTGTGCTTTATGAAGATAGTGTTGTTGTAATTTCCAGCGTTCGAGTGCAAAGCCGGTCTGGCAATCATCACTTTTAAGTATATGATTCAGAAAAATCCCCTGTGCCTTAATTCCAACCCTTTCCAGGTCTTTCATAGCCCGGAAGCTTTCGTGTATAGGTGTGAACTCGGGGTAAGCTACCAGAAGAAATGTTGCATGGTCAGGATTTTTTAGCCTGTCAATCAATGTCTCAATTTTACTATTTGTATGATTGGTATCAGAAGTTATTGCTGTGCTTCCTTTATGCTTTATATCGATTTGCTTTTTATATTCGAAAGGCAATTCAAGCAGGCGTAGAGTATGTCCGGTTGGAGCTGTATCGAGTACAAAATAATCCCAGCCGGGTTCGTTCAGCAAGTTTGCGAACTGTTCAAAAATGGCGATTTCTTCAGTACAGGGTGATTCTAATTCTTCTTCGAGTGAGGCTAACAGCTCATCAGAGTATCCGTTTGACCTTGCATCGTCCATTATTTTAAGACGATACTCCTCAACTGCTGTTTTCTGGTCGATATTTACTGCCCATAAACGGTCTGTAATGTTAACAGAAACATGGTTTACTTCGGTATCAAGTACAGGCCCAATGTGAGCTGCCGGGTCGGTAGTAAATAGTAGGGTTTTTCCCTTTTCCGCCATTTTTAAAGCAAGTGTGCAAGCTGTAACTGTTTTTCCTACGCCTCCTTTACCGGTTAAAATAATAATACGGTTATCTGTTTTCTTTTCGAGTAAGCGGGTTAACAGATCTGATGAAGAAAACCCGGTGAAGGGAACACTGCTGGGGAAGTTTGCGTGTATAACTGCTTCTTTTTGGTCAAAGGCAATTTCGCCTAATAAAGAGATATTTTTAACCCCTTTCACTTCCGATTGCTGCAAAGGAACTTCAGAAACAGTATCAGGAAACAGATGTCTAAGCTCCTGTACGTATTTTTTTTGGTTCTCAGACATGCTACCAAAAATTCCGCTCAGGGTCGAATGATTCGGATATACACCATTGATAATCATGTGGAAATTATGAATACCCGTCCGTTCAAGTTCCGATTTAGCACGCATGGTTTCGTACACCGACATTTTTTCAGGCCTGCTTACGAGGTAAACTGTTGTACTGCTCGCATCCTGCAACATACTGACAGCATGGGCGTATTTCTGCCTAGAACCTTCAATCTGAGAAACCGGACCAATGCACGTTTGTCCTTGTCCTTCAGCGCTTTTTTTAATGTATTTGTCCCACTCATTGGGAAGCGTCATCAGACGAAGTGTATGGCCCGTGGGGGCAGTGTCGAAAATGATCAGGTTGTATGTTTCGTTGCCAAGAAAATCGGTAAATTTATCAAAGGTTGCTATCTCAACAGTACAACCGCCATTGAACTCTTCTTTCACCTGTTCCAGCACCACTCCTTCGAGAATGGCTGAAAGTGGTTCGAGCATCCTGTTCTTATAGGCATCGGTAATGGCATCGGAATCCATTTGAGCAAGAAAAAGATCAGGAGTGACCTGTATCGTATCCATGCCAACCTTACGTTCGAAAATATCTCCAAGATTGCCGGCAGGGTCGGTTGAAACCAATAAGGTGCGTTTACCTTTTTGAGATTGATATACTGCCGTTGTCGCAGCCATTGTAGTTTTCCCAACACCCCCTTTTCCAGAAAAGAAAATATATTGTGTCTTATTAGTTTTCTGATCACTAGCAGCCTGTGGAATAGTATTAAGCACTATATGTAGTTTTTCTTTGTTCACAATTAGCTGAATATTCCAAGGATTTTGGAATCCGGTTTAATGCTATTAATTTCCGGAATATGGACTGCCAGTTCATCCAGAGTTGGATAACCACCTTTCTTAATTATCTGACCATTTAATAAAGTAATTGGCAGTTTCCCCGGACCTTCGGTTGTTATAAACTCTTTTACAACAGGGTTGCCTGTGAATGCAAGAGGTACCTGGTTAATAGCATAACGTTTCACTTCTACCATGGCTTTGGAAAGAACCTGAATGGTATTCTGAAGTTCAATAAGCGTTTTATCTGGTTCCGGACCACATACCCCGGAGGCACAACATAATGAAGGTTCAAATATCTCTATTATCATAATTATAAAATTATAACGCAAATATACGTTATAATTTAACATGGCGTATAATTACGTTATTTATTTTCAAAAGAATATTCATTAAAAAATGTCTTACATAATCGGCTTTATAGGCGAGATCAAAAAAAAAGCTGAACCAATAAAGTATGCCATAATTTTAAATTGTTTAAGTACTAAAAAGTGAAAAGTATCTGCAAAGAAAACCATTCTGCATTCTTAGCAGGTTCATTATTTATAGGTGATAATTCTCCCGGTATAAAATATCCGAATGCTCCAGTTAGTTGCCAGTGTTTCAGAACCTGGTACCTGATAAAAGCATCGAATTCATCACCTAAATGATGCTTCGCTGGTTCTAACTTCATGGTATTCAAAAGCGTCACATCAGTAGGAACAGGAATGTAAAAGCGGTTGTATTTTATTTCGACCCACATATTTTTTACAGGAAACAATTCCAGCGCAATTTCCCGGTCATCGAGGTTTGACCATGTTGTAATATTCATCCACCCGTAATACTTATCCTGGGCTCCATAAGCAGGTTCGAAGGTGTAAATTTTTTCATCTGTTTTCTTACCTCCTGAAGCGTAAGATTCCCTGAGGCTAAGAATGGGTTTAGCCGGAATAAAATTGAACTGATACCCTGCTTTTACAAAATAACCGTAGGCATCTATCCTTTTCCCGTTATCGCTGCCAAATTCCTTAACCAATGACAGATCAAAGACAAAATGATGAAAATCGTTATTAAATAACCGTAAGCCTGCCCAATGCCTGTTAAAGTTTAACTGATTGATATAATATGCTGATCCTGCAGTTTTATAAGCGTAGTAAGGTTCAACACTAAGTACATTTGGAATGTCAACATGGGAATAAATTCCTCCACCCCGGAACTCGGTCTGAATAAATGGAATTGAAATTGTAACAGGGTCATGTATTTTGGTTTCTCCTGCAAAAACATCGATAAAATTTTCGCCCTTTTTATAAGAAACTTTTAATGCATCCCATGTCCAACGTCCTGTGTTACCCCATTCGCCTGGACCAAAAATCCTTGAATCGCCATAAAATATTTTTTGTCTGCCAAGTTTAAGTGAGAAATCTTTGAATAGCTGGTCATATTCAACATAAGCATCATAAATCTCAATAAATTCCTCATTAGGGTTCATGGTATAATAAGGTGTCTGGGTACCAGCCTTACGTATCGTGAAAAGATCAGGGTACTGACTATTACGCAGTGACCACCCGAAAGCACGTGAATCCTGCAAATGAAATGCAATGGTTAATTTATTATTTGGTTTTAAAGTCAGACCTGTAATTACCCGTTGATAGAGGATATTGTCATTTAGCTTTCCAACACCAGTCGGACTATTATCCCCATAATTCTTAGCATTCATTCCATTCCACAATTCGAACCGGTAACGCACAGACAGATCAAATTTAACTTTGGAGTCGTCAGACTGGCCGTTGACTATTATAAAACCAAGAAGCAGAATAATTATGGAAATAGTTTTATTCATGTTATATAAGTAAGTACTTACATTGTTAAAGGCGAAAAAAATTACTTTTTCAGGATTTTTAGCATTAATTGCATCATCCTGTTACAATAATTATCAGTATTGAACTCACCCCCACTGAGAATCAATTCAATATTAAGTGAAACCGGAATACCCATATAAAGCATAGCAAGGTTTTCAACTGGTATCTGATTATCCCAGGTTCCTGCTTTAATTCCATCAATAATAATTTTGCTTACAAGCTCCTTCTGACTATTGAATATCTTCTGAAGCTGGCTTTTCATTGAAATATCGTTATTGTGGGAAGCTTCAGAAAATATAAGCAATGTTATTCCTTTATTAGCCGTGAGATATTCAATTGTAGCACAAATAAAATTTTTCAAACGGGTTTCCGGATCTCCCACAGAGTCCGAAACATTCCGTAATTGCCCGATAAAGTCATTTTGTACATCATTGATAATGGAAAGAATAATATCTTGTTTAGTTGGAAAATGTCGAAATATAGAACCCTCACTCATGCCAATCCGTTTTGCCAGGTTATGAGTAGAGAGGTTTTTCAAACCATCGGTATATATAATATCAAGGACAGCCTGTTTTATTTCCTCTTGTCTGATGTCGGTTGTTTTGCGTGTCATTGTATGTAAGTAATTACTTACAAAAGTACTCTCTTCTTTTTAAATCACAAATCTTTTACATGTTATTTTAATTAAGGGAAGAGATTATTTATAACAGCGCTGTTTCTCAGGGTTTTATTTTTTCAAACAACCCGATCAATTTAGTCTTGTAAATCTCAGCGATTTGTGCTTCATGCTCTCCAATCGGTTTCACAGGGATTAAATCCATTACTTCTACGGGATTCAAACCTGATTTAAACATTAGATTTAAGGAAGCAATAAGGGTATCGTTTATCGAATCACAGCTCTCTTTTTCAGACAGACCAATTTTTTGCCCGATTTCTGCCAACTCCTTCCATTGAAACCAAAAATAAGTTGGCAACATGGCCGACATGATGGCGTAGCTTTCCAGTTTTTCTTCAGAAACCTCAAAAGTATTGCCCATAAGTTTTAGCATACCCATAATTTGCTGCTTTTCCCCCGCCGCAAATTCAGGTGAAAAACTAACAGGATTATATCCTTCATTAATAAAGGATGTAGCATTTGGTATCAGCCTGGCAATGTTTTTAACCTGACTCATTTTTGAGGATATTTTCGCAATTGTGATTTTTGGAGCTAATGAGATAACCACAGAACTTGCTTTAAATTGACTTTTTACCACTTCAAGAGCATTCATAACAACAGGTGGATGCAGGGAAATAAAAACTATATCCTGCGAGGCTGCAACGGACGCATTATCAACCTGAATATCAGGGAATGATTTTTTCAGATTATCTGAGACATCAGGGTTCGTGTCAGTAACAACAATTTTACTGAATTGTGTGTTTTTATTTTTAAACGCTTGCAGAAGAATTCTTGTTACTCTTCCGCCACCCATAAAACCAATTGACTGTTTCATAATGATATGATTTTGGTGAATAAAATTTATTCTATTGCAGGTCATTGCATGCAATGACCCTACTTTTGTCTTTTTACTTTTTTCTTTTGTCTTTCTTCCCTTCCCTCGGCTTCAATTGACACATGCAGGAACCTGATAACCTTTCTTCAATATTGTTTTTAAGTGGCAACCCGTCACGCTCCCAGTCAACAATTCCACCTGCCATATTAGCTATTTTTATATATCCTTTATCTTTTAGTAGGACTAATGCTTCTTTACTCCTTAATCCAACAGTATCAGCAAATATGAGATATTTATCCTGCGGTAATTCTGATAATTTCTGCACCAGTTTGCTTATTGGGAAAAACAAGACTTGCGATACATCAAAATTTTTAAAATTATTTAAATACTCCTCTCTTACATCAACAATTACAGCACCTTTACTGCATAACTCAAATGCTTCACGAGGTGAAACATTTAAAATTTCGCTGCTTATAATACCATAATTGTCAAAAAGATTATCCATTTAATTTGTTTTGACACCCTTCATTTGCAAAATCTTTACCAGCTCTTCTTCAGGGAAGAACCCTACGTGCCTGTAATATTCCTTACCAGTTTCGTCAAGAAACACCTGGGTTGGGATTGCCTCAATGCCATATTTTACACCATAAGGTTTGCCTGCATCAGTCCAGACATCGTGAAAGTCAACTTTTACCTCCTTGCCATACTTCGCTTCAATCGATTTCATAACAGGTTGCATTTGTTGACAAGGGATACACTTTACAGAACCTAATTCAATAAAAGTAACCTTGTATTTATTCTCGGCGACTTGAGAGGGTATAGAAGATCCATCTTTATTCTTCTCTTTTTCGGAGGTAATTGTACTTTGACCGCAGGCTGATACAAATATTAGTATTGCAAAAAAGGCAGTAATAGAAATCTGTTTGGTTTTTTTATTAGTCATAAATTTTATTTTAAGAAGTTTAACAAATTATAAATCAATTAGTTTCTGTTTTTAAGTTTTGAAATTGTTCCTGTAAAAAATATATTATTGAAAATATTACACTTAAAACTATACTTAAATCAAAGAGAGTATATGCGAGTCTTATCAAAGGGAATATCGCTCCAAATTTAATCATCATCAAAAATCCCGAGATAATCGAAATGGTTATAAATATTATTTGCAACCGGCTTAAAATGGAATGGGACAGAACACCTTTTTTCATGCGCAACCATGAATAAATACCTGCAAATAATGCCACCATAGATATAATGAAATGGTTTTTATCAAACCACATCCGTTCAGGTAAAATATAGAAATGTAAGTCAGGTTTCAGGTAAATCATTGCAAATCCGATTGTAAGGATACCATAGACTGCCCATAAGTACTTTGGAGAAAAAATAAAATATTTATGTGTTTTGTTAACATAGAAAACAATTGACACTAAGATTATTATCAAGAGAAATAAAATAGTTGGATATTCAATAGTCTTAATCCATTGCTCCCTAACTGCCGAAAGCCATACAAAGTATGCACTTATCCCTAACCTTTTATATTGAGGTTCATAAACCGGATTTCCGTCATTTCCAAAAGGATATTTCACAGTTTGCGCGTAGAAAATATCTGATGAAAGAGAATGACAATCTGTGCAACCCGTAGCTCCTAACCCGGCTTTTGCCGGAAATACGTCATGACTGTATTTATAAACCGAAGCGTATGGAGATGATTCATAAGTCTCTGTTTCAAATGTTTTATAATCCTTGCCATTTAAGTACATCCTGTCATCATTCACCCAAACAATTCTTTTCCCCTTTATATCATATCCGGCATCCTGAAGATATAATGTCACAGAAGATATAAACGCATCAATCTCTTCTGGTGTATTAACTTCAGGGATGGTATCTGAGTTATTGTCCTTAATCTTGTCGAGTTCAGGATATTTTGTTTTGTCTTTTCTGTGCGTTGTCCACATAGTATAAATATCCTTCATTTTAGGCTGATCCAGACCTTTTTTGCCTTCTGTGTAGATGGCTGGCCATGCGCTATGAACGGAATTAACAGGAAATATTTTCCCTTTGTACTTAGCATACTGTGGTACAAATGGATCTGATGGCTGGTCTTTTGCTGTGAACATTGCAAGTTCACCATAATGATTCCAGTAATTCATATTCTGATCGTAGAATGTCCAGACATATTTTGGAGCAGGTGTAATTTTTGTTCCGGGGTTATATATATCGCTGACCTGCACCAGGGCAGATTTTACCTTGCGTTCAGGTATATGACAAGTCTGACATGCAAGTTTATCGAGATGCAAGTCTGGTAACCATGTATGTTTTGCAATCGGAGCATTCAGGTAACCCGTAAGATGGCAGTCAGTACAGGTACGCATGGTATTATCCAGATCATTACGCACATTACCCGATGGATCATCTCCTTTACCAAACTGATGAACCTCTTTACCTTTTATACGGCTATCACTTGCCATTGATCCTGATACATGGCAATCGACACATTTCATTCCTTTTGCAATATGAACATCTGTAAACTCAGTGAATGAAGCACCACGCTTTTTCCATTGTGGTTTTGAATGGCAGTTCAAACATGTTTCATTCCTTGGTTCCCTGACAAGATGCATCGATAATTTACCGTCAGCAGAAAATTTTGAAAGGTCGTATGTCACTTTTACATCGATTGTATCCTTAACAGAACCTTCTACTTTTGCCAGACCAGATCCTGCTGTGGCGAGCCAGCGAAAATTGTAGTTTGCCAACTGTGCGTTCCTGCCTTTATAGTCATATTCAGGGAGATGGCACAAATTACAATCTGCTTCAATAACACCTGAACGATTCCAGTGAGCCTGGAAATAATCTCCGTCAAAATTATTTATTCCTCCTACAGTATATTTAACTGAATCCATGAACTTGTCATAACGAAAACCTGCCCTGTCATATTCAAGAGGTCCACCACCAGGATGGCAGGTAGCACAGCCATTGGTTATGAAGGTAAAAGAAGTCATATCCATCTCTTTGGCTGAACTGTTGGACTTCTTTGACAGGTAATTATAAAGGGGTGCAGGAGAGCACCAATTACCACCATAATTACCTGGGGAAGATACCCACTGATAACGGTCGGCAAATGTTCCGGTTGCCTTTTCGTCCTTCCCCTGTTGAAAATGGAACCCTTGAGTGATCTTGGCATAATCATGACATTTACCGCAGGTTTGTTTCGGTGAAAAAGGTTTGTCAGCATTAATATTATTTACCGGGTTAATCACTGAGCCATTTTCATCATAAAGATTAAACGGAGGACAAACACCCGATTGGGTTTTCAGATCACGGCTAATAATGTGACTTTTTTTGCTTTCCCGAATGTTGGAGGTTACTGTAACAATAATCAGCATTACAATAACTGAGAAGATGAGGATTAACAGGTTACTGCGTTTCATATTGCTTTGGTTTAAGATTTATTACCAGACTTAGCGTTCTTCCCGATCAGTTTTTCGGCATGTTCATAAATGTCTTTTATAGGCCGTTGTTTTATCATTTTTCCAAGTTCTATTGCTTCCTCTGCTTCACCAGCAGTACACCCGATTTCAATAGCTTTTTTGAAGTGATAATTAAGACATGGCAGGCATCCGCCTGCAATAGATGCTGATATGGCAGCTAGTTCAACTGTTTTTGCATCAAGATGTTTGAATTTTTCCATAATATTTTATCTTTTTTTGTTCTATATCGGATACTTTACCTTTCTTGCAAGTAATAAAATACTTATTAAAAAAGGATGTTGAATAAATACCCTACAACCATTATCCCGAATCCTACTACACCAATAAATGTGAAAATCAACGGGAGCTTCAATACTTTACGCAGGATTATCATTTCGGGAAGAGATAAGCCAATTACTGCCATCATGAAAGCAAGAGCAGTTCCCAATGATGCTCCTTTTTCAATAAGTACCGATACAATTGGTACAATACCCGCCGCATTGGAATATAATGGAATACCAATTAAAACTGACAATGGGACGGAATACCAGGCAGATTTGCCCATAAGCGCTGCCATAAATTCTTCCGGGACATAACCATGTGCACCGGCTCCGACTGCGATACCTAAAGCTACATAAATCCATACTTTACCTACAATATCCTTTATGGCATCATACCCGAGGCTGATTCTGCTACCGAATGTTATTTTTTCTTCTTCCTCGCCATTATTACCCAGATGTGTCTCATATACCCATGGTTCCACCCATTTTTCGAGCTTCAGCAAACCAATTACCCATCCGGCAATAATTGCTATAGCCAACCCTGTTCCCACATATATCGCAGCTACCTTCCATCCAAACATTCCATATAAAAGAACTACAGCAACTTCATTAATCATCGGGGAGGAAATAAGAAAAGAAAATGTGACTCCAAGCGGAACACCGGATTCTACAAAACCCAGAAATAATGGGATAGCCGAACATGAGCAAAATGGAGTTACAATACCTAATGCTGATGCCATTATATTTCCGGTGAATGTCTTTTTCCCCTCAAGTGCTTTACGGGTTCGTTCAGGGGTGAAATATGTTCTGATAATGCCTACAAAGAAGATAATAAGTGTAAGCAACATCATGACCTTGGGAAATTCAAAAACAAAGAAACGAAGAGCTTCAGTCAGATGTGCCCCTTTTGTCATTCCGAAAACCGAACTAATTAACCAGTTGGATATTGGTTGGAGGTAATGATATATAATGAACCAGACTGGTAACAATACAATAGGTAACCATATATTTGTTTTAATGTTTTTCATTTGATAAGAATTATTATTTCGTCATACTACGAAATAATTTTGCAAATTTATTTATAAGTAAATCCTGAAAATGTAATAAAGACCAACGATGATGAAGACTACAGCAATTACCTTCCTGAACCAAAGCTCAAAGACTTTAATTTTATTATATACCCCTCCTATTCCTGAAACTGTGTAAGCCAGTAACCAGGCAAACAGTATAACCGGAATACCGGTAGCGACAGCAAATAATACCGGCAGGTACAAACCAGAGGCGCTTGCCACCGTCATTGGAATAAGCATTCCGAAATAAAGCACACCACTATAAGGACAGAAAGCAAGTGCAAAAACTATCCCCAGCAATAGAGCATCAATGTAGCGCCACGACTTTCTCTTTTCCATCTTTTCTGAGAGTCTGCCAAAACCGGGGAAATTTATCCTGATGATATCAAGCATGAATATACCGATCAATAGTAACAGCGGTCCGATGATTTTCTCACCATACCGTTGGAAGAACCCTGAGAATTTAAAATGATCTGCTCCAAAATAAATTATAAGTGGGATTAATGTATATGTAACTGCTCTTCCAAGAGTATAAAACAATCCATTGAAAAAGACCCGGTTGCGGTTTTCCAAATCTTTACTTATAAATCCGACAGCTGTAATGTTTGTTGCCAATGGACATGGACTGATAGCTGTCATCAAACCAAGTAATAAGGCTGTAATCCATGGCATGGAACTACTATCAAGAAGATTTGTAAGAAAATCCATTATAAAAATATTGGTTTAACTGACGCAAAAAAGAGAATAGACTTTCTGAGCCAAAGTACTATTTAATCAGAGGATCTATCTTCGATTTCATGACCTCAGTGAATTTTTGTGGTTGGGAAATAGCATAAAGAAAACCTTCATTTGTGATATTAATCTTCTGATCGCCTTTTACAACCAGAAGAGTCTGACTGTTGACACCCAATCTATCGCCAACAGTTTTCCCCGTCTCTTCTTCAAGGTTCAGTGAAGTAAAACTTATTTTACCTGATTTAACCTGATCGGCATATAGCATCTCAATGTTTTTTCTGGCTTCCGACTCTACTGTTTTACAGGTTACACAACGAGCTGTCCTGTGAAAATAATAGACCTCAACATCGTTTCCGGAAGTAGAAGAAAGAGTCTGTTTCTTTTCTGTTTGAGCATTACACGACACTCCTGAAAATACAAGCATCATAAAACCTGCAAGAATAAAATTCTTCATAAATCTCTTTTATTTATTTGGTTAATAATTGTCTAATCTCTTCTGCTGAAGGTATGATTCCTTTTGTAACTACTTTCCCGTCAATTACAAGAGCCGGTGTAGTCATTATGTTGTATTTCATAATCTCCATTATATCCTCCACCTTGGTAATAGTTGCATCTATTCCATTTTTACTGACGACATCCCTTGTCAGCTTTTCAAGTGTTTTGCATTTCGAACATCCGGTTCCAAGAATTTTAATTTCCATAATATTTTAATTTATCAATTATTCAGATGGTTATTAATTGATGATAACAAATGATTAAAGTCAACAGGTTTAGTTATGTATTCATCGCAACCTGCTTCGAAAGCTTTCTCCATATCGGCAGTTGTTGTAAGGGCAGTTATAATAATTATTGGAAGGTTTTGCCTGAATTCCCTGATCTTTCGGATTGCTTCAAGTCCATTCATTACCGGCATCTTTATATCCATGAGAACAATTGATATTTCCGGATGGTTAAGGCACATCTCAACAGCTTCTAACCCGTTAACTGCCTGTAAAAAGTTAAAAGATGCTTTTTTCAGGATTGCTTTGTAGAAGGAGGTGTTAAAATTATTATCCTCGGCAACAAGAACAACCGGCGATTTCTTCCATTCAGACTTAGGATTTAAATGAATTGAAGATTCAATTTTATTAATAATCCCCGGTTCAGCCGGAAGAGCAAAAATTACAGTTGATCCTTTATCTTTGGTTGATTCAATTCTGATCCTTCCACCCAAAATTTCAATCATACCTTTGGCAATGGATAAGCCCAGTCCGCTGCCCTCGAATTCCCTTGTCTCGGAAACTTCTTCCTGCATAAAAACCTCAAAAACTCTGCTTTGCGCCTCCGTAGCAATTCCTTCACCGGTATCTTTTACAAATATTTCATATTCATTGTTCACAATATGGAAGCCCATTATAACACTGCCAAAATTCGTAAATTTAATAGCATTATCAACAAGATGAGATATAGCTTTCCCGAGCAAAGAAGCATCGCATTGCAAAGAGTATTTATTTATATCTGAAGGTATTTCTTTAATGAATTCCAGATTTTTAGCTTTGGATTTAGGGTAAAATTTTTGATAGATATCATTCAACAGAAGCGGAAGGTCAACAGGCCTGAATTTCACAACTATATTCCCCGTTACAATGAGGGAAATATCCATGTAATTAGTGATAGTGTTAATGAGGCGTTCACTGCTTGTATTTAATATTTCGAGAAAAATATTTTTTTCGTCTTCGGATATATCGGGCTGAATAACAAATTTAGCAAAGCCAAGTATCCCGTTAAGCGGAGTGCGGATTTCATGAGAAATGTTATGAATAAAAGCCGTTTTTAGCCGGTCGTCGGCTTCCGCTTTTTCTTTGGCTGCTTTTAGTTCGGAAATCATTTCTATTTGCTTTGTAATATCCTCCTTTATTGCAACATAATTGGTTATTTTTCCCTCTGAATCAAATACAGGAGAAATAGCGAACGACTCCCAGAAGAGTTCCCCGTTTTTCTTTTTATTATGGAATTCACCATGCCATTTTTTTCCTGAAGCGATAGTATCCCAAAGATTTTTATAAACGGCTATGGGAACTTCGCCTGATTGGAAAATACGAGGGTTTTTTCCAATTAACTCCTCGCGCGTGTAACCTGTAGTTTCGCATGTTTTTGGATTGACATATTCAATATTACCTTCCACATCAGTTATCTGAACAGAAACAGAGCTTTGTTCAACGGCGCGAAAAAGTTTCCGCCTTTCAGCATCGGCAAACTTTTGCTTATGCAATAATTCTGCTTCACGAAGCGCTCTGCTGATTGCTGGAACAAGTCGCTTCAGTTTTGTCTTGAGTACATAATCTACAGCTCCGTTCAACAATGAGTCAATTGCGGCATCTTCGCCCATGACCCCGCTAACGAAAATAAAAGGTATTTGTGGGTATTTGCTTTTTATTACAAGCAGGGCATCTGTGCCTGAATAATCCGGTAATGAATAATCGGATAAAACTATATCTATCTTCTTTTCCTTCAGTATATTAAGAAAATCTGTTTCATTATCGGTAAAAAAATATTCGAAAGAAGTGAATCCTTTGCTTATTTCAGATTTTATCAGGATTGAATCTGCTTGTCTGTCTTCCAGGTGAAGAATATGAATTGGATTTTCCATTATTATATCGTATTTAGAAAAAGTACAAACCGGTTTCTGGTCATTTTGGTAAACTAAAGTAAAATGTTGCTCCCTTGTTCACCTCACCTTCAGCGCTGCAACTGCCATTGTGCCTTATGATTATGCTGTTGACATTTGCCAGTCCGATACCAATTCCTTCGAAATCGCGGGGTTTGTGCAACCGCTGGAACACTCCGAATAATTTATTGGCATATTGCATATTAAAGCCTACTCCATTGTCTTTTACAAAATATACCGTTTCACTCTCATGATCAATACTTCCTATTTCAATTACTGCTTCGTTTTTTTTACCTGTGTACTTTATTGCATTCGAAATAAGGTTAATCCAAACTTGCTTAATAAGTCGTTCATCACCTTCACAATCGGGAATATGCCCAATATCGAATTTGATTATTCTGTTTTGAGTTTCCGAATCAAAGAACCTGATGACTTGCTTTACAATTTCAAAAGTATTTAAATTGGTTTTTTGTAACTCAGTTCGGTTGAGCCTCGAGAAAGCAAGCAATGCATCAATTAGTTTTCCCATTTCTGACGACCCTTCTGATATTATATTCAGGTAACTAATTTCCTGCTCGGACCGCTGCGTTGTTTTCATCTCGCGTAACATTTCTATAAATCCATGGATGTGACGTAATGGCGTTCGCAAGTCGTGTGAAACGGAGTAGGCGAAAGATTCAATTTCCTTATTGGCAGCAGTAAGCTCGGCTGTCCTTTCCATAATGCGCTTTTCCTGTTGCATATTAAGTTTTAGCAATTCCTCCTCCTTCTGCTTCCGGTAAGTGATATCAGTCAATGTTGCAAAGCATTGTTTCCCGTTTTCGGAGATTATGCCTTCAATATGAACATAAATAGGCATACTGGCGTCTTTTTTCAGCATTATCTCACATGATTCTTTGAAGGCGCTTTTAAATACTTTTTGTAGAAAGAGATGAAAAACTTCCCGGGTATCTTCAGAAACAAAAGGGGTAAAAAATCTATTTATCAGAAGTGACCTTTCTTTGCCAACCATTCGGGCACAGGCATGATTTAGCCTTTGGATTTCACCGGTAACTGTGAGAGTCACATATCCTGATGGTGCAAAATCATATAATTCAATATACTTTTCATTAGATTCCAATGCATTTGATCTGGCCAGTACAAGTTCTTCATTCTGCATTTCCAGTTCTATCTGATGTACTTCAAGCTCGTGAATAAGTTTCAATGTTTCAGCATCCGAAAGATGAGAAACAGTATGTAACTGTTTCTTTTTCAGCGACTCCTCTGCCATTTGGCGCAGTATCAGTTCTTCTGATTTGTCAATATTTTTCATCCGATCACAAAAGTTTTAATATTTGATATGGTATTCATGTTCTTCTAACCTGTTGCTTGCAACTTCAATCCCGGCAATATCAGGTAAAGCCCTCACAACCTTTACACTAATACAATAATTTTCTTTAAGCAAAATTACTGAATAGGAAGATCAATTTAGTAGTTTTTGCTATTAAAGTTTGTAGGGGTTATACTGATTTTTTTGTAGGCGTTTCCCTACAACAATATTCTCTTTCGTGTTATGAGTGAAAAAGAAATCAACTTCAGACACTCTAAACCGGGCTACTTATATGAGTCGTTATGAACACTTTTTACTGCCCTGCCTGAGGGATCATTCAGATCCCTGAATGAAGCATCCCATGCAAGCGCTTCAGGAGTGCTGCATGCAACCGAAGGTACCGAAGGAACACATGATGCCGCTGAATCTGATGGGAAATGTTCACTGAATATTGACCGGTAGAAGTACTCTTCTTTAGTTGGCGGAGGATTAATCGGGAAACGGTATTTTGCATTTTTAAGTTGTTCATCCGAAACCTCTTTTGATGTCAGCGCTTTCAGAGAATCAATCCAACCATAGCCGACACCGTCGGAAAATTGTTCTTTTTGTCTCCATGCCACGCTGGCAGGCAGATAATCTTCGAAAGCTTTTCTCAATACCCATTTTTCCATCCGCTCCTTACTGATCATTTTTTCGTTGGGATTGAGGCGCATTGCAACGTCCATGAATTCTTTGTCGAGGAAAGGAACGCGACCCTCCACGCCCCAGGCTGCAAGCGATTTGTTTGCACGAAGACAGTCGTAAAGGTGCAGTTTGCTTATCTTTCTTACAGTTTCCTCATGAAACGCTTTTGGATCGGGAGCTTTATGAAAATATAAATATCCTCCAAATATTTCATCAGCGCCTTCGCCGGAAAGAACCATCTTCACTCCCATTGATTTGATTACCCTCGCAAGAAGGTACATTGGAGTTGATGCCCTGATTGTAGTAACATCATAAGTTTCGATATGATAGATAACATCGCGGATCGCGTCAAGTCCCTCCTGTAACGTGAAGTTTATTTCATGATGTATCGTCCCGATGTGATCAGCTACTTTTCGGGCAGCCGCGAGGTCAGGAGAGCCTTCCAAACCTATTGCAAACGAATGGAGCTGAGGCCACCAGGCCTCACTCTTGTCTTCTGTTTCAATTCTTTTTGGAGCATATTTCTTCGCAATGGCCGAGACAATTGATGAATCGAGTCCACCGGAAAGAAGAACTCCATAAGGAACATCTGACATTAACTGACGATGGACGGACGCTTCGAACGCGGTTTTAAGATCTTCAATATTTGTTTCATTTTTTTCTACAGATGAATATTCCATCCAGTCGCGCTTATACCATTTGGTCATAACGCCTTCCTTACTATAAAGATAA
Source organism: Bacteroidota bacterium (assembly GCA_037127735.1). GTDB lineage: Bacteria > Bacteroidota > Bacteroidia > Bacteroidales > VadinHA17 > LD21. Next base: position 27,129 of record JBAXXU010000031.1, read on the forward strand.
TGACCGGGAAGAAATTCCAGAATCTTATTACAAACACCCTCAAGGGCTTTCAGTTCAGAAGCTACATAAAAATTTCCGAATGAATCCCAACCGGTATATAGCGGTATTATCCCGATGTGATCGCGGGCAATGAAATAGCAATCTTTCTCTTTATCGTATAATGCAAAGGCAAATATTCCATTTAATTCCTCAATGAAAGCCGGACCTTTATCCCGGTAAAGCGGAAGTATTACTTCACAATCGGAATGTGTAAGGAATTCATAAGAGTTTTCATAACGTTTCCGGATCTCCTGATGATTATATATCTCACCGTTTACTGCTAGTATCAGGTTTCCATCTTTGCTGTAAAGTGGTTGTTTGCCTGACTGAGGATCAACGATAGATAACCTTTCGTGAGCAAGTATTGCTTTTTCACAATAAAATATCCCCGACCAATCGGGTCCGCGATGCCTCACTTTTTTTGACATTTTAAGGACGCTTGCCCTCAACTCCATATAATTGACTTTCAGATCAAAAACTCCTACAATACCACACATATCTATTCCGTTTTAAATTATTTTGAATAAAATCAATTGAATTATTCATGATGCAAAACTAATAAAAAAATACAAAACGTTACAATAAATGATATAATAAATGAGAATATATAAGCATATATTTATTAATTGTTAATATATTATATGTAACGATTGAATTATATAGATATTATTAAAAAAAGCTGAAAGACAATATAATAGCAGAGCGGGAGATCTCTCGCCGGCCTTTCCACTTATAGCCTGCTGTCTGTTTTAGAATTGAATATCAATTATTACCTTTGACATCAAAATAAAAATTGTGCTTATTGCAAATAACTGAAAGAGTTGATGTTATCATTTAGAAAAAAATATTCAATAATAATTGGCGTAGTTATTGCAACATTCACAGCGCTATTTTTATGGTGGATACTTAATGTTCAGCCATTGGATGTTGTCGAGAGGGTTCCCGGTATGGATAACCGTCCAAAAATGGCAGCCCGATCCGACTCTGTAATAATTGGTCAGTTTTTTGATTCTCTTGCCCTGATGGATGAAATTGTTGCCGGGGACTGGCCAAGATTCAGAGGGGTTGATTTCGATAATATTAGTAAAGACACATCTGCTCTTGCTGAAACATGGGATACTTCAGGGCCCGCTATCATCTGGAGAACAACCCTTGGCGAAGGATATGCCGGTCCGGCTGTTCATAACGGGAGAGTCTATCTCCTCGACTATAACGAAAAGAAAAAAGCAGATATGCTGAGATGTTTTTCTCTAAAGTCAGGAACAGAATTATGGCGACGGTGGTATTATGTTGATCTGAAGCGGAATCATGGATATTCGAGAACTATACCTGCTGTTACTGATAAGTACATGGTGACAATAGGTCCCAGGTCCCATGTGATGTGTCTTAATCCTTTGACTGGAAGCCTACTATGGACAATTGATCTCGAAAAAGAATATGGTATCCCGGGAAAAGAGAAAGGGAGAATTACTCCGGATTTTTATTCCGGACAGTGCCCGTTGATTTATAACGATGTTGCTGTTATCGCACCGGGCGGAAAAGCCCTGATGATCGGAGTAAATTGTGCCACCGGCAAAGTTATCTGGAGAACACCAAATACAGATTCCCTGAGAATGTCTCATGGTTCCATCATGCCAATGGTACTTCACGGAAAACAAATGTTTGTTTATAATGCTGTGGGAGGAGTTTGTGGCATCTCTGCCGAAGGAGATGATATTGGTAAGCTGTTGTGGAAGACGACTGAATGGAGCCCGGCAACAACTGCCGCTTCCCCCCTCTTTCTGGGCAATAATGAAATGGCAGTTTTCGGAAGTTATGGAGCCGGCGGTGCAAGAATCAGAATCAATAAGGAGGGAGAAGTATATTCGGCTGTTGTCCTGGAGCAGCACAAAGCAACTAATGGAATAGCCAGCGACCAGCAGACACCGGTAATTATTGGAGATTACATCTGGTGTATGATGCCTGAAAATGCAGGTACTCTGAAGAAACAGCTCGTTTGTTACAACAAATCAGATCTGACGAAACCTGTCTGGTCAAGTGGTAAAGAAAACAGGTTTGGCCGCGGACTTGGTCCGTATATTGTAAGCGGAGATAAAATGTATCTTCTCGATGATGACGGCAAACTATATTTTTTCAGAATGAATAATAACAGTGTTACTTTGCTGGCAAGTCATAAGGTTCTTAATGGGATTGAGGCCTGGGGGCCGATGGCAATTGCAGGTAACCTGCTAATTATGAGAGATGCAAGAAATTTGCTATGTCTTAACCTTGGAAAAAACCGGAGAAATGAATAAGAAATTTGCAGCAATTTTTTCAGTATTGATCATCCTTGCTTTTATAGGATACATGATATTTGATTCTGTCAGGCCCACGGCAGTTGTTAAAAATGAAGGCATTACCGGTGGTATTGATTCCCTGCCTGATAACTGGAAGGTTTCTCGTGAATTCAAGATTGAGGAAGGGTCACTCAAGGCCGTAACTGTTTCACCGGAAGGTAATATTTACATTGGTGGAGATTCTTTTGTAACCTGTTATAATAAGGATCTTAAATTAATATGGAACCTTAAGACTCCATATCCTGTTACATCACTTTCATTATATGGCGATACAATCTTTGCTTCAACTATGGAACTGATACTTGTTATAAATTCAAAAGGTGAGATCAATGATGAATGGGGACCGTTCGAGGACAATGGCATCATAACCTGTGTCAGTGCAAACAGCTCAAATGTTGCTTTCGCTGATGCCGGGAATAAAATAGTATTTATTCTTGATAAAAAGGGAAGAGTCAAAAAACTTATTGGTCAGAACGATGGACAATTTGTTATCCCCAGTGCATATTTTGATGTTGCGCTTAGCACAGATAATATTTTATTTGTTGCTAATACCGGTCGCAGAAGAGTTGAGACAAGAACTATTGAAGGTGAGTTGAAAGGGTATTTCGGAGAACCGGGAACAGCGCCGGGAACATTCTGCGGATGCTGTAACCCTGCTCATTTCATTATCATTCCGAATGGATTCGTAACCTCTGAGAAAGGGATAAACAGGATAAAGATCCTGAATAAGAAAGGTGAATTTATTGAATATGTTTCGTCAAAAAATAAGTTTATGGCTTCAATTCCTTTGGATCTGGCTTCTGCAGATGGGAAAACTATATTTGCAGCCAACCCTGCTGACTCCAAACTTTATATATTTACGCGGAAATAGCGCAGGGCAAAGGGCACAGGGCACAGAGCGCAGGGCAAAGGGCGAAGGGCAAAGGGCGAAGGGTACAGAGCGCAGGGCAGAGGGCAAAGGGCAAAGGGCAAAAGTAAATATCTAATTAACAACTATATATGAGCAGAATTGACTTCTCTAGAAAAATATTACGATATATTCTCTTAATGTTGATGGCAATAATTGTGATTGCTCTTGGAGGTAAAGTTGTTACAGGTAAGGATTGTTCAGGGTGCCCTGGTAATGGGGTTTGCAAGGGAAAAACAGACTGTGATAAATACTAATTACAGGAAGTATGATCGAAAGAAAGAATATATATCAATCGAGAAGAGATTTTGTTAGAAAAGCAGGTAAGCTTATCGTGGCAATTCCCCTTTTTATTATACCGGTTGCACTTGCAAAAAAAACTTCAGTAAAAGGATATGTCTGGCAGATCGATCCGCTAAAATGTACCCAGTGCGGACAGTGTAAAACAGACTGCGTGCTTACACCTTCTGCATCAAAATGTACACATGCATTTCAGATGTGTGGTTATTGCGATCTGTGCGGAGGTTACCTGCGCCAAGGGGTAAAAACTATCAGCACAGGTGCCGAAAACCAACTCTGTCCTACAGGAGCTATAACCAGAAAATTTGTTGAAGAACCATATTTTGAATATACAATCAATTTAGATCTTTGTGATGGTTGTGCAAAATGTGTGAAGGGATGTGCCGATTTTGGTAATGGCTCATTATACATGCAGATCCGGCACGACCTGTGTGAAAACTGCAATGATTGCTCTATTGCCCGTACCTGCCCATCGGATGCTGTAATAAGAATACCGGCAAAGGAAGAGTATTTGCAGAAAGATAAAAGATAAAAGATAAAAGATAAAAGTCAAAAGTCGAAAGTGAAAAGTTAAAAGAAAAACATAAAAGTCAAAAGTCGAAAGTGAAAAGTGAAAAGTGAAAAGTGAAAAGTTGAAGAAATTTCTTCCATATCTGGTTTTGGTTTTGCTAATTGCCTGGCATTCAGTTCTTTTTGCGCAGCAAAGGTTTCAACGTCCTGAATTTGAATCGGGCTATACTTATCCGACAAACCAGCTTCCCAACCAACGTGGGCCGATGTGGGAATACTTTGATATTGCAGTATTGCTCATTGCTTTAACAGTAACTACCTGGCTGGCTTTGAAAAAACGAACACGTCAGGGATTGATCTGGATGTCGGTGTTTTCCCTTGCATATTTTGGATTCTACCGGCAGGGTTGTATATGTTCGGTCGGTTCGGTTCAGAATGTAGCGCTGGCTCTTTTCAACAACGGATATACAATTCCTCTGTCAGCTTTGTTATTCTTTATTATCCCCCTGCTTTTTGCACTTGCCTACGGACGTGTATTTTGTGCAGGTGTTTGCCCGCTCGGGGCCATACAGGAACTCACGGGTTTGAAACCTGTTAAGCTTCCAAAAACTTTAGAAGCTGTTCTTGCTTCGGTGCCATTTATATATCTTGCCCTTGCTGTACTTTTTGCTTCAACAAACAGCCAGTTTATTATTTGCAGGTATGATCCGTTTGTCGGGATTTTCAGACTCGATGCGCCTTACACGATGATTGTCTTTGGTGTCCTTTTACTCTTGTCAGGGATATTTTTGAACAGGCCATATTGCAGATATCTATGCCCTTACGGTGTTTTACTTAATATATTTTCAAGTTTCGCGGGAAAGCATCTGACCATAACCCCCGCGGAATGTACTAATTGCAGACTTTGTGAAGAGGCTTGTCCTTATGATGCGATAATTCCGTCAGATACAGATCATAGCACTGAGGAACCAGAAAAGCCGAGGAAACGGTTCATTTTATATTTCCTGCTTATTCCGTTGTTTACAGTAACCGGAGCTATAATACTTTATAACCTTGCTCCTGCCCTGGCCGGTGTAAATACTAATGTCGGGCTTGCAAAAGAGATCAGGCTTGAGAAAATTACAGGAATTGAATCTCTTTCGAAAGCAGTGGTAGCATTTAAGGAATCGGGGAAAACTGAAACAGAATTATTTGCCGAAGAAGAAACAATAATCAGACGGTTCAGAAAAGCATCACCATGGGCAGGTGTTTTCCTGGGGATCTCACTCGGCATCGGAATGGTTTCCCTCACAATCAGAAGTAAGAGAACTGAATACAAACCACATCAGGGAAAATGTTATAGCTGCGGGAAGTGTTTTAAATATTGTCCTATTAAAGTACAGATTAATAATGAAGCTTAAACTTACTGAAAAAGATATCAACATTCTAAAAGTTGTAAGCCAGATAGCCGGAGGTTTTACTCTTATTGTTGCTTTGACAATGATCTTCAGCCTGGTACAGTTAAAAACCATTAATCCTCTCGACAATCCGATAATACTTTCAGTCAAGGATCAGTACGATAAGGATCCGGCAAACGCTGTAAAAGCTGCACAGGTCAGGGCAATAGACCTGATGGCCAGAAAAGCCTACTTCTCATCAAGATGGCAGGTAGAAACCGGAACTTACCTCTTGCTGGCAGGCGCCATAGTTTTTATTTTTTGTCAGAGGCTGATATCAGATAATGAAAAACTGAATCCCGTTCTTCCCGGGGCAAAAACGACTTCTTCCCTTCAACAAAAAAGGAACAGGAAATATCTGATGGCAACAGCTTCTGTTATTTCATTAACAGCAATAATAGCTTCATTCATCCTGCATAATGACCTGCCAGATAACTCGGGACAATCGTCAACCTCTGCAATAGTTTCAGAAAAAGGCAAAAAATCTGCATCAAAACCTGATAAAACGAATTACCCGTTTTTTCGCGGCCAGGATAGTCGCGGCATAGCCGGAGGAAGCGGTTATCCAACCGAATGGGACGGCGCTTCAGGAAATAATATCGACTGGAAAATTCAGATACCCAAACAGGGTAAGAGCTCTCCTGTTATCTGGGGAGATAATATTTTTATTACAGGAGCTCAGGATATGATATGTGAAGTTTATTGTATAGATAAGAAAACAGGTGAAATACTGTGGATTGGCTCTGCTTCCAACATGCCCGGAGAACCAACAGTTTTGCCAAAAATGGATCAGGAAGCCGGCCTTGCAGTGCCAACTGTTGCTACAAATGGCAAAGAGGTATGCGCGGTTTTCGCCAATGGCAATCTTGTTTGTTTCGATATGGAAGGAAAACGGAAATGGGCCAAAAACATCGGTGTTCCTGCAAGCAGTTATGGTTATTCATCTTCCCTGCTTATTTATGAGAATATTTTGCTTGTTCAGTATGACAGCAATGCCAGGATTTCCCTTATCGGTTTTGATATTGAGACAGGCGATCAGAGGTGGGAAACTTTACGGCAGGGACGCGCAGTATGGTCTTCGCCGGTAATTGCCTATTTCGATGGGAAACCACAGGTGATTATCAATGGAAATCCAAAGGTCAGTAGCTACGATCCGGTAACAGGCAAGGAGTTATGGGCAGTTGATTGTATGAGCGGAGATGTTGCACCATCAGTTGCAGTAAACAGTTCAATGGCTTATGCTGTAACTGATTATGCTAAACTTGCAGCCATTAAACCGGGTACGGGCGCTTCAATAGTCTGGGAAGATAACACTTTTACTCCTGATGCATCAAGTCCTGTTGCTAACGATGAGTTCTTGTTTGTTGCAACAGGGAACGGTGATGTTGCCTGTTATAACTCAGAAAAAGGAGATACTCTGTGGACCCATTACTTTTCCGATCAGTTTTATGCTTCACCTGTTATTGCGGGCGATCTCGTTTATCTTCTTGACAGGTCAGGTGTTATGCACATCGTGAAATCAGCATCAGAATTTAAGCTTGTTGCCGAAGCAGCCCTGGGTGAACGGACCGATTGCACACCTGCTTTTTCGGATAAGAAAATTTATATAAGAGCAAATAAAAACCTTTATTGCATTTCGAAAAATTGAAAGAGAGCGAATCAAATATCCTGACAAACGGATGTGACTGCCAGCCTGCTCCTCCTGAAGATATTGCCTCAGTGGTTGATGGAGTTGTTTTACTTACAGGCAGAGAGGCGGAAAAGGTGATCCTTATCCTTCAGGAGGTACAGAAAAGACTTAATTTCCTGCCATCTGAAGCTTTAAAGCATATCTGTAAAATAACTGATATCACTCCTGAACAGATATCAGGAGTTTCTACATTTTATTCGCAATTCAGACATATTCCAGCCGGTAAGCACACTATAAAAATCTGTGCCGGAACTGCCTGCCATGTAAAAGGGGCCCCTCTTATTTCCGATGCATTCAAAAGGATCCTTAAAATTGATGATACAAGAAATTCTTCGCCGGATAACCTGTTTTCCATTGAAGAAGTTGCCTGCCTTGGATGCTGTACCCTGGCGCCTGTTGTTCAGATAGATGGAAAAACATACGGCCATGTAAAACCTACCAATGCAGAAGAGATCATTAAGGATTTTCTGAATTCGGGGAATAAAACCTACACTATTCACGATACTGATAATAACGAAGATGTTGATGCTGAGATCAGAATAGGCCTTGGCTCCTGCTGTGTCGCCGGTGGAAGCAAAGAGATCTTGTCTGAAATAGCTGATGTAAAAGAAAAGTATGATCTCAACATCAGGCTTAAACCGGTCGGCTGTGTGGGAGTATGTAACCAGACACCATTGCTTGAAATAGTTACAAAAGAAAAAATTCATTCAAGATATACAAATGTAAGTAAACGACAGGTTGAGGAGATACTTCTTAAACATATCAGGCCCAGAACAATAAACAAAAGAATAAAACATAGTATTTACGACATGGTTGATACCTTTCTTTCAGAGGATAAGTTAACCGGCCAGATCAATATCCCGGGTGACCTGAGAGAAAAACATCTCAAAAACTTTCTGAATTATCAGGTTCATCTTGCTACAACCAACAGTGGAATTCTTTCTCCTGATTCTTTTGAAGAATATTCTTTATTAGGTGGATTTGAAGCTCTTAATCAATGTCTTAACAAGTTGGATCAGAATACGGTAATTGATATTATTACAGAGAGTGGGTTGAGGGGAAGAGGCGGTGCAGGCTTTCCGACAGGTAAAAAATGGAGAATTTCCCTGTCAGCAGGCGGCGATTCAAAGTATGTGGTATGCAATGGTGATGAAGGGGACCCGGGAGCTTTTATGGACAGGATGCTGCTTGAATCTTTTCCATACAGGGTTATTGAGGGAATGATTATTGCCGGCTTTGCCACAGGGGCTGATGAAGGCATTTTCTATATAAGGGCAGAATATCCGCTTGCAGTTACAAGGGTCAGGAATGCACTTAAACAGTGCTATGAAAGAGGGATCCTCGGGGATAGTGTTTCAGGCAGCAGATTTTCATTTAATATAAAGATTTTTGAAGGAGCAGGTGCCTTTGTCTGTGGTGAAGAAACAGCATTAATATCATCGCTCGAAGGAAAGCGCGGGACTCCTCATCTTAGGCCACCTTATCCAGCTGTAAAAGGTTTCAGGGGCATGCCCACACTTGTTAATAATGTTGAAACACTTTCCCTGGTTCCATGGATAATTACAAATGGGGCAGAAGCTTTCAGGTCAATCGGAACTGAGAAGAGCAAGGGAACCAAAGTGTTTGCCCTTGCCGGCAAAATTTCAAAAGGAGGTCTTATTGAAGTTCCTATGGGTATAACAATAAGAGATATAGTTGAAAAAATCGGCGATGGCGTTGCTGAAGGAAGGCAATTCAAAGCTGTACAAATAGGCGGGCCTTCGGGTGGATGTATTCCTGCAAGTGAAGCTGATACACCTGTTGATTATGAAGAACTTACGAAAATAGGTGCAATGATGGGTTCCGGTGGAATGGTTGTACTCGACGATTCTGAC
>JBAXXU010000032.1:0-35914 GCA_037127735.1 Bacteroidota bacterium
TATTAACAGCTTTTTTACTATTTTTATTGCCTTGTGCTGCAATGTGGGTTAAAGGGAAATGATAAACCAGATATTTTATTCCTTGATATTCATCTTGCCGACGGTTCAGCTTTTGAAATATTCGATAAGGTACAGGTTGATTGCCCGGTAGTATTTGTGACGGCCTATAATGAATATGCCCTGAAGGCCTTCCAGTTGACAAGTATTGACTATCTCCTGAAGCCACTTGATATTTTTGATGTAAAAAAGGCAATTGATAAACTCAAAAGGTTGAAACGAGCATCAGGAATGCATGAGAATGAGCTTAAAAACCTTATATCATATTTTAAAAAGAATGTTGAATTTAAGAGCCATTTTCTTATAAAGATAGAAGACGACAAACTCATTCCACTTAAAACAGAAGACATAGCATTTATATATAGCAACCATGGAGTAGTCAAGGCTTTTACATCTGACGGAAAAACATTCACTATGGCTCAAACTATCGATCAGATTGAGGGGATGCTTGATCCCGGCATATTCTTCCGTGCTAACAGCCAGTTTATAATATCGCGGAAAGCTGTGCGGGATTTAGGTTTCTGGTTCAGCAGGAGACATTCTATAAATCTTAAAGTGCAGACTCCTGAAAAAATTGTTGTCAGTAATGAAAGGGTGACAGAATTCAAATCCTGGATTGAAGAAAAGTAAAATATAGAATACTCCCGCCACCGCATCATTCCGTTTCACTAATCATTTTGTCAGCTTCACTTTGTTTTCAGAATAGTCTGCTGTTGCATCAGGTAATTTTGCTTCAGTCGAATAACTATATGAAGTAAAAACTATGAAAACAATTAAAATTATTCTATCAGGTCTGCTCTTTTTTTCATCAATTACGGAATCAGGAGCACAACAGAAACAGTCAGCGGAAGGTAATTCAATTATTAAAGGTATTCTTACTGAAACGAACGATACGACACATATCGGTTTTGCCAATGTTGTTCTTTACAAGCTAAGTGACTCTACAATTGTAACATGGACTATCAGTAAGGATAATGGTTCTTTTGAGCTTACAAGAGTTCCCCAGGGGACATATAAAGTTGTATCATCATCCCTGGGATATGAGAAAAATACTGTAAAAGATGTATCTGTAAGCAAACCCGGAATGATAATTAATCTGGGTAAAATAAAGCTCTTCTCAGCAACAGCAGCCCTGGGAGAGATATTGGTCGTAGGGGAGCGAAAATCCGTCGAATCAAAGATTGACCGTAAGGTAATTAATGTTTCAAGAGATATTAACTCAACCGGAGGTACAGCAATCGATTTGCTTAAGAATGTGCCAAACCTTACAGTCAACAGCGATGGATCTGTCAGTTTAAGAGGGAGCACTGATGTAAGTATTCTTGTAGATGGTCGGCCAACATCAATAGATGTCACCAGGCTCGACCAGATATCAGATTCAGAAATAGAGAGTATAGAAATATTAACTAATCCCACAGCAAAATACAATCCGGAAGGTAAAAGTGGCATAATAAACCTCAGGCTTAAACAGAAAAAAGCTGAAGGATTTAATGGCAACGTTATGTTAACTGCCGGGACAGGAAATAAATATAATGCAGGATTAGGCCTGAACTACAACCTTGGGAACATAAACTTTTTCGCCTCATATAATGGTAATTTCAGAAAAACAGAATCTGAGCGTTATCTGTTGCGCGAATCATATATAAGCGATTCTGCTCATTATGTTCAGCAGAATTCAGCAACAACGCTCGATTCCAGATCAAACAAATTTACCCTCGGTACTAACATTAATCTTAATCCAAGGAATTCACTAACCCTAAACTATTCGTATAATCCAAATTCCAGGATTGACAGTGATTCTACTTTGTCACAATATTTCGATAAATCGATGAATCTGACAGAGAAGATATTTACCGATAATTCTGAGACTATCAATGGAAGTTCAAGTGACTATATCCTGAGTTATCGGAAGACTTTTGATAAAAAAGGTGAAGAGCTAACACTTGATTACAACTATGCCAGCACTTCAGAGGAAATGGATCAGTTGCAGATTTTTCATTTCTCTGATTATTCAGAGTCAGCTGAGATATTTAATGATTCAAAATACAGGAAATCCAACCTGCAACTGAATTGGGTACTGCCAATCGGGAAAACATCCAAACTTGAAAGCGGATTTCAAAGCATAATGAGAGGGACCAACTTCGATTATTTTCAGAATAACCTGGTTGGAGATATTTGGGTAAAAGATGAGGAAAACAGCAACAATTTTATTTATAGTGAGCAAATCCATTCAGTATACAGCACTTTCTCAGGTAAAGCCAAAGACTTGACTTTCATTGCTGGGCTAAGGCTGGAGCAATCTTTTATCAATGGTGCGCAAACTGTTAATTCGGAAAAAATCAATCAGGATTATTTCAATGTTTATCCATCACTCAATTTTAAATACATCCTTGACGACAACAACGGTATGCAACTCAGTTATAGTCGCCGGATAAACAGACCTACTGCCCGGCAGATAAATCCATTTGTTGACAAATCAAATCTGGAGGTCTATAGAAGCGGGAATCCGAATCTGATACCTGAATATGTAAATTCAATTGAAGCAGGATATAATGGCAAGTGGGAAAAATCAAACACAGGATTCTCTCTTTTCTTTAACAATATAACGAATCCTATTAACACGATAGCTGTGCTTGACAGTGCAGGCATTAGCCATATGTATCCCGAAAATGTTTCGTCAGGCAGGAACTATGGTTTTGACCTTACATATGAACAGCCTTTTACAAAATGGTGGAAACTAAGCAGTAACGGGAGTTTCTACAGAAACATAATAAAATCAGATGATGCAGGACTTTCAAACAGCAACTTTTCTTATAACGCCCGTCTGAACAACCTCTTTACAGTTGATAAGAAAACTTCTGCGCAACTTGTCATAATGTATACAGGACCAATCATTGCTATCACTTCAAAAATGGAACCCCAATTTTCGGTTGACCTTGCAATCAAAAGAGATATTCTGAACAATAAATTATCACTTACCGCCAGAGCAACTGATATATTCAACACTCTGAAAAACAGTTATACAGCCTGGGGAACTAACTTCACAGCCGACAACTGGCGCAAGCCGGAAACAAGAGTATTTTATTTAAGTCTAATATACAACTTCGGGAAAAATGGCTCTTCGAAAAACTCAAAATCGAACGTGAATAACGAAAGCGTGCACAGCAAAGAGATAAATTAAAACAACAAATTTGCTTCTAATTTATTGAATTGGTGTTTGATCCGGATTTGCAATCAGAAAAGCGTGGTCTGCAGCTACGCTTTTAAATGTGGTTAGATAGTCGAAGAATGCCTCACACCCTATAAGCTCTCTGCCCTGAACCCTGCTCTTTTTAATGAGTTTTTTGGCAAAGTTGCAACCAAGTGTGATACGGAATGAAGTGCCCCGAACCGGATTTTCGACACTTGTTTTCACTTTTTTCTTTAGGGTTAAAATTATAAATATCCAGTTAAGTTTGATTAAATTTAAATCAAGTTTTCATTAACCAATAATTATTTAAGCTATGTCAGTAAAAAGGAATTTTATAAAAGAATATGGCAAAGATATCTCCCTTAAGAAAAACGGTATTATGTCATTGTTGAGTCACGTGATAAAGCTGGTTATTATACTAATTTCAAGTTTCGCCTGCACCCAGCAGGCAATTACTACTGGCTTTGATCCTTCAAGGTTGATCCATCTGGGCGACAGTTTAAGATACCGTTCCTACAATATTTATAAAATAGGAGAAGGAATCTTTAAGATTAATGATCCGGGATCTCCGGAGGCTATTTTGGGCGGACTTATTGGTACAGATATGTACATTATCTGCGGCAAAGAGAAAGCATTGCTGATTGATTTGGGTAACAACTATATAGATGGTTTTAAAGGTGACAAGATTGCATCACGTGAAAATGCAAAAGAGGAGTTCCTGGATGTTGTTAACAAGTTAATTGGCAAACGGCAGCTGGAGGTTGCTGTCTCCCATATGCACCCAGACCATAGTGGTATGACTAAAGCTTTCCTTGACACCGGGGTGCCTTTATGGATCGGGGAAGGTGAAGACATCGAAAGGTTGAAAACCATGCATGGCATAGATCCTTCAATTTACAATATTTTCAAGCAAGGGGAAAAGACGTTTGACCTTGGAGGCGGACGCATTGTTGAGTCATTTTTGCTCAGGGGTCATTCTAATGGCGGTACAGTGTTTCTTTTAAAACCTGATATGATGCTCTTTACAGGAGATGCAATTAGTCCGGGTCCACGAAGGAAAAGAGAGTTACGTTCAGCAGAGGCATTTAATAACTTTACAGTAGATATTAACAATCTTGTAAATAACCTCAAGGACAACCTTGCTCCCTATGACAGGTACAGGTTGCAGGTTTACACCGGCCATTCAGGGGAGATGATGTTTCATTCTACAAAAACGGATGTTTCAGATACATTGCCCGAAGATGCAGGTTATGGTGAATGGAGATTTGTTCAGGATATGGCTAACGTTGCAAACGCGATAAAGGATGGCACCTGGATTGATGCAACCAGGGGATTTCATCACTTTGAAGTTCCTGCAGCAATGAACAATCAAAAGAAAATTCAGATTGTCTTTTACAATGGGGCACTGATTTTGTCTGAAGATGTCGCATATGGGGCATCGGGCATGAAAGTACCGGAGGTATAAAAAAGTAAATGATGCAGCTTTTTTTTAAGAGGAGATGTCTGGGGAAATACAGCGTCAACTATGGGAATTATTCCGGCATCTTCAAACCAGCTCCCTCATAGGCTTGTCTGAGCGGTATTATTATAGTGCCTATACCAGAGACCATAATCGCCCTTCCTTCCGCGGAGGGCCAGGCATCAGTGTATGGCATATTACCTATATAGCGAACCCCGCTGCCGTCAACGAGCCACTTGCCCTGGAGTATTCCATTTGCACAGGTAGCTACATCCTGAATGAAGCGCCAATCCAGATATCCTACGTCAACCTGGGATTTGTTTGGGTGCAGGAAACCACCAAAAGCGTTTTGCCACCAGTGACCGGTGTAAACCCTCAACCCATAGCGCTCGTAGGGTGTATAGTTTGCTTTTATATATTCTACCAGTTTCTGAGAGTCACCTGCAACCTGTTTGAGTTTTTCAACTGTGCTAACGGCCTGGCCAAATCCTGATCCAAGGGCATCACCCGAAAAGACCAGCATGTCTTTCTTAATGATATACACTGTACCTCCTTTGCTGTGCCCCCTGACTAGAAAGGTTTCAACTATGCGTCCATCACCGAGATCAAACGATTTTTTACCATGTGTAAATACCTGATAGATTGCCGGATCGAGGTTATGCTGAGTTTTCAATGCATTCAGATCTTCACCATCGCCAGCCCAAAATGTCACCTTAAGGTCAAGGAAAGCACCAGTCATGCCATCATGATCGGGGTGCATGTGGGTAACTGCGATTTCCAGAGGGAGTTTGCCAGCCAATCCGTCAATAACTGAGAGAAGCTCTTCTGCGGCATTCCTGCGAGGTTTTAATAAGTCCTTTTCATAGCCTGAAATGTAATTGTTTCCAAGGTCTATCATCAAAGCCTTTTTGGTGCCGCAAACCAGATACATGTCGACTCCCCACCCGCCACCTTTGGTACTTTTATCGCCAGGATCGTTGATCTGAAAGACCCTGTCCCCTATTTTACGAATGAGGTAGGAACCATATCTGACCTCGTCACCAGTTTTGATAAGCGTTGATGCATTAAAAGGAGCCACCGGCTGTTCAATTGCAGAAGTTGTAAAAATGGGTTTAAATGCATCCGCCCAAAATTGAACAGGATATTCTCTTGTCCCATTCGCGAATTCAATGGGTACCATATGTCCGACATTTTTTAAAACTGTATAATCATGTTTAATACCCAATGAATCAAGGTAATCACTAAATTTTTTAGTTATAAGTTTATCATTATTGTTATACAACCAATCCTGATTACCTATAATAAGTCTTACCTTCACATTTTTCTTTATTACCTTTGCATTCTTCCTGGCATAAACTCTTGGGTGAACAGCGTTAAAATATTCTATAGATTTCTCAGAATTGGTCCCACTGGTTGGGCCAAAAGTATTGGCAAGATATTGCGGGTTGTGTTCGTCCTGAAAGTCAATCAAAGCACCTGCAATAGATGAAGTGAAACCAAACAATTCAGGATACTTAAAAGCAAGTCTTATTGCTCCAAAGCCCCCCATTGACCATCCTTCCAATCCACGACCTGTGGGTTTAGCTATTGTTCGATAATTGGCATCAATGTATGGAACAAGGTTTTTTATTATAACATCTTCAATAGGTCCACTAACTACGCCTTCTGCACCAACATTGGCATTACAGTACCAGCCTATAGGTAATGCCTGCACACTTACAATGATTACCGGTTCCATCTTTTGGGCTTTTATGGCTTTGTCCATCTCGTTCATCAACCATTGCCCTTCTCTCTGGTTTCCATTCCCCCCATGCAAATAGTAAATTACAGGGTAGCTTTTAGTTGTATTATTGTACTCTACGGGAAGATAAATCATAAAACTTCCAAAAGTATCTTCTCCTCTTTCCGGAGTAGGATAAAGCTGATATGTTGCAAAAGAGGGTACTGACATATTCGGTGAGACCCAGGCTGTATCGGGATCAGAATCCTGAATCCTGTCAGGCTTAAATTGGGCAACGCCTTTGTTAACTATGAAAATCAGACAAAAAAAGGATAAAATGGTTCTAAATTTTAGTGTTTTAAAATAATTTAAAGTTATTGCTTTCATTTCCCGTATTTTTAATCGGTGTATTTTCCCACTCTCTAATGGGTAAAATTAATAAAAATTCAATTATTGATTTTCCAGTCATCCTCTTGTATGATAAAAACCAATCATAAAGAGACTTCCCTCTCATTAATGTTTAAGCTTTCAATTGAGAACTGAATACTTTTATATAAAAATACGTTCGGGGAATACGCAAATTTGAATTAATTCTGTGAAATGGTTAAAAACAGGGCCGAACCATCATTTCTTACATATGAAATATTCGAAATCTGTTTCTCAGATGCATTTAAGGAAGCCATTAAACAAATCCTATCGATCTGTAGAAGTTATAAAATCTGTAACTGTTGAATGTAAGTGACCTGACTATATTGAAAATAAATTGTCCATTAAATTGGTTGCAACTTTTGTCCGTTCGGGGTACAGTTAAACCCCCTTATTTAAATGATAATGAGGGGGTTTCTGTTTTATGGGATACAAATAGGATACAAAAAGAGTTTGTTTTAGGATCTTAAAGATTATATTAATATGGGGGTCAGATCATAAAGAAATGCAGATTTTGTAATTATTGAAACAACAAGATTAATAAAACTAAATGAACTACCTCGGGGGCAAGCCCGCGAGGTATCAAAAAGGCTAACGCACATCGTGAAAGCGGAACCGACCCAAGGATCTGGTTATTAACCAAAAAAGAGAATAAAATAATTTTTTTTGCCTGTAAAACTGCATTTGAAAGTTCTGAGTTACATCTTTTCTGAGATAACACACCTTATTATACTCCGCTCCAGTCCGGTTCGAACTCCATACCCGCTTTGGTGATTAATTGAAGTACATTGGTTCCTGAAGAGAGCATAGTAAATATGCGTATCGTACTGTTGTATATTCATACAGGAAAATATCAGTTCCACCTTCAGCAACACTGGTAAACGAGATATATCCCTGCGGCTTTAATTTAGCTGACTGATCATATTCCACCTGTGTTGGAGAGCACCCAGTTACACAAAAAATAATTGCGGCAACAATTCCCAACATCACACTTTGCTGAAAATTCATTTTTGAGTTCATTTTGAATTCCTTTCTATTAATAAGAACTAAGTTGCACTAAATATTTGAGCATCTATTACCTACCTAAAACTCACCTATACCAAATATAAAAAAATGCAAATCAACCTTAAATAATTCTTATATCAGGAATTGAAGTTGAATCCGAATGTTGAAAATCTCTAAACTCATACAACAATTATATATCTAATGTTTTTATGTTACCGGTCAGTATGATGGAAATAAAAAGGCCGCCCCAATTGTAATTGAAAGTTTTACACTCATCATTTTCTAAAGATTAAAAATGTCCCCAATCCGGTTCGAATTCCATTCCGGCTTCTAAAATTAACTGGGTAACATTTGTTCCTGCCGGGAGCATGGTAAATATGCGTATTGTATTGGTTCGGTCGCTGGCAAACACAATCATCGAACCACCATCAGACCAGTTTGGGTGCCATCCACCGGCGCCAGTGGTTAATCGGGTTACCTGGCTACCATCGGGTTTCATTGTATAGATCTGGGCACCATCGGTTTCACTGCTTCGAGTATAGGTAATAATGTTGAGTGCTGACCAGCAAGGCTCGATTTCGTGATCATTCACCGTTTTAGAAATCATCTTCTGATCGGTACCATCGATGTTAATGGTGTAAAGACGTGGAACAGGGGCAGGAAGGCCACTGCCCAGTTCACTGCTGAATACAATTTGCTTCCCGTCAGGCGACCAGCTGGGTGAATCATCGTTCCGGTTATTAGTTGTTACCCGGGTTACATTGGATCCATCAACTGAAGACATCGTGTATATGTTTCGAACGCCATCGCGTGTACTGACAAAGGCCAGTTTTGTGCCATCGGGAGACCATGCAGGATGAATATCCCACGCAGCGTTATCGGTCAGGCGCTTAGCTGAGCTGCCATCAAAGTTCATCACATATATTTCACGGTTTCCATCGCGGCCGCTCACAAACGCGATCTTGGTATTATCAGGCGATATTGCACTTTGCTCATTCTTTCCGGCGCCCAAATTTGTCAGGTTTTTACCGTCATCTGATGCAGTTCCATATAGAAATATATCGGTTCCATCTGCAACTACCCTGGTGTACGAAATATACCAAGTCGTAATTAAAGGTGGCCGGTCATATTTCTCTGGCTGAGGGCAACCAGACAGTAGAAAAATTATAATGAAACTAACTGCGAACAATACACCTTGGTTTAGAAGTTCTTTTGATTTCATTTTGAATTCCTTTATTTAAATAAGAACTACGCACTATTTTGAGCCGGTCTTACCTATCCAACTACCACTTATACAAATATACCAAAAAAAAATGCAAAACAACTTCAAATAATATTTATATCAGAGATTAAAGCTGAAACCAAAGGTTAAAAATTTTCAAACTCATACAAAAATGCAGATCAGATGACTTGGAATGCACTGATCTGTATTATGAAAACAGAAAAGGCCGTCCCAATTTTCAATAAGATGACCTTTGTTATGATGGAATTTTTTATTTTATGCTCGCTAACCCCGCCCCAAGCAGCGGGGAATGCGCTCGCTGGGATTCAATGTTCTAATGTCAACAAGGTCACTTATCAGTTTGCAACTTTCGTCCGTTCGGGGTACAGAACGGCACAAGAGGTCAAAACTGACCTCTTGTTTTTTTTTGGAACTTCCCAAAACCTCACACTATCTTGTCCTACAGTCATGCGGTTTTGCAGTCCAGTAGTCTGAAAGCCGATAGATGTTACACTACCCCTGCGCTCTGAGCCCTCTGCCATTCAATGAGTTTATCCAATAAAAGAACAAACTCCTTCTTTGTTTATTGAATCTCATCCCTCCGCTGATAATCATCCTTTTCAAAAAGTTTCTCCAGAGTTTTGCTGTTCAGGTTGACGATCTGACCATTTTTTCCTGCATTTATGCTCAAATGGCGAACAACCGAAACTTATTTTGAATCAATTCACTTAAATAAAGAAACCAGACCCTCGTATGCTTTATGCATTGACTCTATTGCTTCTTTCTTCTTTTCAGGATCATTGCTTTTTATAACTTCTTTAAGAGATGTCACAGAAGCATAAAGTTTTTCAGCCGAAACATTATATGCTCCAAGTTTGTCCCCAAGCTTTGTCTTTAACTTGTCCTGTGGATAATTCACAATAGCTTCTGCTTTTGTGATAAGAGTTCCGGTTAATCCAGCTATTTCATCGTACTTCGACTCAGGTAAGAGCTTGTGATAAATGATGTACAATGTCTGATGAAAATCGTCGATCTCTTTTAAAGCCGGACGTAAAACCATTACCATTTTCTCATAACTGGTGTGAAGCTTTTCTACGGCAGTAAGTAAGTCATTATTGTTGTTGCTGCTTGCAGCTGCATAATAATTCTGTGCCGAATTATTTAATTCATTTAACTGGCTTTTCCATGCAGTCTCTTTTTCTCTTAAAATACCCGGGAGTTTTACCTTATTGATTGCTTCCATGTATGATTTGATCTTTGGTACAAATCCTTTTAAAGCATTGTAGTCTTTTGCAGGATAGGCATCATGCCACATCGGGTAAATAATGTCATGGAAATCAGTAAGTTCCTGAACTGTGGAAGAAATTTCAGCCGGTTCAATTTTAGTCTGTCCAAAGGATTCAAAATAGAATGACAAGACCGAAAAAAGGCAGATCGATATTAAAAACTTTTTCATAATATAAATTTTAGGTTACATAAAATAAGGTGAAACTGCTAATTTACCATTTTTAATCATTTCCAATGCTTCTATTTAATTCAGCCGGCTAAAATAAGAGATTTGATTTGCCGGTTCAAATCCCCCAAAGTAATAGTGCAAACTAAATCAGCCTCCATGCCAGCATCGACTTAATGAAGAAGCTCTTACAGAGCAAAACTGGCGAAGTTACGTAATGTAAAAGAGCGAGCACTCTCTCGTCTTACTTTGTAACCTCATTAAAATGCACCTGAGCCCATTCTATCATTTGCCCGATTATCGGCATCAGACTTAACCCAAGTTCTGTCAGCGAATACTCCACACGTGGCGGTATTTCAGCATAAGCTTTTCTTTTCAACAGATGTCATGATCGCACTTCTGATACCAGCATTATGCCGGCATTGCTATATCTTTTCAGAAAACAATCAAAAGAATTTGAAGGAGATGACCTGGACTGAGATAGAATCAGTTTTTGAAAATTGCCGGGATATGTGCAAAAAGGCGAATCGTAAACCATATTTCTATATTACCGGGGGCGATCCGATACTGCACAGCCGTTTCTGGGACCTGATGGAATTGTTCAAGGCTCATAATATTGCTTTCACTATACTTGGAAATCCTTTCCATCTTAATGATGATGTATGTAAAAAGCTGAAATATTATGGTTGTGAGCGCTATCAGCTTTCGATAGACGGATTAAGGGAAACCCATTACGCAATGAGAAAAAAAGGTTCTTTCGATACAACGATTGAAAAATTGAAATGCCTGCATAAAGCAGGTATCAGAAGTGCAATAATGACAACAGTTTCAGGGGTAAATGCTGAAAAATTACCCGGAATTATCGATCTCGTTGTTGAAAATAAGGTTAATGTTTTTGCATTTGCAAGATATGCTCCGACTAGTTACGAAAAAAGTATTCATCTGACACCTGAAAAGTATCGGATCGAAAGAACAGCCATTAGAAACACTGTACGAAGCAGCAGAAAGAGTCAATCAGGCAAATGGAAAAGGAGCAATTACTATTTATATCTCAGAAGGTATTTATGGTCTGGACGTAACAGCAACTTTTCATCCTGCGAACTGGCATTTCTCTAAAGATAATCGATTGACTATCCGTGCAGAAGTTCTACCTGATGATGCCGGGTGGAACCCCGGCATGATGCCTGTAATTGTTTCAACAATGCCTCTTGATTTTAAACCTTATGGAAACAAGGATCCACTTGGCGGGGCATCATACGGTATTCAAATTGAAACAGAACATGTTACAATTCAAGGTTTAAGGGTCTTAGGTACTCCCGTTCATGAAAGACCTAAAGACGGATTAGTAAAAAGAAACTACCCTATTGTACGAGAAGGCCGTAATCTTGACGACTTACGAATTACCCAGTGTCTGTTTATAGGTGATAAGCAAGCCATTCCAAACCACCTGGCAATATTGGCCAGCGGACAAAGTGTGGTTGTTGATCACTGTGTCTTCTATCATTGTAAGGATGCTATTGTCTTTTGGTTTTCTGATGAACCTGCCAGAAATTGTGAAGTACATCACAATCTGTTTATTGGCAATTATGGCGCAAATGTTTGGTCATGGTCTGCTGCAGAAGATTTAAAATTTTACAACAATGTTATTGATAACACAAATGTGTTTTGGATTTTAAACAAAGATGAAAAAGCATCATTTACTCTTTCAAACTCTATGATTGCAGGCTATAACGAACTGGTTAACAAAGGTGGAGGTCCTGCAGGTTTTGGTGAAAAAGCTGACCCTGGTAAATTGAAATTTGGTAAAGATGTCGTATTAAAAAAAGAAGGTACCCTGCAAATTGAGGAAGATCCCACTAAACGCAACTATTTGCATCTTATCCCTGGCACAATGGGTGCTGACCTGGGAGCCGGGTTATTCACGAAGTAAAAAAATCATAAGGGAAAATTCCGGCTATACTGTTGCAACTTTTGTCCGCCTGCCTACCGGCAGGCAGGTCCGGGGTACCAAAAAGAGATGAAATTGTTTCTATTGTTTTACCAGTTCCACCCTCCTGTTTTTAGCCCTGCCTTCCTCATTATCGTTCGATGCGACTGGTGCAAGGGAGGCGACACCAAAGGATTTCAAACGCGCTGCCGCGATCCCATACTTTGTGACCAGGGAATTGACAACAGCATCTGCACGATCTTTTGACAGCTTCATATTGGCTTCAATATTACCCATATTGTCAGTATGCCCTACGACATACAGCTTCAGGGATTCATTGTTCTTAAGAAGTTTAGATATCTGGACTATGGCTGTATCAGATTCAGGCTTTATCTCTGACTTTCCGCTATCGAAGAAAATTCCGTAAACCGGAACGTGCCCTGTACTATTTATGTCATTACCCATCGCCTCTGCGTTTGCAGTAACCTCCTGCTTCATAATCTCCCTTTCAACAATATTCAGACGATACATGTTATTATAGGATCTGACCTCGAGCCATGTCTCTTTACCATCCTTTTGAACCATTATTGTGGAGGTTTTGTTAAAGTTATCATCAAAGACTACCTTCCCACCTATCTTCTTAAGGGCATCCTGGATGTTTCTCCGGATTTTTAATTCTCCGGGTTCTGAGGCACCACTGTTCAGATTGTATTGGAAATAGTATTTATGACCTTCAATGATTTCATACTTTGTGTCTTTTCCGATAAACCTGTAATTGCCGAATTCGATATCCTTATATTCAGATATGCGGAAGTCGGGCATTCTCGAAAGCAGGGGATGGTCCTTACTGCCTTTGAAATCCTGCTGCGGTGCCTGTGAAAGGCCTTTTCCTGTTATTAAGAAGAACAGTGTGAAGATAACTATAACTAAATTTTTCATTTTGCTTATCCTGTTTAAATGACTTATTTATTGGTGGTGTTGTTTGTTCTGATGTCACTAATCAAATTTACAAAATTCTTTACAGAATTTAATCAAAAAATGGAAAAAAATATTTCAATATTATTTCAAAACTGACATTACACCGGTTACATACATCATATTGCTTTTCATTTAAGTTTAAAATATTGATATTTACACGATTGAGAAATCTGAAAATCCTTTCACCGTTGCAATTATTATTCTCATATTCTGAAATTTGTCATTAACTTTTAAAAAGTTGAGAAATTGTTTTCATTGAAATGAACATTTTTTTTGAATCTGTTAAATTTTTGAATCCATATTTTAAATAGAATGTCTGTGCCTTCTCATCAATAGGGTCAACCACAACAGCCATAGAACCAATATTTAATGATATATTATAACATCTATATAAGGCGTCTAAAAGTAATGTCTCTCCGAGTCTCTCTGTTTTGTATTTCCTATCTCTTGCTAATCTTCCCAAAAACGTTACCGGTAAGTTTTTATAAGATAATTTTTTTCTAATACTAATGGGAATAAGGTCTTTATCGATACTTAAATTTGAAAGAGTATAATACCCTTTTATTTCATTTTGCTCATTAGCCATTACAAAACATGCAGCCAAATGTCTTTCAACATCTTGACTGGCATGTTTTTGAATATATAAGTTAAGTGATTCTTGCTCACAATCAAATTCATCCCTCGTATGAGAAGAATTTAAAAATTCAGTATGATAACTCATGCGCAATCAATTTTTTATAACGCGATGCAGCACTTTTTAGAGCTTTATTAGGTTTTGAAGGATTAATTAATTCACTAAAGAAAATTTCCTGATCTTTCTTTGATGAGATAATCTTATCATGTTCTTCAACTATCTTTTTCGCTTTCTCTTGTAAAGAAACTATTACAAATTCAGTTAAGGTTCTATAACCTGCAATGCTCGCTGCATACTCAAAAAAATCTTTTTGTTCTTTTGATAATCTTGTATCAAGTCGTGCTTTCTCTATTGTTTTCATCTTTCGATTTTTATGAAATATCAAGTCAAAACTCATGCCAAATGTACGTATATTTAACGGATAAATAATAGTATGTACGGAAATATTTCGTACATACTTAATTCTTTTATTAGCTCTGATAGTCGATTTATTATATGAAGTTCCCTTTTTGAAAGTAAATCCAGGATAAACTTAGTTGTCAGGGTGGAATATTTTCTGATAAGTCAATACTAATAATACTTGTTGCCGGTAAGGGTCACGGGGTTTGGTCAGGAGCCTGAATGCATCCGGCTTGTGCATGGGAGGCTGACAGAGGTGAAAAAAAACGGGTGTTTGGAGGTGACTACTTTTCCTTTATTTTACTCTGTTATAGAAGTTTGACCCGGTAATTTCACCGGCCGACATTTTATTAATAAAATCGATTATTAGTGTATTGCCTTCATTATCAATCTTCCAGGTTTCCTTTGAAGTTAGATTTTCTTCACCATATTCGCCATTAAATGTGGTGGTTGATTCAATAAGAAGCGACCCGTCATCTTCGGACTTCGATGCCTTACTTGTTCTTGGCATATCATAAATAACGATCCTACATTCCTTGCCATCAAATGAAATATTCTCATCGAAAGGATACTCTTCACCGATACTGTTTCCATAAGTACGAGTTGTGAACAAGCTGTCATTTTTAAGCTGAATTTTGATTCCGGAAAGAAACAGCTGATTGTCAGCCAGGACAGTTTTTTCTTTGTCCAGTTTCCATTCTCCTGAAAAATTGGCTTTCTGGGCAAGAGATGAAAAAGAAGGAAGAATAATTAACAGGAAAAGGAGGGCAAGGATTGCTTTTGTTTTCATAATTTCTGCTTTAGGGTTAGGTTAATTGATTGTGCGTAAAATAACATAAAAAAATTGAATCAGATAGACGAAAGTGTAAATAATCAGGTCAAATGTTTTGGAGTCGGTCTTCTGTCTGATTATTTACCTTTTTTCATTTCCCTGAATTTCATAAAGTTAAAGATAGCGAGGTATAAAATGAAGGGCAGGAATATATTTAGTATTAATATTATCATAAAACCGCTGCCATAGACAAACATGACTGAAAAAATCAGAAACAAAACATTAGCAACAGATGTTTTAACTATTGCTCTAATGCGCAGGGAATTATAGAAATCCAATTCATTCTTTTCTTTAGAGAATACAACGAGTGAGAACCCGGTAAGAAGGGTTAAAAGAATCAACTCATCGGCAAAATTTGTGCTGAATGTTGTGAAAAACCTGGTTTCAACATAAGAGGAGGCCACTGCAAATACCGGCAATTCGAATCTGAATTCTATAGAAAAATATAGAATTGTCAAGATCAGTCCAATGAAAATTAAGACAAATCCGGGAATCTTATATCTGAAAGACAACATAATATTAAATAATTACCATTTTGTTTTTAAATCGTTCCCCCAGAAAAGAATTTTGGTAAGTATTCCGAATCGTTTTTTTTCATCTTCAGCCATTTCATCATACAGTTTATTTGCAACCGGCTCCCATTTTGCAGCAAGAGGTTTGGTTTTTTCTGCCAGATCTATTGCTGTTTCAGGTTTATTAAGATGAGTAGAATGCACACCATGAATATTTGTAATGTTTACGATCGCATCCGGAACATCCATCATCGGGCAGGGACGTAGAAAATTTTTTGAAAATGGTTTATGCTGACGGAAATTCTTAAAAAAAGGTGAACGTAACGCTTCCACCAGCGACATGTTGTTGATATTCGAATCAGAATAATGACAGAAAGCACAAGGCTCCAGGTCTCCGTTTGCATTGATGTGGGCAAAGTCGTTTCCCGCGGCTACACAACCAATTGCTTTATGTCCGCTGTTCGCGAAATCAATAATAGTAAATCGATGTTTTTTATGATAAGTCTCAATTTTTTGTTTTACATGTTCCCTTTGTTCAGCATTGCAACATAGGGAAACATCTGCATCGCTTCCAATTGGCAGGTAATTGAACATCCAGCCAAACCATGCGCCTTTTTCGCGGAGGAAATCCAAAAACTCATCGCTCGAAACGGTCTGATAGTTTTTTGAATGATAACATATTGAGAAGCCAAAACCAATATCATGCTTTTTCAGCAGATCCATGGCAGCAATAACTTTAAGATATGTACCATCTCCCCGACGCGAATCTGTATCCTCGCGAAAACCTTCAATACTTACAAAAACATTAAGGTTTCCTAACCTTACAAGTTCTTTAACGAACTCTTCATCAATATAAGTTCCATTCGTAAAAAGTCCAAAAGTAAGTTTTTTGTGTTTCTCAGCTAATCTGATGATATCATTTTTTCTCATAAGTGGTTCCCCCCCACTCATGATAATCTGAACAACGCCTATTTTCTGAGCTTCAGTAAAGAGCTCATCCAGCTTTTCATAAGTCAAATGGCTGTTTTTCCGGTAATCGGATGCCCAGCATCCTTTACATTCTAAGTTACAGGCGCTGGTTGGATCAATCAATAACAGCCTTGGAATAACGCAACGGTACTTCCGGTTATAATAGAGTTTCTTAAAAACCTGGAGATAGCCATCAATTGTTAAGAAATTGAAAAGGCTCTTTACTTCAAAAAACCTGTAAGTCCGGTAAACAAATTCTTTGTGATGAGGAAATCCGGGGATTTTTTTTCTTTCTCCCCGGATCTGCAGATATTTCATGATTAACCTTAATTAATTTTCTTATGCATCAACTGCGCGATTAGTTGGAGGCGCTTGAAATTACCGGGAAACTGGCAACTGAGTTATCGTCAAAAGTAAATTCAGCTGCAACAAGACCCCACTTATGATTGGAATAATAAATAATTTTTTTGACACCAAATTTGTTTGGTGTTTCCTCAACCTTCATTATTTTGATATACATGCCATCCCAGTAAAAATCATCGGTAGTTGATACTGCTGTAACTGTCCTTTTACCCGAAGCTGTAGTATAGGTATCTCCAACAACTGAACTGAAATTCGCTATTATTCCGGGTTCGAGAGGGGCAATACTTTCAATGCCCTCACTTGTAAATTTGACTTTCACGCCGGTTATTGAAACATTATTGCCACTTACTACTGCCGGAGCGTAATTTGCAAGAATGTTTTTTATTGTAGTGCTTGTAATAACAGCTGATCCGCTAAAAGATGATACTCCATCCGAAAGGGTTGTTACAGTTCCTGAAATTGAGCTAACTCCTGATATAGCTGTTGATGAGGATGTTACCGTTGCACCAACTATCCCGATGGGTGACTGCGAGCCACCGATTGATTCTGTTTTAATTTTTTTGCAGGAAAAAAGAGTTAAGGAAACGCATAAAATAATGAGAAAAATTCTTGATTTCATAAATAATAGCTTATAAAGTTAATTGAAAAAACAATCACCAAAGGTATAATGTTTTTCCTTTCAACAGTTTAGAATTTGATGAAGTCGGGGATTATTTAGATTAACGTGCAGTTTATGAGTATTAATTTAAATATGAAAACCACATTTTATGCCAACACAAACATTTTTTCAAAAAAAATACTTTAGAAGTGAAATTTACGTAGTTTTATTTAGTTATTTTTGAAAAGAACACACGGCACAACATAATAACTTTTATCTATCCAATAAATAATCAATTTTTTTGAATTCAAAAAAAGAAAATATGGAAAACAATAGCAAATCAAAAAGGAATCTCTCACGACGCAAGTTCCTGGGAAGTACGGCAACTATCGCTGCTTTTTCGATGCTGCCGATAAAATTATTCGGCAAGAGTACACCTGTCGCTAAAGTTCAAATCGGAACAACTCCCAATTCAAATTTTGGCGGTGTTCAGATAGGGGCTATTACCTATAGCTGGCGCGATTTACCCGGAGGTGTAGAAAATGTAATTAAGTATTGTAATGAAGCCGGAATCAGTTCAATTGAATTGATGAGTAATGATGTGGAAGAATTTCTTGGAGCGCCAAAAAATCCTATGATGGGTATGTTTGCTCCTCCTCCTCCTCCTCCTCCTGCTGCTCCGGGTACTCCTGTGGCTGCACCTCCATCCGGCCCTCCACCACGTCGGGAATTGACACAGGAGCAAAAAGATGCTTTGGCCAAATTCAATCAGGATATGAAAGCATGGCGATTATCATTACCTATTTCAAAATTTGAAGAAGTACGTAAGATGTTCGATAAAGCCGGTATAAAAATTCCTATTGTCAAATTTTCACCTGCCCGATGGTCAGATGAGGAGATTGATTATGCCTATAAAGCTGCTAAAGCTTTGGGCGCTAAAGGTATAACTGAAGAAATTGGAGAAGAAGCAGTTAAAAAACTTGGGCCTATAGCTGAGAAGCATGGCATGTATGCTATATTCCATAATCACATGCAGTTTGCGACACCAGGCTTCAGCTATGATCCATTCCTCGCTGTTTCACCTGCAGTAATGATGAACTTTGATGCCGGACACTTTTTTGGTTCAACAGGGTTACATCCAAACACCATTATTGAGAAATATCATGATCGGATATTCAGCGTCCATCTTAAAGACAAGACCGGACCTAAAACCGAGCCGGTAAACACAAATCAGGTATGGGGGCAGGGTGAAACTCCGGTTGCAGATATACTTCTTTTAATACAAAAGAATAAATGGCCAATCAACTGCGATATTGAACTGGAATATGATATTAAACCATGGTCAAATTCTGTGAAAGAGACTAAGACCTGTGTGAAATACGCAAGACAGATCCTCATTTAGAATGTGATATAATCCAATAAATTTTTAATCCCGGGCATATCAAAACTGTCCGGGATTTTTCTCAATGGTTCTAAAAGAGCCATCCGGAATGTCAAGGTTAAACAAAAAAAATAATCAATATGTATTACAAACTTTGAATGTTATCACCGATTATAAAAGAAAATGAAATCAAAAACTTTTAACTTTAATCACTCCAAACTTTAGCTCACTTTAGCTCACTTTAGCTCACTTTATGCACTCCAAACTCCAGGCTCTGATTAGTAACAATAAAACTTTAACTAAAATCTCCTTTCATTCTGCCTATCCGGGTATTAATCAATGACAGTGGGGTTTTTGAACATCCCGAAAAAAAGAGGTCGAAAATGACCTCTCGCGATGTTTGGTTTTCCGGTTTCTGAAAAATTTATTACATTGTGATCGTTGTATTTTTTAATCGCTTCGCTATGGGTAATCAAAGGAATCTTGTCAGGACGCTGGGTATGGGGTATGTCGTTATTTTTGTAGTTGCAAATATCATCGGATCAGGAGTATATAAAAAAATTGCTCCGATGGCAGCAGAACTTCACTCTTCAGTATGGATTCTCGTTGCCTGGATTGTCGGTGGAATTATCACTCTCTTCGGGGCGTTAAGTAATGCGGAAGTTGCCGGATTACTGGCAGATACAGGGGGTGAATTTATTTATTTAAAAAAAATTTACAACCGGTTCTTTTCATTTATATACGGATGGTCACTCTTTACCGTCATTCAGACTGCAACGATCTCCTCCCTTGCATACGTATTTGCACAATCGCTGAACAGTATCATTTCGATTCCTGATATCTTTAGCTCTCTTCAACATTTTACAATAGGCGGCGTTTTCTTCCCTTTTCAGGATTTCGGAGTCAAGCTGACTGCAATTCTGCTGATTTTAATTTTAACAGGGCTGAACATCTCCGGGTTAAAAAGCGGAGCAGGAGTCAGTAAAGCAATCATGTTGCTGGTATTCGCGGGGCTGCTGACGATTGTTGTCTTTGGTTTGGGAAGCATCACAACCACGCCTGCAAATTATATGGATATTAAAGAGTTGACAAGCGGAACCGTTACGCTCTCTTCCTTTTTTACGGCTATGCTGGCTGCCTTCTGGGCTTACCAGGGATGGGTTTCTGTCGGATTTATCGGAGGAGAAGTTAAAGACCCTACAAGAAACATCCCGAAAGGAATTGTAACAGGTGTTTTTATCGTGATATTCATTTATCTGCTGGTTAATATTACATATCTCACATTGCTATCCATTCCACAATTAATTCAGATTCATGAATCAGGCAATCAGATTGCTGCAGTTGAGGCGGTCAGGACTTTCTGGGGAACAGGAGGCGTTATGTTTATTTCGTTATTAATACTTGTTACTACTCTGGGTTGCACAAACGCCAGTATACTTACAGGAGCCCGTCCCTATTATGCTATGGCTCGCGAAAAGCTTTTATTTTCAGGTATCGCGAAGATTAACAAGGCCAATGTTCCATCCAATTCACTCTTATGGCAGGGAATATGGGCATCGGTGCTGGTTTTGTCGGGAACCTTCGATCAGTTGACTGACATGATTATTTTTGCAGTATTTATATTTTATGGCGCCACTACGCTTGGGGTATTTATTTTACGCCGCAGGATGCCCGATGCACACAGGCCTTACAAAGTCTGGGGGTATCCTGTAGTGCCTGCCATATTTATCCTGTTTTGTATTGGCCTGTTTTTCAATACCATTATAACCAGGCCCCGCGAAGCTGCCATAGGTATGATCCTTATTTTTTCAGGGATACCGGTCTATTATTTTCTGAAAAGAAAATAGTTTCATGTTGGCGGATGTAACCGTTTCTGAAACCACACCCGTACCGAGCGCATCTTTTCAAGTTGGTTTGACGGGGTGTGACGATGGCACGTAGCCCTTTCATCGCTGTTTTCCGGCGCCCCCCAACGGATTTCGATTCCATCATTCGGATTATAGGCCATTTCAAAGGCATCCCTTCTTTTAAGTATTTCAACCAAAGTCAGTTTTTGTAAGGAGCCATCTGTCCGGGTATAGCTTATCGTTAGTTCAGAAAATTTCTGATCGACTATAACCTGAAGTTTATTCTTAACATGCCCGGGAGAGGTAAGTGGTGAGATAGTAAAATCCTCCGGTGAACGGGCGACCAGATCAGGAAAATCGAGCGCTGCATCCATAGCGATCAAAAGCCTCAGATCGCGGTTAGGAGTTGAAAAGTTTTCCCATTGACCACCTGCCTGAAAAATTCCGGCAGTGCCGGAGGGCATTGGAATAATGGCCCCCTGATGTAATTTGAAATAAGCTTCACTATTGGCTACTGAAGTAACGCGTACCATTAACTGTTCGTGCAGCGCCTGTATCAGGCCGAGCAACGCGACTTCAGGATCAAGTGGCTTCGGGTTGATTAACCGCTCCATAATGTGATAGAAAACATCGCTTTCCATCTTTCTCTGCTGAAGTGAAAAGGGTACGAACCCTGCTGCTGCTGTCAGCTCTTTATTTTGCATCAGGCATGACACACCTTTATTTAAAGATATGGGACGAAAAGCCTTAAAACCGGGTTCTCCGACCACCCCCGAAGTATTAAACAGAAAATTACCTTTCCAAAACCGCTTGATACCTACAGTTCCGTCAGGTTGGGCATCTACTGAAAGAAGTAATCCGGGATGACCACCGGTTTGTGGTACACGGCTCACGAGGATCAGTGTATGTCCGTAAGGATCTGCAAAAACAATACCCGGTCGCAAGGCTCCCTGTTCAAGTGAAACGGGGTAATAATCGGAATTTTCATCATCCAGGGCAGTTCGGGCCGTGGCCGATTGGACGCCATCCTTTATCCTTCTGAGGAAGTTATTGAATGCCGGTACCGGGAGGGTTTTCGAGCCGGAAGTTTCATTTGTGATCCATTGGCCGGCTTTGGGATTATGGTTGAGGTAGCCCCTGTCGCAAACATGGTAACCAAATGGGAGGCCAAGCTTCCATGCAAAATATGCTCTCAGGAAAAATGGATTATCGGCACAATCAGGCTGCATGATCAACATGTTTTTTCCATCAGGGTCATCTTCACCCAGGCAAAGGTAATTGTAAAGGAAATTCTGACTTTGATTTTGGGTCACCTCATGGAGCGCAGACCATGAAGCCTGCTCGTCGCAGCCATGAAACAAAGCGTTTATCCAGGCAGAATAGATTGTCTCCATACCACTGTCCCACCCACGCAGGTTCTTCCATACCACTCCTGTTGAGTGTGTAACCTCCTCCGGAGAAATTATAAACTCCAGTTCACTTATCAGCTTATTATCCGCAATTAATGACGCTTTGTACTTGCCGTCAGAACTTCCGGTAAAATCATCAATCCGCCAGTAAGGCAATTCCTCCCCTGTTATGCTTTTCAGGGATCGTAAACTACCCGATGGACCTTTAACGATGATCTGCGCTTTCCGGATATCTTCCCCTCCTGTCACCAAAATGCGGAATGTTTCTCCCGGACCCGGATTTTTGGGTAAAACAAGCATTGCATTAACACACCGGAATTCGTCAGTAGTCTCTATGAGTTTTGTAGAATCTGACATTCCGGTTGAAACAGTGCTTTTATTCCAGGCAGAGCGATCGCCATGGCATGCCATGCAATTGAATGTTAAAAGAATAATCAGGACTGAGATCAGCGAATGAATATTGATTCCGGTCAGGGTTTTTCTGATTAGCATTTTTGCTTTAAAGATAGCAGAAAAAATGAAAGAGGTAGCTCCCGTTCAAATTCACACACACTCTTTTTTGGTACCAAAACACGAAAAATAGTTAAGAAATAATATATTTTCTTAAATTCACATCTGAAAACCATGTCGGCATTCAGTTATTGGAATTGAATATTGATACTGTTAAAGACAATATTTGGCATTAACTAATATCATTTGAACTACTAATATAAAAGAAAACTAATAATTTAAAACTGAAATGGGAAAATTAACAACTTCAGAAAACAATAATTCACGAAGGAATTTCCTTAAAAACACGGGTGTAATTTCTTTAGGATTGGCAGGCTTAACAGCTGGCGCTACTTCATGTCAATCAAATTCAGTTATCCCGGAGCCTTCGGCAAATAAATCAGGAAAGCTTTACGTGGGTAAATCTTCATCGCTTCGTGACAGAATTGAAAGGGTTTTAGTTGCTACAATTGGAATGCAGCGCTTTGATTGGGAACAAGGTACAGTTGCTCAGGCCCTTTTAGAAATGGGTGAATTTGATTTGGTTGTTTCCTTTGCACGCGCTGCAATTATGCGACAGGTTGAAGGGCGTTTCTCAGTAATAAAAGGGAATATGCCAATCAACGATTGTTCAAGCATAGGCGAAGCTGTTTTATTTGCAGGAAAATTAACAGGCGATCCTGTTTTTATGAAAGGAGCTAATGAAATGTTGGATGTGATTAAAAATACAAATCACAAAAACGAAGAAGGAATTATCTATCATACTCAGGAGCCAACGAGATTCATAATGTCAGATGCTTTTTATATGCTGCCGCCTTTTCTTGCTGCAGCAGGAGAATTTGACGAGGCTATGAAACAGATTGAAGGTTATAGAAAATACCTTTATCATGAAAAGGAACAGCTTTATTCACATATATGGGATGGACCCAATAGTAAATTTATCAGAGAGGATTTCTGGGGTGTGGGAAATGGCTGGACAGCAGCCGGTTTAACCAGAGTAATAAAACTGTTGCCCGAAAGCAGACCGGAGGATAAGAAAAGGTTAATAGTTTATGCTAAAGAAGTAGTAGATGGTTGCTTAAAGTACCTGCGTGAAGATGGTTTATTTCATAACGTTGTTAATAAGCCTGACACTTTTACCGAAGTTAATCTGAGCCAGATGATCAGCTATACCATTTTCAGAGGTGTTGCTGCAGGGTATCTTGAATCATCCTATCTTGAAAGGGCAGAAAAGATGAGAAAAGCAGCCAATGAACATGTTGATAATCTGGGATATGTTCAGAATGTTTGCGGTTTGCCAAATTTCGACAGGCCATATGTTGCACCCGAAGGTCAGGCTTTCTATTTGTTAATGGAAACAGCAGCAAAAGATTTGTTTTATGCTTCAAAGTGAGGAAGATATTCCCTTAGATTGTAAGTAATGCATAAACCCCTGAACTCTTCCAGGAGCTCAACATTAAATGGCACACCTTTGTCTTTTCTTTCCAGCCATGTATCATATTCTTTTTCGCCCGCGGTATAAATACGGGTTTGACCGGGCATTTTCTTTGAAGCCCTTAATTCACGCAGAATATTGCCTGTGGTCTTTTTAAAATCTTCAGGATCAGCAAAAGCGCTGATATCTATAACAATAAAGAAGTGACCAACACTATATGGTACTTTCTTTCCATCTTTCGAACCAATGAGCATCTTCAGGAATCCGCCTTGCTGCAAAGCTGCCGAAAGAATCTCTACAACAGTGGCATAACCGTAACCCTTATATCCTCCGGTTTCTTCGCCCACACCACCCAGCGGAGTTAGTGCAGCATTACCTCTGGTAAGATCTTCAAGCGCTTCAGATGAATTAGTCTTACTTTCGCCATTCTCATCAATTACCCATCCTTTGGGCAAATCCTTTCCCTCCCTGGCATAAAGCTCTATTTTTCCTCTTTGAGTAATTGAAGTGGCGCAGTCGAGCAGAAACGGAAAGGATTCATCGCTTGGTAAACCGAAGGTCATAGGATTGGTGCCCAGCATGTTTTCCACACCAAAAGTCGGAGCAATAGAAGGACGGGCGTTGGTCCCCGCTATGCCAATCATATTCTCTCGTACAGCCATAAGAGGATAATATCCGGCAAAGCCAAAGTGGCTCGAATTACGCACAGTTACCATACCCATGCCATATTTTCGGGCTTTTTCGATGGCCAGCCTCATAGCGTAATATGATATAACGTGGCCCATTCCATTTTGTCCATCCACTACAGCTGTTGTGGGCCCCTCTTTTACAATTTTATAATTGGTTACAGGATTTAGTATGCCATCTTTAATACGATCGAGATATATGCTCTTGAGTCGATTTACTCCATGGGAGTCAAATCCAAATTTGTCAGCCTGGATCAATACATCACAAATTATTCCGGCATCTTCTTCGGGAATGCCTGCCTTTACCATTACATTCAACATGAATTTTTCCAGGACTTCAAACGGGATAAACTTTATACTCATGGGGTCGAAAATTTTTGTTAAACAGAATATGTAAATATCAATAAAAAATCAGACAAGTTAAGAATCAGTTTGGCTCAATCTTAAAGTATTGTCCGGCTTTCGTATAAATCTCTGAAGTATGTGTAACCGGAATAATCAGTCCCGCCATTATAAGAAGTTCAAGTGCATTTTTAATTTGCAGGCGGCCTAATTCATTTGAAGCTTTTTCATAAACAAATTTTCTTCCGTTCTGAAAGGCTACCGATCTGAACACTTCCCTGACAACAGAAGCATTAAAACGTTTTTTGCATTTTGCGAAATCGTCCTCATATGTATTGATCAGGTCATCCAAAAGATACTGACACGATAGAATATCAGCCCCACCTGAAAGGTATGAAGAGACAATGGCAGGCATTCCCCCAAGTATTAGAAATTTCCGGTAATACTCCAGCGCTTTAGTATGTACTGCCTCATTAAGAGGGTTTTCCGGTTTTGCATTTCTGATTGCCTGATTCAACAGTTCTGCATTAGATGCTTTTAAGAACTCTTCAAAAGAAAACGGATAGACATACATTGAACTGATCCTTCCAACTCCAAAAGATGGCAATTCATGCAAAGCAAATTCAAGTAAAGAGCCGGCAGCAATCAGGTGTAATTCAGGATAGTTTTCGTAAAAGAAGTGCAATGAAGAGATTGCAGGAATCTAAATCTTTTTCTCTGTCTCTGTTTAAATATGCCATTTTTGTAATTATTCTTTGACAAAGATAACATAATAATCGTATTTCCAAATCAATTAATATCAATTCATGATGAAAATACAAGGCTATAGAAGGCTGATATGTTTGATTATCCAGATCAATATTGAATTGAAAAAATGAATAATTTGTTTGTGTTGTCTTAATTACGAAATATTCAGATGAATCTGATTTTTATTTTAATTCTTCTTTTAATTTCTATTGACACATATTGAAGAAAGGGAAAGGTTCGAGCTTAATATTGCAAAAAAAAGAAAGAGGTCGGAAATGACCTCTTGTCTCGTTTGGTACCCCGAACCTTTGAAAGTTGCAACCGGTTGAAACTGCATTAGAGTTGGGCATAGACTCTCATGGCGGCAGCTTTGACGAAATCGTTAATCTGCTGTTCTGCATTCGCCTTTGGAAAGATGGGTGTTCTATTTTGTTTAGAATCGGAGGCCCCATGCGTTAAGGACTGTGGCTTCAAGGCAATTTTGTCCAGCATGTGAATCAATGTGTCAACATCCTCACCGGTATTCCCGATGCCAAGGCTCACACGCACAAGACCTGGCAGCTTTAACCCAGGGAATAGTTTCACGATAATGCCCTGGAAACTCGCCAGCAGAGGAGTAATACCAAGAAGGTGTTTGATCAGAATATGAGCACAATGACAACCGTATCGCACACCTATCCCGCCTCGCAAGGCCAATTCTTTGGCCACCCGGTTGGACATAATGCCCTTCATGCTAAAGACAATGACTCCGCCTTTTTGGTTGAACATGGGCGAGGCAGGGTCATTTATCCCATAAATTATGAGACCCTTTATTTGTGCCAAACCAAGCAATGTCTTCCTGGTCAGAGCTTGTTCTTCATCCTTGATTAAGTCCAGACCGATCCGCTGCATAAGCATAAGCGCTTTGCCCAAGGCGACTATACCTCCTGGATTTTCCTCGCCGGATGACTGTATTTGCTCCAGTTCTGCGGTATTAAAATTAAGCAGGCCCTTTCTAACCGCTAAAACTCCGGTTCCGAAGGGCGCGTACACCTTATGGGCAGAGAAGGCGAGATAGTCAATCCCGCATCGTTCCATTCCGACCTTACGGTGTGCGACCAACTGTGCCGCATCTACCAGCAAACGAGCCCCATATTTGTGAACGATTCGACTTATCTCCTTCAGGTTGTTAAATGAGCCGAGGACGTTCGAAGCACCGCTCACGGTCATTAGCCTGATCCGCTTCTTTCCGTGCTCACCCTTCTGGTTGTACGCGGATAAGATCGTGTCGAGTTCGTTCAAATCTAAAAAGCCTTCAGCGTCCACTTTTAGCCGGATCATCGAAAATTGGGGGAACATGCGCCATGGCAGATCATTCGAGGAGTGTTCGAGGAGCGTGCTGAGCACAAGGGGTTCTGTGTCCTGTTCAGATTCACGGCTCAAACTTTCGGCTGCCAGATTGATGGCTTCGGTGGTATTGGAAGTAAAGATAATACTATAGGCAGACAAAGAGGCATCCAGTACTCCGGCGCAAATGGACTTGACCTCGTGAATGATCTCTTGCTGTATTTGTATGGGCTGGCGCCACGTTTGGCAGACAGCGTTCCATATCGGCGTGAATGTGGGAGTGCTCGCGCTGTTGTCGAGGTTGATATAAGACCTGACACCTTCAACAGTAGGGACGCGCATGTTGCGACCTATCAGTGTCTGCCTGAGTTTATCCAACAGTTCCTGCCCGGAGTATTTCTCCAGTTCATCGTGGTACAGAATATCGGTAGCAGTAAGCTTTTGGGCGGTTGGATACAGGAAGATTTCATTTCCGGATTGCCTGATCAGGCACAGCGCTTTGGCGAACGCGATGACGTTGATGATGGCGGGTGTGCCGGCCTCGAACTTGTCTGGTGCATCGGCCCAGATAACCCAATCAGGAGAGATAAGTCTGGCTGTCCCTCCACCTGTCTGGGAAGGAGCGCCTTTTGGCAATGCTTTTCTGTTGACAGCTAATGCCCTTACACCTAATGGCAGGCCGATGTCCTGGCTTGACACACTTTGATAACTTTCCGGCTCAAGTTTTGCCTTGAAGGCCTCTGCTCCCCCGGGCGAGCAAAAGATGACCACGTATTTGCCCTTATTCAGCCCCAGGTATTCGAGGACAATAGCCCTGGCCTGCTCGAATAAATGAGTGGACACAATCGAATTATGTCCGCTTCCCCGATGGACATTGGAATAAGTCTCCAGCGCTGCGTGCACTCCTCGCTCGAGTTCAGCAAATACCTCTGTTTTGTGCATAAAAAAAAGTATAAATTTTAATGAAAGATAGACAAAATATACTAAAAAACGTATAATTGGTCACTATGTTTTGATGCCATTCAACCTTCAATAGCCATGCAAAGGGTAAATGACTACTAATTTCCATTATTTCAACTCCCTTCTTAACATAATAATAGAATAAGTCGCCATTAAGCTTTATTGATCATAAAATAATGCTCTGGCTATAAAATAATAATGGCCGGGAATAATTTTGATGTTAAAAAATGCTATATTTGTAAGGGTCAGAACTTGGGAACAAGCGAAAACAATCGACAGCTTGACCAAGTGAAAAATTTATTTGGTTCTTTGGCATTAAACACACAATTATAAATCTAAAATTCTCTAATCATGAAAAATCACTTTTTGAAGCACTTTTTCGCACTCGCTCTTGCAACCTTCGTGGTGGCCGGTTGTAACAATGCCGGTAAACAGGCTAAAGGAACTATTTCCAAGGTAGAAGCTGCTCCTGTTGAAGCGTACGACTCTGGAAAACTGAAGGATCAGATTATTGAAATAATCCGGAATTCGCCTAAAGGATTTGAACTGGTCGATCTTATTAACAAGGCCGGTGCTGCATACATGATTGACATTACCGTTCCTGTAGAGAAGGCCGAAAAAATGATGACCACAACTTCGAAAAGCCTTGTAATGGGTTTTTATGGAATAGATACTAAATATGCTTCAGTTTACAATCGGGGTGATATTGAGATGAAGATTAATAAGGTCCTGTTAGGGTTATTTGTAGATCTTGGAATATCCGGTGACGTAGACGTTGTAAATAAATTAATCATGAGAATTGCCAACAACCAATCAAACAAAGATTCTGTTGAAGTTCTCACCACTCAGGCATTTACAGAATTTCATAAACAGATGACAAATGGAAATCATGCCAAAATATATGGAATTACTGTAATGAGTGCAAACGTTGAGGCATTATATCTTCTGACACAGACCAGTTTGTATGCAAAGGATAATACCAAATTCCTTGAGTTAATGAATAATCAGAAGGACCGTGTTACATCTGTATTTAAACTTCTGGAAACCTTGTCACCAGATGAAACAATAAAACCATATTATGAGAGTATAAAACCAATTATGAAGTTCTTCGAAGATAATAAAGTGATTGGTAATGAAGAACTTAAGAAAATTGCTTCTGAAATTGAAAAGCTAAGGAATAGCATGATCTAGTATCAGGTTAAACTTATTTTGTCCCAATTATGTCGATTTCGGATTTTGGGTTGTGTATTTCGGATTTCGGATTTTCGATTTCGGATTTGAGAAGTCAATCCTCTGGCTTTAATTCATTATGCAATACACAATCCGCAATCCGCAATCCGCAATCTGCAATACTCAATGAACGAGACAACACTTAATGCCCTTATTAATCTTTTTGCCCTGTTCTCTGCAATTACCGGTTCAAAAAAAGAAGTTGCACTTCGAAATTTTTCCCAGTATCTGCAATTGCACCTGGGTATTTCATCATCTGATGAGTATCTCGATTTATTTAAAGAATTACTGGATTTTTATGGTCTTGATGGTGAATCGCCCTTTACCGGTGATTTGGACGAGCAGGCTCTGGGAATCAGTACCCGTATAAAAGGCAGGCTTCAGAAAAATGAGCAGATAATGGTCTTTCTCAGATTCCTCGAATTAGCCAAAGGGGGTGATACAGAAAGAGCCAGAAAGCTATATAATATTCTTGCACAAGTATTTGATATAAATGAGGCAGAACTTGGCAAATTTATTGACTTCATTTTCCATACTTCAAACGATCAGCTTGATTCAGAGGATTTTCTACTGATTGACAATAAAGAAAAAATACCGGGCATCAGCTCCAAACATATCAGTAAAAAAAACATTGATGGGGATATTTTGTTTATGAGATCCTCACTGATCGGTCACTTTATTTTTATTTTCCAGGGAAGGGATGAGCTGACCCTTGAAGGAAACCTTATTTTACCGGGACGCTTTTATGCCTTCAGGGAGGGAGGGATTATCCGTGGTCCACGGATACAGCCTGTTTACCATATCGATATTGCCAATAGTTTTATTGACAGAGAGGCGGATATCCAATTTATTTTCAGTGGAAACGAATTGGAGTTCAGATTTATAAACAGCCAAAACGGACTTTATGATTTCTCATTCTCTGAACATTCAGGACAATTAATTGCAGTAATGGGAGGCAGCGGAGTTGGGAAATCAACTTTACTGAATATTCTTAACGGAAACATTGTTGTCCAGCATGGAGAAATTAAGATCAACCAGTTTGATATCCATAGGAACAAAAAAGAAATTGAAGGTTTAATTGGGTTCGTACCACAGGATGATCTTTTGTTTGAAGACCTTACCGTGTGGGAGAACCTATACTATAATGCCAGACTTTGTTTTGACGAATTATCAAAGACTGATATTGAGAAGAAAGTTTTTGATATTCTGAATGAGCTTGAACTTTATGATTACAAAGATCTGAAAGTAGGGAGTCCGCTTAAAAAAACCATTAGCGGAGGTCAGAGAAAAAGGCTCAATGTTGCCCTGGAATTAATCCGGGAGCCCTTTATTCTTTTCGTTGATGAACCCACATCCGGGCTCTCCTCCACAGATTCGGAAATGGTGATGCTGCTGCTTAAGCAACAGGCCAGAAAAGGTAAATTGATCATAGTTAATATTCATCAGCCATCATCTGCCATTTTCAAATTATTCGACCAGTTATGGATAATGGACAAGGGTGGAAGGCCAATATATGCCGGAAATCCCCTTGATGCAATAATATATTTTAAACAACAGGTAAACCATATAAATTCTGATAACTGCGAATGTTTAAATTGCGGGAATGTAAATCCTGAACAGGTACTTGAAATAGTGGAAACCAAAAAGATTGACAGTTCCGGTTATTTTACATCTGAAAGGCGTTTTACACCTGAATACTGGCACCGGTTATATCAGGAAAAGTCGAAAAATTTAAAGCAGGAAAGTAGTATATCTGATTCCAAATTGCCACAAACAAGGTTTAAAAAGCCCGGATTATTCAAACAATTCCGGATTTTCTTCGAACGCAACCTCCGTATTAAGGTGACTGACAAACAATATATGCTCATTAACCTTATTGAAGCACCGGTATTGGCAGTCATCGTGGCATATTTTACCCGCTTCGCTGAAAATAATAAATATGTTTTTTTTGAAAATAAGAGCCTGATATCTTACATGTTCATGTCAATTGTAGTTGTGCTTTTCATGGGGATGAGTGTTAGCGCCGAAGAGATCGTGAAAGATCGTAAGATTTTACAGCGTGAATCGTTCCTTAACCTTAGCCGTTTCAGTTACATCAATTCCAAGGTCATTTTTCTGATCCTGTTGTCGGCATTTCAAACATTGAGTTTTGTAATTATCGGGAACCTGATCATTGGTATTTATCAGATGAATATAACCTATTGGCTGATATTGTTTTCTGTTGCAGTATTTTCCAACCTGCTTGGCTTAAACATATCTTCCGCATTCGACTCAGTTGTAACCATTTATATACTTATTCCTTTGCTACTCATTCCTCAGATACTGCTTTGCGGAGTTATAGTAAAGTTTGACGACCTGCAAGACAAAAGCTCCGGAAAAGACGCGGTTGCAATTGCCGGAGAAGTCATGGTTTCGAGATGGGCATTTGAAGCTCTTGCTGTTGAACAATTTAAGAGCAATGTTTACATGGCTCAGTTTTTTGATTTAGAAAAAAAGATTGCCCAGGACCGTTTCCGTTCCGAACTTCTTATTTCGGAATTAATCGGGAAGATCGACCTTGTGGCAGGATGGCAGAAAACAGATAAGCCGCGGCAGGATATAGAAAAAAAGCTTATTCTTATTAAGAATGAAATGCAAAAACTTGACAGTGAAAATCATCTGGCGCCATTTATTGAGATTAACAAGCTAAACCCTGACCAATTCAATTTTAATATTGCAGAACTTGCCAAAAACCATCTCAAACAGTTGAAAACTTATTATTCTGATAGCAGTGATGAGCTTCAGAAGAAAAAAGATAAAATCATAAATGATATTTCACGTCAGAAAGGAGACCAATTTCTTTACAACCAGAAGTTGAAATATCATAACAAATCTCTTGAAGTACTGGTATTAAATTCTGAAGTCAAAGACTTTTACAGAGAAACTCCGGTAAGTATAATGCAAAAGGTAGCGCCTGTTTACAAAGATCCTGATTTTAATAACGGAAGGGCGCATTTCCTTGCATCCCAAAAAAGAATTGCCGGGAGATCATTTGATACTTTCTGGTTCAATCTTTCTGTAATATGGTTGATGTGTACCACATTATATTTATCACTTTATTTCGATTGGCTGCGTAAACTCCTTTCAATAACTGCCGGAAAGAGAAAATGATGGTTCCAGAACAATAATCTGCTGTTGTCGGCGCTTTTTTACTATTTTGTAATTGGTTACAGGATTCAATATGCTTTCCTTAATACAGTCAGGATAAATGGACTTGAGACGATTTACTCCATGGAATCAAATCCAAATTAATCTGTCTGGATCAGTACATCACCAATTATTCCGGCATCTTCAGGAAGTATAATGGAAATTGCAGAAAAACCCACATCATACCCAGGACTATATAAAGATGAGTTGGAATATATGGCAGATGATTTTATTAATAAGAAATAAAAATCAGCCATTAATATGCTTCTGGAAATTTTCTCTGTATTGCTCACTGACTGCGATATATACTTTCCCATCAAATACAATCCTGTTTCGTTCTATCACTGAAATCTTAGAAAGATTAACGATATAAGAACGCTGAACTCTCATAAAACGGTCGGATGGCAGCTGTTCTTCAACAGACTTCATGCTAAGCTTTGTCATCACAGGCTTACTGTTAATCAGATGTATTTTTATATACTCATGTTGACTTTCAATATATTTTATATCACACAGTTCGATACGAACAAGTTTATATTCTGATTTAACAAATAAATGATCTGTAGTTGCCCTGATGACTTCTTTTCTATTATTATCGGTTAATTCTATAATATTTTTCACCCTGTTTGCCGCCTTCAGAAAATTACTGAAGGTTATTGGTTTTAATAAATAATCTACTGCCATTACCTGAAAACCTTCAACAGCATATTCGCTATAGGCAGTCGTAAATACGACATAGGGTTTGTTTGTCAATGATTTTACAAATTCCATCCCGTTAATATCAGCCATATTAATATCGATAAACAAGAGTTGAACATCACCTTTACTCATGATGCTCATTGCCTCAAATGCACTCCGGCATTCAGCTACCAGTTCCAGAAAGGGAATTTTCTGAATATAACCTGCCATCTTCTTTACTGCCAGAGGTTCATCATCGATTGCAATACATTTTATCTTCATACCGGAATCGATAGTGTTACTTCAAATTCATTTTCAGTGTCAAGTATATTCAACCGGAAGTTATCCTCATATAATAACCTGAGGCTATCTTTTATATTGTCGAGTCCTATTCCAGAGTATTCACCGTGTTGATTTGTTGTATTCTTATGTTTGCTGTTCTTAACAATACAAAGAAGCGATGTTTCAAGAATCTGCAGTTCAAAATAAATGTAAGACTTCAACGGATAACACACGCCATGCTTAAAGGCATTTTCTATAAGTGAAATAAAAAGCATCGGGGGTATCTGAGCATCAGG
Source organism: Bacteroidota bacterium (assembly GCA_037127735.1). Taxonomy (GTDB): domain Bacteria; phylum Bacteroidota; class Bacteroidia; order Bacteroidales; family VadinHA17; genus LD21. Next base: position 34,039 of record JBAXXU010000032.1, read on the forward strand.
AATTTGTTTGGGAATAATAGTTTTAACGTCAACTTCATCCGAATGTCTGAGTTGCATCAGCGAAATAAAACTGTGTATAAATTCAATTTCTTTTTTCAGTTCGATAGTGTTTCTGGCTGAATCATAAAGTAGATACCTCATAAGTGTTGAAAGCCGTTCAACAGCATCCTGGGCTTTTGCTGTATCCATTTCAATAAGTGAATGAATGTTGTTCAGCGTATTCATGAAAAAGTGTGGACTTACCTGATGTCTCAGTAAGGCCAGGTTGGTTTTGAGATGTTCCTTCTCCGCATCTTTTCGCAATTTTTGTTCACTCAGCCATTTCGACATAAGTCTTGTTGAAGTTCCAGCACCTAGAATAAGAATGCAAAGAATCAGATTATCTGCAAAGACCAATAAGGGTGGTTTTTGCATGGGTGTATTTATGCCTGTTGTTCTCAAACCATCATTTGGGGAACCAGCATGCGTCTGAATGCCTGGTTGCAAAAGAAGGGGTAAGGCTATTATCAACAATATCAGAGCCGATACTGATACAAAGTAGTAGAGGTATCTCCTTTTCATGAGTAAACAGGGTACCAGAACATAGACATTGATCAGGAAAACAACGAGATATCCTAATATATGAGTCCAGTTTCTTGCCAACTCATTCCAGTTGATATGTCCGGAACTGCGTTCGCTGAAATAGGGGACTGAAAAAACCAGTACCCATATTAGAACGTAAAATAGAATTTCAACTTTCTTGTTGTTTAATGTAAGTGATTTCATTGCACAAAAGTAAATAACTTATTTAGAATTGAATTTTATAAATAAAATTCGGAAAAAAACCGAGCTGGTAAGTTGTGCTTATTGACTGGCTTCTGTCATCATAGCTTTGTGAGAAAACGTTTTTATTGTTCGTGATGTTTTGCAGGTCCAAAAAAATGGATTGAGACAATTTCTTTGTACGACTATTAAGCGTATATCCCAGCTTGAAATCTAAACGGAAGTAATTTGGATTAAAAGCCGAATATGCCTCCGTTGATAATTGTTCATGACCAATAGCACCAGACGCTTCCAAATCAATAAGAGTGTAGGCCCTGCCTCCGGCATAGGTGCATTTAATGTCTGTCGAAATTTTGTTTCGGTTCCCGCCTCCTACGTTCCATTCTTTTCCGCCAAGAATATTGAAAATGTATTTTCCGTTGAAGGCGGTGTTTCTTTCTATGCCATCGCTTCCTTTGTATTTGGAACTGTACAGGGATGAGGTAAACAATCCATAATACCCGTTGCTGAAAAATTTCTCAACGGTTAATTCGATCCCGTAATTTTTTCCGGTGCCCTTATTCCTCAGGCTGTCTTCCAAATCAGTTTTAAAACTTGCTCCCGTATTAAGCATGGAATAGCTGCTCGAAAATGTGTTTACAGGAACATTGTAAAGCGATTGATAATAAACTTCAGTTTTCAGCCGCCAGTCTTTGAAAGGTTGCAGGTCGTAGCCCAATACAAAATGATGACTTTTTGTGAAATCTAAATTCTTGTTGTCATAGCTGTAAGAGCCATCGGCGTTTTGCGTTTGCAGGAAATAAACGTTGATGGGTTGGATTTGAGAATGAAGCCCATAGCCAAAATTCAGTGAACTTTTGCTGTTTATATCGTATTTCAGGCCTAAACGCGGTTCAACAGAAACAGAATTGTTCAGGAAGAACAGCTGGGAATGTACACCAGCATTTAAAGTCAGCTTATCGTTAAAACTATATTTGGCATGAACGTATGCCTGTGCCAGGCTGGTGTAACTGTTGTAATCCCAAATCTGCTTCCAATCCGATGTAACATCCCTTTTTTCTCTGTAATAAAGATTCAACCCAATCAACTCATCCTGAATGCCTATTTTTACAAA
>JBAXXU010000033.1:0-35140 GCA_037127735.1 Bacteroidota bacterium
TTCCTACCCGATTAGAAAAGAAGTTGCAGTTTAACCCAAAAGTCCCGTAGGGACGTAATGGAATTTAGCCGTACAATAATGATATATTTACAAAAACAGATATTCAGGGCTTAACAAAACTACATTGGTTTTATACCCCTGAATAATAAAACCTGCAGATAATCAAACAACAAAGGGGGTCAATATGCTCCGAAATCTCCATCGATGATGGCGTTACCTTCATGCATAAAGATTACAGCGACCTTGCAAAGCAAAAGCCGGTGAAGCTTGGTGGGGTCGAGTTTTTACAGGATTAGATGCCTTTTTCACCCTGATAACCCTCGTCTTCAAATCCTGCTAATAAGGAAAAACCTTTGATAAGTCCATACCACCTTTACCACGGATGTAGTTCAACAGCGACTTCAAGTTGGGCCTTGCAGACCACATGAAGTCCTATTTATTGAAGCTAGTACAACTTTCACCTGCTATAAGTCCTTGGGATGAATGTGAACAATCTTGCCGTTATCTGAAACAACCAGATCAAGATTTCTATCTTTTTTTGTTTGGATCAACTTTTTATGTGCAATTTCCAGTCCCTTGATAATTTTAGCTCTTATTAAATTATCTTTTTTTGTCATTTTGAGATAGTTGTTTTATGATGTCAAAGGTATTAATATTTTTAATGTCAAGGTCTTTATCAGAATAACCTTCAGCAATTAGTTCTGAAGGTGATTTAGAATTGTTAAATACCATCCAATAGTCACAAATCGGGATATAAAGATTGAATAGGTTATTAAGTCCTGAGAAATATCGTCTGGTTATAACAGTATAGGGAATATTATGGCCCCCTTCAAGAACTCTTGTTTTAACCCTTTCAATTGCTAAGTCAACAGAATCAAGCCAGAAGAAAACTAATGTGATCAGATATCCGTTTTTTTGTGCTCTCGTGATAGTCTTAGCATAACTTTTTGTCGCTAAGGTTGTCTCAAAAGCAAAATCCTTCTGTTTCAGCAACAAATTGTCAATTTTTGCAAGCATTAATCTTCCTGCATCAATCGCCGCTCTGTCTGGATTTAATGGTGAAAGTCCGCGTGCTATTTCATCGGCATTGATAAACTCGTCACAGTTTAACATTTCAGGCAAAACTGTAAAAGATGCCGTAGTCTTACCAGCACCATTTCAACCTGCTATTATATAAAGATTCGGCATAATAATATTAGCAAATCCTAAAGATAATACTTTTGTCGAAAGGGTTTTATTATTGCATTTGCTACAACGGATGAGGCTATATGCAGTAAGGGATTGCGGGCTACTTTCCTGTCTGCTGACACCGAAGTCTGAGCGGGGTGGAATGCTTGATTTACCACTGAAACCCTTATTGCTGGTACACTTTGTTGGACTTCAAGTTGGGTCTTGCAGACCACATGAAGTCCTATTTATTCTATGTAATGAATTCAAAAATTTTATTTTCAATTATTTATCGAATTGTGATAGGTTTAACATGGGATCCAGTCTTGCATTGGAATTGCGGAGTTCATCCCAGCCAACTCTTTCACCTGAAATAGCTGCTTCCCTTCCCATGATTGCTGTCAGAGTGGATTCTGCTCCTGACCTGGTTTGATTAAGATAGTTACCTGTTTCGATACTTTTAATAAAGGCAATCTCTTTATTAACATCTGCATCCTGCAGTGCAGAAAGAAATACTCCGGCTTTTCTCTGTTCATCTGTCAGAACTGTGTTAACGCATCTTGGTACTCCTGAATCCCAGGGATTATCACCACTTATAAAAACACCACCTGAATAATGTGCTTCAGCTGTTCCTTTTATACCGATAAATTTGGCACATACATCTCCAAAATGAGATCCGAATTGAGTAGCAAGTACACTTACGATTGTCCCCGGGTATTGATATAATACCTGGAAGTGCTTCCATGTGTCTCCGAATTTATGCGTTTCATCCTTTCCTCCGGTTGCAATTGCATCTATAGGGAGTTTCTGAAGCGCCCAGTTACAAACATCGATCATATGTATAGCCTGGTCGAGCATCACACCTCCTGACAAGGCATGAAAATTATATTGATTTCTGATACGGGCTTCATCATAAGAGAGGCCACTGATATTGCCCACTGCAGATTCTGTTGCAAGATAGCTAAGGTGAACATTTAGAATATCTCCTATATCGCCCCTCTGGATTCGGTTTACCATCTCGACATACGGAGTTGCATGACGGATCTGAAACCCGATAACTATGCTTAATTTCCCGTCAACAAGGTTTCCAACATGTTCTACCTTACGGCAGCCGGCTACATCAGGAGCAGCAGGTTTTTCGCAATATATATGTTTTCCTGCCATGGCTGCCGCCTCAAGGAAATCAGCATGGGTATATGCCGGAGATGATATCAGTACAGCATCTATCTCTTTATTTTCAAGTAGTTGCATATATGCTTTTGAACCGGTATATGTGTAGGTTTTTGATATCGCGGGAAATCCCTTTTTAATATTTAGTTCATCGAGGATCTTTTTTGCATATTCCAGTTTATCTTTAAAAAGATCTGCCATTGCAATAATATTGATATTGGTATTATTTGACATTGAGGATATTACACCTGTCCCTCGTCCACCACACCCGATAATTCCCATGCGTATCGCGGAGTTTGCTTTCGACCCAAAAGCTGTTGTCGGGCTTATCAAGGTTACAGCAGAAAATGCGGCTGTGCTTTGTAAGAAATCTCTTCGTTTCATATCGTATATTTATTTTAAATAAATTTCCGTCAGTCAATCCATGTATATATTGCTATGTCTCCCGGGTCTATTTCTGTATCGCTCTTGTATAAATTTGCAGGTAACACTGAACCATCTTTAAAAACTTTTTTGACTTTTGCATCGCACTCAATGGAAAGTTTCATCGTATTTTTAAAATCGCGGTTTACAATAATAAGGTAGGAATTTACACCATTTTTAAGAACCGATACTACAGCTCCAGTTCCTTCGGTTTTCAGAGTTTTAACCGGTTGCGGAAGTTCCAGAAGTTGGTTTGTTCCAACCGGTATCTTTGCACCGGTATGTGCCACTGAAATAACACTTGCTCCAAGGAACACACCGGAAAGATTTTTAATTTCCCCATTCACCTGTTTAACTCTGTCATAAACAACAGTTCTTTTGCCTTCGAGAGTAACAGGAGCGTTATTAAACTTCCATATTGTATCATAAGGTGTCCAATAGGTGAAATACTGTATCCCCTGAGCGCCATACGCCAGATCGCTGAATACCTGAAGTCTCAGCTGGGCAACAGTAGGGATAGGATAGGGGCCGTGGTCAACTGAAAGTGCAAAAGCCCAGAAAGGTTTCCCCGCTTTTCTGGCCGCGTCGGAGATGATCTCAAGATTCTCATACCAGTTATACCTTAAGGAATCGCCAAGTACAGGATAATGATCGAATGAGAGAAGCTGCAATGAGACTTCTTTCATAAACAGGTCAACATGTTCCTTGTATGTCTTTGTACCAAGTTGTTGTTCGTTTGCATAATTAGGAAAGAGATTCAGATAACAAAAATGGTTATCATCAATAGAACGGATTTTTTTTGCCCATTCGCCAAGGGCAGGAAAATCAGTTCGGTTTGGTTCATCGCGGAGCATGTAACCTGCAAGCGCCGGATGGTTCATAAACCGTTTGACTGTCTCTTCTGTTTTGGTTTTAAGTTCCGGACAGGATATAATCATTTTTATTCCCGCTTTTTGAGCTGTATCAAGCGCCTGTGACATGCTCTCAACATCCGAGAAATTGCTCAGACTGAGGGTTATCCCTGTTTCTTTAAGTTCCTGGTACCGGAATAAGTTCGTCTCTTCCTGAGGGATACTATACCATGCCAGAACAGGGATTTGATCGCTGTTATTTATTTTATTCTGAGATTCCTTTGGATTCAGACAACCGGCACAAACGGCAATAAGAAGAAACAACATTTTTCTCATGGGGCACTCCTTTTAATTTTCATTTTTCACCTCTCACCTCTCACCTCTCACCTCTCACCTCTCACCTCTCACCTATTTATGAGTATCCCGGCCCTCCCAGCCGCTCTTACCCTTATCCATGAAAACTTCCTGGAGTGTTTTTGATACCCGGTCATCAACTTCTTCTACCAGTTGAATTCTTAAAGGCTGGGTAAGACGTTTCTGCCAGTCGATGATAGCGGCAAAAGGATCACTGTCTTCACCAATTTTATAGACCATATAAGCCCATTTTTCAGAAAAAACATTGCCTTTTAGAGCAGGAACAACCTGTTGCATATTTGATGAGAGAAACGGGTGTGATAATCCACGAGCCCAGTAAATCCATGGACCGGCAGTAATATAGAAGAATGGATTCAGTGTTCTTACAGGTGATTCAATACTTGCATTTGAATAATTTAGTTGAATTCCCGCGAAACCAATCCCTTTTTCTTTGTTAAAAAACGTTATCCATGGGACATCCGCTTCCATTTTCAAATCAGTGAGGTCAGGCATATTGCTAACATCGTAAACAACAACTTTATCTCTTACAACATCATACCATGCAGCCTGGGTGATAAGTTCACGTTTGAAGACCATTTCAGCATTCCGGAGGGCGAGGCAATTAACAGTTTCGTTTATTCGCATACAGGTTGAACTGATGAAATATGGTACTCCCGGGTAAAATTCATATCTCACCGAAGCGTCCACCTCAGGCATATCGCGCAGGTTATCCCAAACCTCACTTTTGGCTATTACAGAACCGGCAACAGTTTTAATACTTCTTGGCGGTTTCCAGTCAGCAGAGTGGGTCCATGCACGTGGAGGAGCATAAATGTCAGGGTTCCAATGAACGGCTCCATTGGTTTCTAACCTGTGAAAGAAAGGAGATTCCGGATTACTCTTTAATGTCATCTGATCGAGATGACCTGAATTGGGATGTAATACTACTGAAAATATATTATTATCGATCTGAAGTCCTGGCGCTTCTCCCTGAACGCGCAAGTCAGTATGATACAATTTGTCTGTTGCATTTGGATTGTTATAATAGACTAAGAAGACGCGGCTTGATTTTGCCGAAACATCTGCAAGAAAAGCGACTCTTGCTGTTACAGTTGGCAGCCAGAGAGGAACTTTACGGGTAGGGTTACCGTTTTTATCAGGAGCAAGATCATCTTCTTTAAGATATTCCTGAATATCATATACCTGCGATACAACTTCAGTAAGTGCATGAGTAACGGGATCAACAGCCATAACCCGGATATCGCGTGTAAGCTGTTGTGCCTCGTCAGGGTAAAATGCAAGTAGTACTTCTACAGGTTCGTTTGTCCTGTTGATTCCGGCAGTTTCGCTAAGAACGACTGACTTATAACTTTTCCACTCTTTGCTGAAAGTCGTAACACCCTGAGGCGCTTTGACAGTTTTGCCGGATGTTATAAATACATCATCGGCGGCTGCCTTAACTGCTTTTTTAATACGAACGGTAATTTTAATATTGTAATCCTGACCGGGCTGCCATTTAACCCAGCCAACTACGCTTAGATTCTTGTAATGAGTGCCGTCCTGCGATAAACTGTATCCTGAAGGGGGACGTTCAGACAGGGGAGGCTTGTTCATATCTTCATTATCGTCTTCCCTGCGAAGATCGGTAGCCCTCAGAACTTTTCCATCAACTGCTGCTTCTACCTCAATAATAGATGATTGAGGCAATTCAAGGTCAGCTTTAAAATGGTAAAAAGGAATCCCGGGGCACGGATAACCTAATTCTATTTTTGCAATGGTTAACTCCTTAACTGAGTTTGATTTTTGTGCACTGACAGTTAATGAAAACATCATTGCCACCAGGAATACGATTGATATTTCCGATAAAAACAGTTTTGATTTCTTCATGATTAATTTTCTTTTGATATGATGCCAATTATCTTTATAACTCATTGATAAATAAATGTTAAAGAAGGTTTAGCTTATTTTGCTTCGGTTATGAGGTTCCGTTTTCTTAAAGCATCAACACCATTTTGCCAGGTGCCTCCTGATGCCCACATATAATATGAGAAATACATTGTGCTCTTTTGGTATATTGGAATCCATGGCTGAAACTCAGTGTAATAATAATGTGCTTCGCTATTTGAAGGATGATTCATCCACATGTGCAGGAATAACGGTTCAGTCACCGGATATGCGCCAACAAAGGAGATATCTTCTTTTGTATCATAACCGGCATTCCATCCTTCTTTCAGGAAAAATAATCTGCCATAATATCTTTCCGGTTTCATCCTGTATTCATGCAACCCGTCTTTTTCAGGAACTGTGAATACATCTTCTGTCCAGTGTTTTGCTCCCAGTTCGAGTATCGGCTGTGGGCCAATTACATTTGCTTCAGGGTTTTTGAAGGTGAGAGCAAATTGTACCTCCAGCAATGGTGAATTTCCATAAAGAGTAAATATTTTTTCAAGCTTGTTTCCATAATAGTCTGCTGACATTTTTACTCTGACATAATCTCCTTCTTTCTTGAGGATTTCAACATTATACACTTTGTGTGTTTCCATACTGCCCTGCCCAAGGAAATCTTCAAAACCGCCGTATGGATAGTATCCTCTTTTTCTGAATAAACGTTTTTCATCAATTGCTTTTTCCGGCCAGAGTTTAAAGAATACGTTATCGTTCCTTGATTTTACGATATATTCGATTACGCGGGCGCCTGTAGCGAGCAATGTAATCTGAACACTATCGTTTTCCATCCTGTATTCCATTATTCCATCGCTATTAAGATCTACTTCATACAGATATGGAGCGCCCGATGCAATTCCAACTCCCAGTTGGCTTAAATTCTCGACACCAAGTGCAGAGACTTTTACATTATAGCTTCCGGCAGGTACTTCAAGGTCAAACGACATGTCCTTAAATGTACTTGTTCCGGTGGTACATGATTTTGAACTGCTATAAATAACCTTCTTCGGATTGTTTTTGTCAAGTACCTCAACTTTAACTGGAAAAGTAGGTTTCTCGGAGAAATTATGAATAGTAACCGGGTAAGTTACTTTTGGAGTATGGCCATAAAGAAGTTGCTGGACAGAAATTGCACGAGGGAGATCCAGTATTGTCAAGGTGCTTTTTTTATTAGTTCCCCATTTGTAATGAACTGCAACAGGATTTGTTTTGTTCATTGCACCGGCTGTAGGTTGCAAGGCGAATTGCAAGGTTTTTGAAGTATTAGCAGGAAGATTAACCTGTGTGGACAGAGCACCGGCCATTTTCAATTCCGGAGGAAGTACTATTTCAAGTGCTCCGGAAACTGCGTGTGGATAAATGTTGGTAAGAGTAACATTGAGTTGATAATTTTCCGTAGATGCCTCAATATTGATGCGATCTCCAAAGTATTCCTCCAGAAAAACGCGATCGAGTAATAATAATTCCAGGGTGTTGCGGTACAATTCCGGCCCCATCATCTTTCCGGCGCCAATCACAGCCACTTCGCAACGATCCATAATAGCTTCATACATAAGCGTTTTCGTTATCTGCTCTCCCTTTTTTATGAAAAGGACCATGAAGTTTTCAGTGCCATTATACAGAGACCCGGTTGTTGTTATAAATGGTACATTTTCATTGTCAATCTGTTCTTTGTTACCTTCGCCGGCCATATAGCCGTCATAATGATAAGGATCAGCCGCGGTGTCAAATACCTGCCGGAACACATAGCCTTGCTTATCGCGTGCATAGTTGATCCACGATTCAGTTGTGAACATGCTTTGAACCTGTAATCCGTCATAATCTTTGCATCCGTATATCTGTCCGAATCCCACATCAGCAACTACCGGAAGATTTACTTTGGCTAACCAGTCTGTGAGTTCTTTTTGTGCCAGAAAATCCATATAGCCGCTAAATGTAAACCATGTATTCCCTTCATTCATTCCCTTTCCTATCACTTCAAGTGGATGGCCGGGTGTACATGTAACACTTTTTAAAAGTGTCTCTGCTCCAAACCAGCCACGGTGCAGGTCATACTTGCCCAAAAGAGTTTTTGTATTGTCAATTAGTTGTAACACCTTGTCGCGGAGGTCTTTACTTTTGGACGAAATAATAAAAATTTTATTACTCGCGTTTTCAATATAAAAAGCATTTACTGCTGTAAAATCTTTCGCACCATACTGATGGCTTTTCAGTTTCTCTTTCCATACATCTTCTTTTGGTAGTTTCTCAGCCAGTTTTTTGCCGGCCTCTGTATCAGGATCGATTAGGACAAGAGTATTACTATTCCCGGTTGATTCACCCAGTTTTTGAATGGTTGGCTGATCCAGCAGAAGGTACTGTACGTTCAGCAGGTTATTTATAAATCCTTCCTGCAGCCACAATCCGGGAATTTTCATATCGTCAGCGATATCAACCTTGCTCTGGGCGATGGTGTAATCCACATTGGGCATTACCATCTTGAACAGATTTCCATAGCGGATATTCTCACGGTAGATGTCGTGCCAGTAGTTCGTGTAACCGTTAAACTGAAAATTGGTAGTTACTGCATTCTGATCAGGATGAAATGAACCATTATATTTATAGTCATCCAGATTTTGAGCGTACGCAACGCTGCTGATCAAAGCGAGCAGCAATGCAAGTTGAACATAATGTTTCTTTAATAAATTTTTCATGAAGATTGGGTATTTTAATTAAGATAAATTCAAGTCATAAATGCAGCTTTTTGTTTAGGTAAATTTAATAATAGAAAATCAATAGGTGAGAAGAATTCATTGTTTTTTAAGGTATATCTAACCTGAATTATTCACAAACATACTTAAAGTGCTATTTTCCTTTGTGTTACTTTGTGATGTACTTTGTGTACCTTCGTGGTATAAAAATATTAAACACTAAGTCGCACAAAGGGTTACACAAAGGCTCACTAAGTTAATGAACAGAAGAAGCTAATAAGAATTTTGAATTATATATTTGTTTACAAACTATAAGTTGTCAAAATTATCATCGAATTTTAATTCACCTGAATAATTAAATAGCCTTACATAATCAAAGGCTCCTGATCCTTTAGTAATGAATCTGATACCTTTTACTTGTCCTAAAGGTTGATTATAGTTACTCGTATAAATAGTATCAGCTCCATTGGTTATTATGGCTTTATTGTTTTCAATTACTATTTTCAGAACATTCCACGAAGACAAATCTGCATTAAGAAAAGAAAGATCGTTGTATTTTCCACTCAAATGCTTTTCAGCAACAGTGATTTCTGACCATCTGTAGCATCCTTTCTGAACAAGCATAACTGAAGCAAGTCCATTCTCCCCGACAATTCTGAATTCGGCATCATAACAGCTTATCCCGCCAATTTCACTGCTGTTTTTGTATCTCACTTCAAATGTGCAACTATCTGCAGACACTTTAAAATCCTTATAAAAAAGATGCTCAATATAATATACTGCGTTGCCATTAAAACCCTGATTGTTCAATTCTTTGGGAGATATATATAAAGTTCCGTCACCAATTATGTTGAGTACCTTTTTATCCAGACCAAATACAAATTTACGAAGTACATAATTATCATCATTAAAGTAATAAGAGTTCCATCCTTCAGATAACACGTGAATTTTTGTTGAAGCAAGTATACGGCCATTTGTTGAAATCCGGACATTAAAAAAGCCGGGCGATTCAAAACAATGATTTAATAAAGTCCGTCGTTTATCAAGCAATTCTCCCTTCGTTTTGTCTTCTGCCTCATTCTGATCAAAGTCTATAAAGACCTCTTTGTTCTTATAGTTAGAAAGATTGTAATTAAATGATACAGTATGCGGTGCAATACCTGTAATGTTATCAGCATTGAATATAACTGTCTTGTTTTTTGCTTTAACTATTAAAAATAGTCCGGCTATAATTATAGTACTTCCACAAATAATTATTAATCGGATTATATCCCTTAAATTGGCAAGTACTTTCCTTTTCAAAAAAAAGGTTGCTTTATGTAAGCTATGTGCCTCTTTTTGAACAAATGCATCCCAGTCAGCATATTCCAGGAACCTTGCCAGAGCATCTTTTGTTGCAAGCTGAGCCGTGTAATCATCTTTATATTTAACCTTCCCGAAAAGACGCTTAAGTGTTTGCGGGCTTATAGAAATTGTTGTGTCTTCATAAATCAGCCAACGAAGTTTCTTATATTCATTGTCCGTCCATAATGATACTTTTTTCCAATTGAGCTTTTTCTCAATTCTGCGGATAATAATATTAATATAGTATCTATCATTCATTGCTTTAGCCTATAATATTAATATCATTAATTATGAGAGTGTTACCTTCCATTCCTATCAACTTGTACAAAATGTAAAGGTTTTGTATAAACATTGTAAACGCCGATTCCAATTTTTATAAATAGTATGAGTTAACTTGCTTCTGTAAATTTTAGAAAAAAAAATGAATATAAACGAAAACATCAGGTAATTATCAAATAATCATTGAAACAATTATGAGTACTATTAAATTATTCATACCAATATTTAAAAAGTTAAGTTAACCCCCTGAACCTTATAAATGCAGCCTATGAAACATGTGTCCAGCAATCGATTCAAAAAGAACCAGAAAAGTCTTAGTCGGCCATTCCGATATTAAAGAATTCAAACTAATAATAATCCTAATTCTATGCAATTTACTGATTAATCCACAAATCATCCTTACTTATGAAAAAAAACAACTTTCAAGATCGGATTGCTTCATTTGAAGTCAGTTCGAAAAAAATCTTCAGGATCATGAAACTATCGGCATTTCTTTTATGTGCGACAGCATTCAGTGTGTTCGGAAGTAAGACGTACTTCAATCCGGATGAACTTCCGGCAAATACAGACACAAAAGCGACATTTGTTTTACAGCAAAACAAAGTAACTGGTATAGTTAGCGATAAGAATGGTGCACCTGTGCCTGGTGTAAACATTGTTGTTACAGGAACAACAATCGGAACTATGACCGATATTGCCGGGAAATATACTATTGAAGTTCCTAAGGGATCAAAAAGCCTGACATTCTCATTTATAGGAATGGAGCCTCAGGAAATCAACATTGGCACCTTATCCCTGATCAATGTTACTATGTCTGAGTCTGCAATCGGACTTGACGAGGTTGTTGTTGTCGGTTATGGCACCCAGAAAAAAGTTAATCTTACAGGAGGTGTATCTACTGTATCGTCAAAACAGCTTGAAGCCAGACCAGTCACCAACATTGCTTCTGCATTGCAGGGAACTATGGCCGGAGTTACAGTTATCCAAAACACCGGTCAGCCGGGTCTCGACCAGGGTACGATCAGGGTTCGGGGAATAGGTACTCTGAGTAATAGTAATGCAATGGTGGTAATAGATGGTCTTGTTTCATCTATGAGTAATGTGAATCCTGACGATATTGAATCTCTTACCGTATTGAAAGACGCTGCCTCTGGCGCTATTTATGGATCAAGAGCTGCCAATGGCGTAATACTGATTACTACTAAAAAAGGAAAAACCGGAAAAACGGTAGTACGCTATAATGCTTATATTGGTAAACAGAATGCGACCAGATTACCAGATTTTCTTCCTTCATGGCAGGCTGCATCTTTATTTAACGAAGCTCAGATAAATGAAGGAAACCCTGCTCGTTATACCGATTCCGAAATACAAAAATTCAAAGATGGCTCAGATCCTGATAATTATCCGAATACCGACTGGTTGGGCCTGTTTTACAGTGGCTCGGGAATGCAGCAAAATCACTTTTTTGATGTAAGTGGTGGAAATGAGAAAACTCAAAGCCTGCTTTCATTTGGCTATTTTTCACAGGATGGTATAGTCAAGAAAACCGGATTTGATCGTTATACCACCCATTTCAGGATTAACTCCAAAGTGAATGATCATCTGGCAGTGAATGGCAACATTACATATTCGCTGGAAAATTTCGCGGAACCAACCAATCCATATCAACGGAATTTCGCGGAATATTTCAGACAAATAAACACAATCGGAAGTAATGTTCCATATAAACTAAAAAATGGATTATATGGATTTTATAATGATGGTAATCCCATGGCCTGGCTGGAAACCGGGGGACAAACCAAAAACAGCACCAATAATTTGAAAAGCATTTTGGATGCCGACCTGGAAATAATTAAAGGCCTGCATTTTAAACCTATGATTGGGTATGTGTTAAACTTCTGGAAATCAAAAAGATTTGTTAAGGATATACAATTTTATGATCCGATAACCGGGGCGCCGGCGTTTTACGAGGGACCCAATTCCTTAACCGACATAGTTGACAACACATCTGTTGTCACATTACAGTCGTTACTTCAGTATGATAAAAGCTGGGGCAACCATGACTTTTCTGTATTAGGAGGATATTCCCAGGAATATACTAAATATTCTTATCTGTCAGGTTACAAAAAAGCTTTTCTGAATAATTCACTTAGCGAGTTAGACGCGGGGCCATTAAACGGGCAGTCTGTTGGTGGGTTTGCATATGAGGTTGCATTACGATCATATTTTGGCAGGATAAACTATGCATATAAAGCCAAATATTTGTTTGAGGGTAACATCCGTTATGATGGATCATCACGCTTTGCTCCGGATAACCGCTGGGGACTGTTCCCGGCCTTTTCGGCAGGTTGGCGTATTTCTAATGAACAATTTTTTGTTCCTGTAAAAGCAATAATTACAGATTTGAAAATCAGAGGGTCGTGGGGCAAGCTGGGAAACCAGAATATCGGAAGTAACTATCCATATATTGCGACTATATCTTCCGGAATTAACTATTCATTAGGAGGCGATGTTGCAGGTGGCATAGCTCCTATAAGTGGAGCCAATGCTGCAATAAAATGGGAAGATACCCAGTCAACAGATTTTGGGATGGATGCCATTTTATTAAAAGGAAAACTGACATTTACCATAGACTATTTTTATCGTAAAACCAGTAATATTTTAATGAATATGCCTGTTGGTGCGGTTTATGGATTTAATGCCCCTGTAGTAAACGGAGCCCAGGTTCTGAATAAAGGCGTTGAACTTGAACTTGGATATCATGGCAGTCGCAATGAACTTACCTATGATATATCAGCAAATGCATCCTTTATTCATAATGAGGTGACAGATTTAAAAGGTACTGATCCGATTATATGGGGCTACACATTTTGGAAAGTGGGCTATCCTATAAATTCATTCTATGGTTATCAGGCAGAAGGAATTTTTCAAACCCAGGATCAGATTGACAATCATGCCACGCAAAGTGGTGGAGTTATAGCCCCGGGTGATATCATGTATAAAGACCAGAATAAAGATGGAGCAATTGATGGAGCTGACCGTGTGTACTTAGGCTCCTATTTTCCAAAAATGACATATGGACTTAATATAGCAGTTGGCTGGAAAGGGTTTGATCTTACTATGTTCCTCCAGGGTGTCGGAGGAATAAAGGGATTCGTAAAGTACGATGCATTGGGTCAGGTAGGGGATCAGGTTGGCAAGCCTACAAGTATCTTCGTCAACCATTGGACACCACAGACAACAGATGTTAATTTTCCACGTTTATGGAATGCGTACACGCAAAATAATCCCGGCAGTTATCCCTCATCTTTCTGGGTACGCGATGCTAATTATCTGAGACTTAAGAACCTGCAGTTCGGTTATACTATACCTTCCAGGTTAACATCAAAAGCAGGGATTCAGAAGCTAAAAATATATTACAGCGCCCAGAATCTACTCACATTCACCAAATTTTACAAATGGGTAGATCCTGAAACACCTGCCGGCGATTCCGGGTACACATATCCAATGATATCTACAAGTACCATTGGTATTAATGTAACTTTTTAATTCAAGAATTTAACTAAGACACAATTATGAAAAAGGTATATGTCATTTTTATAATTTGCATGTTAGTAATATCATTTTACTCATGCAATAAAGATTTCCTAAATCGTCAGCCACTTGACGAATATAGCGAATCGTCACTATGGTCCTCTGCCAACGATGCTGAAGCCGCCCTAAATGGCTGTTATAGCGGATATGAGGATGGAGAATGGATTCTCTATATGGATTGTGCTTCCGATAATGCATTTGACCCATATCCCTGGGAATGGGTTGCACCTTATGGTAATATGATTTTAACTACACCTTCCGGAGGTTCATGGTGGTCTCAATATGGCTATGGCATTATTCAAAAATGCAATTGGTTTTTGGCAGGGGTTGATAAAACTCCAATGGACGATGGCCTTAAAACAAGAATGAAAGCTGAAGCCAGGTTTCTGAGAGCATATAGATATTTTAAAATGAGTCAGTATTATGGGGGGGTTCCTTTAATTACGACTAATATTACAACTGCAGAAGCAAATAATGTTACAAGAGCCGGTAAGGAGGAAGTGGTGAAATTTATTTTGGATGAGCTGACCGCTTTAGAGGCTGATTTACCGGAAAGCTATTCAGGAAGTGATGTTGGACGAATTACAAAAGGCGCTGCCTGGGCTTTAAAAGCAAGAGTAGAGTTGTATAACCAGAAATATGCAGACTGTGTGACTTCCTGCAATAATGTAATTGGGAAATATTCATTGTTTCCCAGTTATACAGATCTTTTCCGCATTCAAAATGAAAATAATTCGGAAATAATACTGGATGTCGAACATGTTGAGAATACAGTGTCCCTTTGGACGTTAGGAGTTATGTTCACTCAAGTTTTAGGTGGATGGTGGTCGGTCGATCCCACACAAAGTTTAGTAGATGCTTATGAAATGAATAATGGTAAAACCATCGATGATCCAGCATCGGGGTACGATCCGGAGGACCCATACAAAAACCGTGACCCAAGGTTAGATGCTACAGTTATTGTTCCGGGTTCCCTTGTTGGAGGCAGCTATTTTGATCCGATCGGCGACCCTAATTCTTTAGATTATTATGCTCCTTATTTGTACACCGGATATTCCATCAGAAAATATGTATCTGAAAAGGCTGATTTTGGCGATATGTGGAATACTGGTCTGAATATACCAGTAATTCGATATGCTGAAGTCTTATTAACATACGCCGAAGCAAAAATAGAATTAAACCAGATAGATGTTTCTGTATATAATGCTATTAACGAAGTGCGTACTCGTGCCGGAATGCCTGATGTTGACCAGAGTGTATATAATACCCAGGTTAAAATGCGAGAGCTGATTCGCAGGGAAAGAAGGATAGAATTGGCAATGGAAGGGCTCCGATTATTTGATATACAACGCTGGCAAATTGGAAATGAAGTTATGAACGGGCCGGTTTATGGCTGCCGTCTCGGAACTGTTGATCCGGGTACAGGTAAGGTATCATTTACCTCGGAAAGAATTGTATGCGACCACAGGGTATTCGATCCTGCAAAAAACTATCTGTGGCCTATTCCTCAGTCACAAATAGATATTAATAAAAACCTTATACAAAATCCTAATTATTAAAACTTTAACAGAACGATTAAATAAAATAGTATAAAAAAGCACTTCATTTTTCAAAAAAAAATGGTTTCCTGATCTGAAGAAAGGTTAGAAGAAGTTAGATAGTTAGTTGGTTAGTTGGTCAGAGGCAGTGTGTGAATAAATCGCACACTGCTTTTATACCCGATATTGAATTAATAAAAGTGAATATGAGAAACATATATAAAACTTAAGATTATGAAAGCATGGAAGGATTTACTAATTACAGGAAAAACCGTTTTTGCTTGTTTAACTGCCCTTTTAATATTGACAGTTTTTTTTACACGGTGCAAAGAAAAAAGTAAAGAACCTCTCGCTTCTTCACTCAATTTGTTTGAATATAACAGAGACATGGATATCCGATGGAGTAGTCCGGAAAATAGGAATGGCGAAAGAAGTGCCGGGGCCAAAACAAACAATGGCGCCAAAGGTCATTCTTCTGACTCAATAGGTGCTGGTAAATCATATTCGTTGCTTGATATACAAGGGCAGGGAATTATACACCGGATATGGGTTACAATCGATAACCGTTCGCCGGAAATGCTCCGTTCATTAAAACTTGAGATATTTTGGGATAACGAAACCAAACCTGCCGTATCTGTACCTTTTGGAGACTTTTTTGGTGTTGGTTTGGGGAAAACAACTTCATTTCAAAATGCATTGTTCGCAAATCCTGAAGGCAGGTCTTTTATTTGTTTTATTCCTATGCCTTTCAAAAAGGCGGCCAGGATAGTTATTACGAATGAGTCTTCAAAAAAACTGGGGGCGATCTATTTTGATGTCGATTTTAGCTTTATGAAAACCTGGAATAATGATTATCTCTATTTCCACGCGTTTTGGCAACGTGAAACTACCACACAACCTTCTGTAGATTTTGAATTGCTGCCGCATATAAATGGAAGGGGCAGGTTTTTGGGTACAAATATTGGGGTAGCTGCAAATCCGCGTTACAAAGGGTCGTGGTTTGGCGAGGGCGAAGTAAAAATGTACATAGATGACGATAAAGAATATCCAACCATAGTTGGAACTGGTACAGAAGACTATATTGGAACCGGGTGGGGACAAGACAGATTTATAAATACATATACCGGTTGTTCTGTTGCCGATACAAGTACACTGGAATATGCATTTTACCGCTATCATATTCCGGACCCGATATATTTCAGGAAGGAAATTAGGGTTGTAATTCAGCAGATCGGCGGTACTTCTACACCACGCGTAGTGGATTACCAGAAGAGCGATATCCCTTTAATCCCTGTTACAACTTCAGTTAGTGAAGGGGATGGTTATAATTTTCACCTTTTATATACTAAGGATAAAGTTCTTAAATTGGATACCTTTAGTATGCCCCAGGGATGGACGAACTTTTATCGTTCGGATGATGTGTCGGCTGTGGCATATTTTTATCTGAATAAACCATCGGACAATCTGCCTTTAATACAGCCTGTTGCAGTAAGAGTTGTCAATTTGCATCCCAACAAATGAACAATTGACTAAAACATCTAGCATGAAAAAAGCAGCAGGTATTGCATTGTTTTATATGGAGATGGTACTGCAGCAACCCAGGGTCTGATAGACTCGGTAAAGATCAGTCTTTCTCGAAGTTGGTTCCCGCGTACAGTGTCTTTACATTAGTGAGTAAATAAAAGCTATTTTAAAAAAACCATAAAGAACAATTATATTTGGATAAACGAAAACATAATACTTTGAATTATGAAACATGCTTTGATTCTTTTTCTTATGGTTCTGATCTCTTGTAAAAGTCAGACCAGGGTGATAACCGATACTACTTTTTGTACACATAAAGTGGTACTTGATAAACAAAACAAGATTATTCCATGGTATACCCCTGAGGAAAATGCTTATGATCATTTCCTTCACATCCGATGGGATTTTATTAAAACAAAAGTTCCAAATTCACCCGGGCCCGATCCCAGGTCGAGGTATCCGCAATACTATTTTTATTGTGCATTCAAAGATAGTAGTGGAGTCCTGAAACCAGATACCTGGATGAACGATATTGGCGAGAAAATCCCAAACTGGTTCGAAAACGCTCGACTTTATTATGCCTACACCGGCGATTCAAGTGTAATGAAGATAGTGAAAGATTTTATTGATTACACTCTTGAACACGGGACCAGTTCACCGGATTTTGCCTGGCCAAATTTTCCTTATTCAACTACCAATGCAGGAGACACAATATTTCGTGGCTTTTCAAGTGCAGGGAGGCTGGTATTAAATGAAATACATGTAGACCATGCAGGTGAAATGGGTTTAACATATTTCAGGATGTATCTTTATTCCGGGGGAAAAAAATACCTTTCTGCTGCCCTTAATGTAGCCGATGTGCTTGCAAAGAATGCACGCACAGGAAATAAGGATCAGTCGGTCTGGCCATACAGGGTTGTTATGGATAGCGGCAGGGTCACTGCACAATATGGAGCAAACTGGACAGGCTGTTATATGCTTCTTGACAATTTAATAAAAGCTAACATCGGCAATGTTAAAGCATATGAGGATGCCCGCCAAAAAGCAAAGGATTTTATCCTGAATTATCCAATGAAAACCGGATTTTGGACGGATGGTCATTCCGATACGGATGTCAAAAGCAATACCTACAAAAGTAATCTGAGCGCCAGCAATACAACTCTGTGTCTCTTTGATTACCCTGATTTAGATCCTGACTGGAAAACAAATATACCAATGCTGATCAAATGGACAGAGGACAATTTTATTTTCCGTTCAATGCCAGGAGAACCTTCGACTATGTGGGGAGCTAACATTGTCGGTGAACAGGACTCCTTCCTTGTAAAAATGGATTATCAGACAGCCCGTTATGCAGCTGTCTGTGCACGGTGGTATGCGGTCACGGGAGACGGATCCTATAAGGAAAAAGCTTATCGTTCCCTGAACCTGGTCACCTATTGTAACGATTCTACAGGAATGGCGTTTGAAAGTCCATGGAGCAAGGGGGTTTCAAGCTGGTGGTCTGATTGTTATGGTGAATGCCCGCGTATGTTTTATCAGGCTTTTGCCGGTGTTCCGGAATGGGCCCCTCCGCGCGAAAACCATATTCTGTATTCAGAGGGTATTTTGAGAGATGTTCAATATACAGAAAAACAGGTAAAATATACTGCTGCAACTGATAATGGTGTTGAGTTTCTCAGGTTGTCCTTTAGGCCCGGCACGGTTACCATTAACGGAAAAGAGATCTCGGCAAATACTGTACTGATGCCGGATACATACTTACTTAAAAAGCTCGGTAAAGGTGACTATGCCCTGACTATTAAACATAGTAAACCATGCGATGTTCTGATATCAGGTTAACTTGTCTGAATCCTATTCTACTTCGGAAGCTAATAATTAAAATATTTGTAATTCCAATAATGAGTCCCTCCGAAAAGTCGAAAAAGTACATTTGCCACAAAGACGCCAAGGCGCTAAGGTTCACAATGAACATATATGCAATAACTTAAACTTGGTGTTACTTTGCGCCTTCGTGCCTTCGTGGCAAAAAAAACTTTTCGGCGATGACTCAAAAATCAATAATTTAAAACTACTGTAATTATGTTAACCACACAAATTTGTTTTTTGAAAAGAAGGCTCTTTTTTCTTATCATGGTAGTTATAATTCCCCTGAGTATTTCTGCACAGCCTGCAGAGATCAGGCTTCAGATAGATGGGGCAACTAAATTTCAGACCATGGATGGTTTTGGCGTAAACATCAACCTCGCGTGGTGGTATAATGGAAGCTATACCGATGCAAAGGTTGTTCAACCTGCCATTGACCTGCTTGTTGATTCCCTCGGAGCCACCATTTTCCGTGCGGTTATCGAGGAGATAGATTGGGAAGAAGTCAATGACAATAGCGATCCCAACAACTTCAACTGGGCCTATTTCAACAGCATCTTCTCAAGCGTCAGGTTTCAAGGCGTTTGGAACACTTTACGCTATCTGAATCAGAAGGGGATCACTGACGGTTTGGTTATCAGTTTGATGGGGGCGCCGCCTTCAGCCCCTCCACTGGAGAAGCCCGATCTTAAAAGAAGCTGGATGGGCGAAACTGCCTATACGATTAAAGAAACAATGGAAGACGAACTGGTTGAGTCACAGGCTGCTTTTCTGTACTATATGCGCAATACCGAAAAAATCCGGTTCAATCTTGTCTCCCCAATGAACGAGACAGACATTGCATCGATGAACAAAAATGCGGAACGTCCCGATGGATTGGTAGAAGGACCGGATGTTCCCGATGCGGTACAATGGGTCCGCATTTTCAGGAAACTGGCCGAAAAGCTCGACAATTTAGGAATGAGCGACATAAAATATGTAGCTCCTGATACCGGAGGTGATAAACTTTTCGGAGAGGTCATGAATGAGATTGTAAAGGATTCTTACCTCATGGCAAAACTTGCTGACTGGGGTGTGCATCAGTATAGCAACGATGCTTCAAATTATTTGAATAAAATCAAATTGTCTCCGTATCCTACCAAGTCTTTCTGGGTGACTGAATCTGCACGCATCAGCAATATGTTAGGCCAGCTCGATGATAATGCAACTTCTTATATTTTCTGGGACGGATTTGACTGTGTTTACCAGCATGGGAGAAGAAATGGCTATGGCAGTGTTCCTCCAAATGACTGGGTCTTCTGGTTTGGTCCGAAAGAGGGAAAACCCCTGATCGAATTTCTTCCGGCAACAGATGGATGGAAGCCGCGCAAGCAATTTTTTGAACATGCCCAGCTAATGAAATTTGTTAAACCAGGTGCAGTGCGCATTGGCGTAACCGGACAGGACAGTACTCTTTCTGCTTATGCCTTCTGCAACACTGACGGGCAGTTAACCATTGTAGGCAAAAACAACAGCAACCGGGCTATAGCTGTCAATGGGTTTTTTTCAAACCTTCCGGTTCTGAAAAATATGAAACTGATTTATACCGATTCAGTGGTCAATTTGATTGAAGGGAATAAAATTGTTGTATCCGGAGGGAACTTCAAGGCTTCAATACCGGCCGAATCTGTTTTTACAATAACAGGGATAGCCGATACAGGAAAAGCAGTAATGAATGCTGACAAACCAGAACCGGCTGACTGGTATGCAGGCGATATTCATGTGCATCGTAATTGTGGGGATGGAACATCAATTTTATCAGAGACCGAATTTACAAATATGATGGAGACCAATAATCTCGCTGTCATTACTGTTTTAGCCGATATGGGAGATGGCGAAGTGAAAGACAGCAAGACAGATCTGCCCAAAGTAAACGGGAGTGATGCAATTCAATCAAAGCCGGGCAGGATTGTGCATTGGGACGCCGAGTGGCACTTTGATCCTTTCGGAACTACTTTTGAACATAAGGCCCTGGGAGGGCACCTTGTTCTTCTTGGTCTTAAGGAAGCGCATACTATATGGGATGAATCACCATATAAAATCATTGAATATGGAAAATCACAGAATGGTATAATTGGCTTCTGTCACATGCAGTATCTTAATGATTCTATCCAGAACGGATTGGATTGCTGCATCCCTGTTGATTATCCGGTAGAGGCTGCCCTTGGAACAATTGACTTCCTGTCAGAAGATGTTTGGTTAAATGATGCAGCCATTAATGCATATTATAAGTTATTAAATTGCGGATTCAGGCTTGGCTGGGCAGCCGGAACTGATTTTCCATGTAACAACAGCCGTCCTTTTGGCTCATTGTTGACTTATGTTCAGGTGAAAGATCAACCAATGACTTATCAAAAATGGATTGAAGGGATTAAGAACGGAAGAACAGTGGTTACAACTGACGGACATGTTGAATTCCTCGATCTGAAAGTAAATGGAATGGCTTCTCCAGGCGATGAAATAAAATTAAAAGAAAAGGGAACCATCACTGTTGAAGTAAAGTGGACCTCGATCAAAGCCTTAACCGGAAGAATTGAGCTCTTGTGTAATGGTAAAGTTGTTGCAACACAGGAGGGAACTTCCAAACCGGGAGAACCTGTAATCCTTAAAACCAGTCAGATACTCAAGGAAAGCAGCTGGATATGCGCCCGCAGGATGGATGATAAAGGTCACCAGTCTCATACAGCTCCGGTATTTGTAAATGTTAACAATAAGACTGTAAGAGCAAGCGCTGAAGATGCACAATATTTTGTGAAATGGATTGATAGTATATTGCTGAACATTAAACCCGGAGGAACATGGAACCAATACTTTACACACGATTTGGTTGTTGTTCAGAACAGATATATTAAGGCACGGGCTATTTATGAGAAAATAGCAATGGAAGCCTCAAAGGAGAAATAGGATAAAAGTTAATCTCTTGATTCCCCTCCTCGGAGAGCCTGCCCCGAGCGAAGAGAGGGGGGCCAGGGGTGGGTTTTTATGGCAAAAGGAACAACAATATTAAAACATAATAATATGCAACAACTACAACGAGTCAACCGCTTAGGTATAATGTTATTACTACCTATTTTTACCGGAATTTATGCCTGTAACAGGGCTGATGTTAACATCAGCATTGATGGTTCAATACAACTACAGCAAATAGATGGAATCGGTGTAAACGCCAATACAGCAAGTTGGGATGAAAGTCTAAAACCGGCATTAAATATGCTGCTCGACAGTGCGAACATGACTGTCTGGCGTGTAATTATTGAAACAGAAAAAAACTGGGAAGAGGTTAACGACAACAATGACCCTTTTACGTTTAACTGGGTCTATTACAATAAGCTTTTTGAAACCCCGAAATTTCAAAAAGCGTTTGAAATGATGAAATACCTTAACGACCACGGCATAACCAAAGGTCTTATGGTCGCTTTTGTGGGACACGTTCCGGTTTGGATGGGAGATAAAATTGAGCCGCTGAAGAGTACACCTTTTAAACTGGACTATTCCACCGGGGGTAAAACGTTAAAGCCCGAATGTGAAGACGAACTTGTGGAAATGATGGTCTCATTTCTTTATTATGCCCGGAATGTGAAACATATTAAATTTAACCTGGTTAACCCATTAAATGAAAGCGATTTGGTATGGGAAGCTTCTGTGATAGGGCCTGACCAATTTGCCCGGTTTATCAGGAAGCTTGTAGACCGGATGGCCGCGAACGGTTTGGGCGATGTAAAAATAGTTGGCCCCGACATTGGAAGTATGACTTTAAGTATGGAAAAATATCTTCCCGAATTAATGAAGGATTCTGTTATTATGGCAAAAATGGCACATTGGGGCTTTCACACTTATAGTGGATATTACTGCAACCCCGATTCTGTAATTAAAGCCTCTAAATACCCGCGGATGACTTTCTGGATGACCGAATGGAATGCCTGGCGTAACGGACTTGATGAGGGGAGGGTCACTGACTACAATTATAAGTTTGCTTCAGAGTGTACAGATTATTTGTTACAGCTTCTTAAAAACGGGGCGTCATCATGTGTCGTATGGGAAGGTTACGATGCATATTACGAACACCCTCCCAGTACCTGGAGCCTTTGGGGAATCCTTGGGTACGACCAAAAAACAAAAACATATACACCCCGCAAACACTTTTATGCCATTTCCCAACTATCTAAATTTCTGAATCCCGGTACGCGGCAGATAGGGGTAAGCTCACAAAAGTCCGGAATAAATATCGTTGCCTTTAACGATTCCGTTCACCACAAGGTAGTTGTCTCCGGAATCAATACCACTGATAAAACTCTTACTGTTAAAGGCGAGCTGATTAATTTACCTAAGATTCAGCGGTTTGAGTTTTTTTATACCGATAGTTTACATAATGTATATAAGAACAACGAAATAAGCTATGGTGAAAATAGCTTCCAGATTACTGTACCTGCCAATTGTATTTATACGCTTGACGGTAAAGTATTACAGGCAAATCCGAAATTTATAAAGAAATGAACATTACTAAGATTATAATTCGAAGGATAATCCTTCTGCCTGGCCTCCTTTGGTTTTTAGCAGTAATAGGCTGTTCAAAGCAAAGTTTCGTAGCTCCTTTACTGGTATTGGCAATTGATCATGAATTTGGAACCTATACTGCTGAAATTCTCAAAGCAGAGGGTTTTAATGAATTTAATGCTGATTCCTTAACAGATCCAAAGATTACACTCCAATATCTTAATCAGTTTGATCTGGTGATATTGGGCGAAACAGCTGTTTCAAAGCCGGAAATGGATATGTTCACCGATTACGTAAAATCAGGAGGCAACCTTATTGCTTTCAAACCAGATAAACAATTATGCAGGCTATTTGGAATCAGTGATATCAATGAAACTATTAACGAAGGGTATATCTTATTCAATCCCGATGCTGAAGAAAACAGGGGATTAAACTCTAATAAAATGCAGTTTCACGGGGCTGCCGATAAATACACCCTTAACGGAGGGAAAGCGGTAGCAACTTTATTTAACGACAAAGTTTCAACAATAGGATTTCCGGGAGTTATTACTAATAATTATGGGAAGGGCCATACGGTGGCCTTTTCATATAACCTACCCAAAAGCATTGTTTACACAAGACAGGGCAACCCATTGTTTGCAGGTATTGAAAAAGATGGGATACCAGGCCTCAGAGGCATGGATTTGTTTACCGATGGCTGGCTGGATACAACTAACAGTACGATTAATCAGGCTGACGAACAAATGGCGTTATTGTCTCATTGCATTGAATCACTGAGTTCATTAACCAAACCCTTACCTCGTTTATGGTATTTTCCTGATAGCTTAAAATGTCTTGTGACCCTTACCAATGACGGAGAATCCCGGGGTGAAACCGATTTTGAACCTCAATTCCGTGATGTTGACTCAATGGGGGCAAAAATGTCAATATATATTCTGGATGTTAATAAGGTTTCCAAAGAATGGGTTGATAAATGGACAGCCAGAGGCTTTGAAATTGCGGGGCATCCCGATGATACAAAAGAGGCTGCTAATCCAGGCTGGTACAATATGAACAATGCCATTTTCATGAAGAAAAACGAGATAGAAGGCAAATACGGATTACCGATGAGTACCAATGTTAATCACTGGTTCGTCTGGTGTGGAAACAGTGCTGACGGGAATCAGGATTTTGGGGCAGAGGCAATGCTTGAAGAAAAAAATGGGATAGAACTGGATTTAAACTATGCCAGATACAATATAAAATCAAATCAGGGAGATAATTTTCTGGGAGCGAATGGAATAGACCAGGGTAATTTTACAGGTAGTGGTCTTGTAGTGAAATTTGCCGGTGTTGATGGGCATATTATTAATGTCTATCAGCAATTAAATGCTGTATATGATCAGCAGTATAACGAAAGTCATGACCCGGAGGGTTTTTATAATTGCTTCAAGGGCTTGATGGACAGGAGCCTGAATAATGAAGTGTATTCTTTTATCAGTGTGAAGTCGCACAACGACGAATATTATTTTTCCAAAGAACCTTTAATGAAGATGTTGGCCTATGCTAATAAAAATGGCATTCCTGTCTGGACAGCTTTAAAGCTTCTTGATTTTATCAAAATGAAAGACGAAGCAACATTTACCGACATAAGCTGGTCAGGAAACAAGTTGTCCTTCAACTTAAACTCTTCGTTAAAACATAGTAACGGTCTGACGTTTATGTTACCTGACAACTTTGAGAATAAAAAAATTGAAGGAATTACCCGGGATGGTCAAAATGCTCCTTTTAAAGTAAGGACTATAAAAGGTTCGGACTATGCTTTTGTTACTGTTATCCCTGGTAATATTTATGAAATTACAGCAGATTACAGGTAATATTTAAGCTAATTATCAAAACAGGATATATGACAACATTTCAAAACGATTCAGAATTATTTGATTTTATCAGGAAAAAACTTTACGTGGCAGCGGTATGTGACATCCTCGACGAACTCGGCTACAGGAACCAGGCAATGCATCAACGTCTGCGCCCTCTTCTTCCTGATCCTGAAAATTGCGGTTTTATTGGCCGGGCCCGTACATTCCGCTGGATGGAAACAGATTATATTGTAGAAGAAAATCCTTATGGCCTTGAGATTGAAGCCATGGATTCACTGAAAGGTGGTGATGTTGCGGTTCATTCAACAGATTATAGCGGCACCAATGCCCCATGGGGAGAACTTATGAGCACCATAGCAAAACGCAATGGCGTGGCAGGTTGCGTGGTAGATAGCCAGATACGCGATTGTGTTAAGATTATGAAGATGGGTTTCCCGGTTTATTACTCAGGTATAAGACCCCTCGACTCAAAAGGACGCGCTATAGTTCAGGCATATGATGTTCCTGTTCGATGTGGTGAGGTACTGGTAACCCCCGGGGATATTATTTATGCCGACTTCGATGGAATTGTTGTTGTTCCAAAAGCAATAGAACTTGATGTTTTTCAAAAAGCAAAAGCAAAAGTAAATAAGGAAAATTTGTCACGTAATGAACTACTCGAGGGAAAATCATTACGTGAAGTTTATAATAAGTATAAAGCACTTTAAAAAGATGAAAAATGAGACTTAAAGATCGTGTAGTTGTAGTAACCGGATCCGGTTCAGGAATTGGCAGGGCTTGCGCCATTGAATGTGCAATTGCCGGTGCAAAAGTAGTTGTAGCCGATATTAACCTGCCGGGCGCTGAAGATACTGTTAAACAAATATCAGCAAAAAACGGAAATGCTGTTGCTTTTAAAACAGACGTGGCTGACCCTGAGTCAGTAAAACAGCTGGTCGCCTTCACTCTGAAAACATTTTCAAAAGTTGATGCATTGATAAATAATGCGGCTATTCAGGTCAACAAAACAATAGAAGATATCACTTTTGAAGAATGGAATCTGCAAATGTCAATCAATGTTGGGGGTATATTTTTGTGTTCAAAATATTTTCTTCCATACCTGAAAAAGACAAAAGGCAATATTGTTAGTATGTCATCAGTGAATGGTTTTTTTGTTGAGCCGATGTGTGCCGGTTATTGTACTACAAAGGCTGCAATAATTGGATTAACAAAAGCAATGGCTATCGACCATGGTAATGAGGGAATCAGAGTTAATTGCATCTGCCCGGGATACATAGATGCCGGTCTTGCCGAAGGTTATTTTCAAAGTCAGCCCGATCCCGTAAAGGCGCGCGAAGAAGCAGGAAAACTTCATGCTTTATGGCGCATTGGGAAGCCCGAGGAAGTTGCAAAAGTTGCTGTTTTCCTGGCAAGCGATGATGCTTCATTTATGACCGGAGCTTCTGTTGTTGTCGACGGAGGTTTTGGCTCAGGATTACCTCCAAAATAGTTATGTATAATAAGGTTTCTTACTTAAATTTTCTGGCATGAACCTACTTAAATCTCAAAAAACGATAGATTGGGGATTAATTATCATCATTAATTTTTTATGGGCAACACAGGTGCCTGTAATACGCTTTATCGGTGATCGTCTTGGTCCGATAACTGTTGCCTTTGTACCAATGTTAGCAAGTACCTTAATTTTTCTTCCCGTTCTCTGGATTGAAAATAAAAGACGAAACGTAAAATTTCTCTGGAGATGGAGTGAGATAAAGTATTTTGTACTCTCCGGGTTGATTGGTATATTCATAATGCAATATGCCTATACTCTCGGTTCAAAATTGACAATTGCTGCTAACGCCGGCATAATAACTTTAACCATTCCTGTATTTGTTGCGGTTTTAGCTTCATTTATGTTAAAAGAAAAGCTAAATATAGTTCGTATCATAAGTTTTGTGCTGGCCATTGTTGGAGTTCTTATGACTTCTATATCGGATATATCAGGAGCCAGTTTTTTCCACGGTCAGTATTTTTTAGGTAATATGGTTTTCCTTTTTGCCTGCTTCTGTTGTGCTTTTTATAACACCTATTGCAAAATGCTTGTAGATAAGAAGTTTACAGAATTAGAGATACTCGTTTACAGTTCAATTATTGGCAGTATTGCAAGTATCCCATTGCTGATATGGGTCGAACCTTTTCATTTTGTACAATTCATACATTCCGGAAACATAGCTGTATTCGGAATACTTGAGCTAAGCCTGTTTGTTTATGGAATTCCGGCATTGCTCTTCTTTTATGTCTTAAAGAGACTGGATATAACACAGGCAATTCTGGGCACATATTTATTGCCTTTCTTCATATCGTTATTTGGTATTGTTCTGTTAAACGAGAAAATTTCCTTTTTGATGATTATAGGAGGAAGCATTATCTTTGTAAGCACCCTGATGGTAACAGTTTACGAGAATAAACTCGTGGAATTTTCTAGAAAGTTTATTTTTAAAAAGAGTAAAATTTAACTCACCAATTGTAATAATACTAAAATTAATTTCAATGAAGATTACAAATGTTAAAGCCCTTGTAATCAGACTACCCGAAATTTCTACGGCAGCTGACGGTACCCAGGATGATCTGATTATAGTAGTAGAAACCGATGAGGGGATTACCGGTTTTGGGGAAGTAGATACCGCTCCTAATGTAGGAAAAGCAATCGTTGATGCTTATATGTCGCATGGCACCTGTTACGGATTAAGAGAAGTTGTTGTTGGTGCAGATCCGTTTGATTATGAACAGATATGGAACGACATGTGGGCAAAGACCTACTATTATGGACGTAGTGGTCCCGTAGTACATGTTATGAGTGGTATTGACATGGCTATCTGGGATATCATGGGAAAAGCAACAGGGAAGCCTGTACATAAATTATTGGGAGGAAGTTATGTGGATAAAGTACGTCCCTATGCCAGTGCCCTGATGCCTGACACTAAGGATGAAGTTAAAAGAATGGTGGAGAAATATGCTTCTTTGGGCTATACCGCGATAAAATTAGGATGGGGACCACTGGGTTATGATGTCCGCTTTGACCTTCAGCTTATAGAAATGGCCCGGAAAACTGCCCGTGATCACATGGAAATTATGATAGATATTGGCAAGAGATACAAGTTGAAACAGGCAATGTATGTTGCAAAAGCCATGGAGCAATTGAACATTTACTGGCTTGAAGAACCTCTTCCTGCTGAAGATTTTATCGGATACAGGAGACTTACAGAATCTACTACTACACGTATAGCCACAGGTGAAGAAGAAAGCGGACGGCTTGCTTTTTCCAGATTGATCAACGAGGCACATATTGATGTTATTCAACCCGACATTTCGAGGTGCGGTGGACTTACCGAAGCCAGGAAAATAGCCACAATGGCTGCCGACAGCAATATTACAATGGTACCGCATGCTTTTAAAACAGGTATCCTGGTAGCAGCGAGTATCCATCTTATAGCCGCCTTGCCTGATGTTCCTTTTCTCGAATTTTCTGTAACCGAATCGGCAATAAGGAGAGAATTACTTGTTAAACCATTTGTACAAAAAGATGGATTTGTGGCGGTTCCTAAAGCACCGGGATTAGGTATTGACCTGAATCCGGATATAATTAAAAAATATGGAGTAACTGTTTAATTTGAACAAATTGAGTTTACAAGTATATCCTTCCAGAATTAAACGGCTTCAGGCAATGGAAATAGACCGTTTGATGCGCCAACATATTGGTATGGTATCCGCCTCGAACATCTTGTTGTTTTAACCCAAACAGGTTGCAGGATACTCACCGGGTTTAATCATCAATTTGAACGCGTAAAATTTCAGTGACTTTTTATATTGTAAATAAATATTTTGAGTAATTTCATATTAACATGGGCATCGTGAAAAGAAGTTATCAAGGTTGCCATTAAAGGTTCATTATTATGCCAGAAAAAATCAATCGGAGGAAGTTCTTTACAGATACCGCTTTTTCATCAGCCGGAGTTTTATTGGGGAGTAATCTTATAGGATCTTCGTCAAAAAGGGAACCGGTTATATCTTCTTATGATATTATGAAGGATGTTATGAAATACCGCAAGATAGATGCTCATTGCCACCCCGATCCTGATCTTGGCAGACAGCTGGAAACAGCAGACAGCTTGGGAATCGGGAAGCTGCAAATTTCAAAGCCGGTAACCAATTTCTCAGGCACAGACCCGGAGGGCCCTGAACAGGTCAGAAAAAATAATGATATTGTAATCAATGCCATGAAAAAGTACCCTGACAGGTTTATTGGGTTTTTTACCCTGAATCCGATCTACCGGAAGGAATCCCTCGAAGAGCTAAAACGATGTGTTGATCACGGAATGGCCGGATATAAGGGTTATACCCAGGTGAAAGTCAATGATCCGTTGTACTATCCGATTATCGAAAAACTCATCGATCTTAATATGATAGTTTTTATGCACGCGTTTTGTCAACTCGGTATGGCCGGATACCGGATGAAATATGATATTGGAAGGTGGGCCAATACTACAATTCCCGAAGATATGGTAGAGGCAGCCAAAAGATATCCTGAGGCAATGTTCCATTTTGCTCACATTGCCGGGGGAGGCGACTGGGAATATGAATGTAAGTTGTTTAAAAACTATCCGAATATTTATGTTGATACAGGCGGAAGCAATAACGAGGAAAATATAATTGATTTTGCAATTAAATATCTCGGAGAAGAGAGGATTTTTTTTGGTACTGACGAATGTTATTTTCAGGGTGTTGGAAAGATTCTGGCATCGAATGTAACAGAGGCACAGAAGAAAAAGATATTTTTTGATAATTACAATAATGTTTTAAGGAAAGGAGGTCACGATGTTGCTTGATATTAACGCTTATATCGGACACTGGCCCTTTAAGCAGCTTCAGTACAATACCTGTTCAAAGCTACTTGACAGGATGAACAATTTTGGAGTGGATGCTTCAGTAATTAGTAATCTCAATGGGATTTTTTATAAGAATACCCAGTCTGCCAACGAAGAATTGTATAATGAAATAAAGTCAGATAGTCGTTTTAAAGACCGCTTTATTCCCTTTGCCGTTATAAACCCTATATATGCCGGATGGAGAGATGATCTTGAGATAAGTATAGCTAAAATGGGCATGAAGGGGATCCGGGTATATCCAAAGTATCATGATTACGAGATTACCGACCTTTCGCTTATTGAGCTTGTAAAGCGGACCCGCGATCGTGGATTGCCTGTGGCATTTGATATCCGGATGGTTGACAGCAGACAGAGGTCATGGATGGATATTCAGAAGGAATGGGTACTGAAAGACATTATTCCGATCTTGAAAATTGTTCCGGATGCCACATACCTGGTTCTGAACATTGCTAATAGTACCGACTTGAGTGAAGAAGAAACCACACTTGTTAAAAATACAAATATCCTGTTCGATACTTCAGGGAGATCACTCGTTGACCTGGGCGAACTTCTGAAAAAATTTGGTAAAGACAAATTTGCATTTGGGACACATTCACCGATTCTGGATTATCTGACCGGCCGACTACGTATTGAATCGATGAAAGAATCTGAAGCCGATGAAGAGACAAAAGAACTATTAAGATCAGGGAACGCGAAAAGAATCTTAGGGATATAACTGACATGTAATATTGTATTCTGAATAATTAGTGTCCATTAAAATATTTTTATTTTTCAACTATATACAATTTAGTTCTTTGACATCTTGGTAATCGGGAATTGTAAGTAACAATTAAAGAGGAATTTAGTAAGAAAGAAAGTTTCTAATATTGAGAGAATATTGTAATTTTTTTTAATTTACCGTTGGCTTTAGCCAACGGATTAAAATACTCCAATGATAGGGGCTTTAGCCCAAATCTTATGGACTAAAGTCCCTAGCGCTGCAATCTCGAGATACTCATGATTTCAAAGAACGATATCTATTTTCAAGTGGACACTAATGATTCTGCATAATTAATAAAAGGAGAAAAAATATGGGAAAATATTTTTGTTTGTTTTTTATATTCTGTATAACATTTAAACCAGAGACACTTCATGCCCAGGCAAAACCTTTGCCGAAAAATGTAAGTATTGATCTTGCCCCTGATGAGGAAAACCTGAATGTTTTTCAGCAATG
Organism: Bacteroidota bacterium; assembly: GCA_037127735.1. Classification (GTDB taxonomy): domain Bacteria; phylum Bacteroidota; class Bacteroidia; order Bacteroidales; family VadinHA17; genus LD21. Next base: position 31,272 of record JBAXXU010000033.1, read on the forward strand.
GATAAGGTGGAACAATTCCGGTAGCTTTTTGATAAATCATCTGACAAAACAAGCCCTGGATTATTATGATATAAGGGACAGGAAGATAGCTAAACTGAATACCAAATCTGATTGGGTGAAGAGGCAGAAAATAGTTAAGGACAAACTTATGGCTATCGTTGGCCCTTTCCCGGAAAGGACCCCTCTTAATCCCCGGATTACCGGCACAATAAAAAAAGAAGGTTACAGGATTGAAAAGATCGTTTATGAATCGATGCCCGGATTTTATGTCACAGGTTGTCTTTATGTTCCTGATGGTATTAAAGGGAAAGCGCCTGCCATTCTGAATGTTATCGGACATAATCAGGAAGCTTTCAGGGCACCGTTATATCAGGTACTTAACTATAATCTGGTAAAGAAGGGGATGATCGTTTTCGCGATTGATCCGCCCGGGCAGGGTGAGCATGTCCAGTATTTCGATCCGGAAATAAATTTTTCTTCAATTGGATACACCGTAATTGAACATTGCTATTTTGGGAATCAATGCTTCTTGTCAGGTTCTTCCGCTGCCCGGTATTTTATCTGGGATGGGATAAGGGCAATCGATTATCTTATATCCCGAAAAGATGTTGATCCGGAACAAATCGGAGTAACAGGATTCTCCGGTGGAGGGACGGTAACCTCATACATATCAGCCTTTGACGACAGGGTTAAGGTTTCGGTACCATGCAGCTGGGCTACCATGAATAGAAGATTACTTGAGACAAAAGGAAGCCAGGATGGCGAGTCGTTATTTCTGAATGGAGTAGCTGAAGGGATAACCTTTGAGGACCTGCTGGAAGTAAGAGCTCCAAAACCTGCTTTGCTGACGTTTGTTTCACGCGACGAATATCTCTGCCTTCAGGGGGCACGTGAAGCATATAACGAAGCAAAAATGGCATATAATACATTGGGAAAGGAAGATAATCTGGAAATGGCCGAAGATGATTCCAAACACTGGATGACCCCCAAAATAAGGCTGGCTATCTATCAATTTTTCATGAAACATTTTAATATTTCAGGCGACCCGGCAGAAGAGGAAGCTGAGATATTATCACAGGAAGAACTTAAAGTGACTCCGACCGGACAGCTCTCGACGTCGTTAGGTGGAGACATGGTTTTTGACGTTAATAAGAAAGAGGCTGAAAAATTGGTAGAAGATCTTGAGAAATCCAGAAAAGATATTGAGAAACATCTCAGCGAAGTTAAAGTTAAGGCAAAGAAGATTTCGGGATTTATCGCTCCTTCTGATACAAAAGGAGGAGCCTTTATAAACGGAAGGTACCAGAGGGAGGGCTATTCCGTAGGGAAATACGCCATAATGGGAGAAGGCGATTATGCAATTCCGATCTTGCTGTTTGTGCCCAATGATATCATAGCCAGACATCCGGCTTTGGTTTATCTTCATCCCCAGGGGAAAGTCACTGAGGCAAAACCGGGAGGGGAGATAGAAAAATTGGTCAAAAAGGGATATATAGTAGCTGCGGCTGACCTCCCGGGTGTTGGTGAAACAAAAAACACCGCGGCAAGGGGCAATACGGAAGGATATACCGGCGTTTCTATCGGCAGGAGTATTGTTGGGATCCAGGCCGGAGATATTATCAGGGTGATAGACTATTTAAAGACCTGCGATAATGTTGATCCCGGGAAAATTGGCGCTATCGGTATTAGTGAGATGTGCCTGCCTCTTATCCACGCAGCTGCATTTGATCTTTCCATAAATAGTATTACACTGATCGGTTCACTAATCTCATACCGGTCAATAGTTATGAACAGGATTTATAAAATCGGACTGAACCCTACCGGGAACAAGGGTATTGGCCATCCTTATGAAGTTGATTTTTCGTGGGGCGTTGCAGGTGTATTAACAGCATACGATTTACCCGACTTAATTGGTTGTATAGCTCCACGTAAGGTTGTTATGGTAAATTTAAAAGATCAGAATCTTGAATCTGCATCTGAAGAGCTCATAAAACAAGAAATGACATTTCCTCTTTCAGTTTATTCATTTAAAGGTGTATCAGAGAATTTAAGGATAATATCATTAAATGAAAATAAGGAAGATCTTATTGACCGGTGTTTTAAATGATAAATAAATACAAGCAATCATGAACAGAAAAAAATTTATTAAAAATGTTTCATTTGGTGTTGCAGGAATGAGCATGGTGGGCGCTTGTTCCGGAGGGGGAAACGGAACTGTTACTGAAAAAACCAATCTGCTGAAAGAAAAGGTTCCTGATTACCGTACAAAAATTAAGTCATCATTTGCTCCGACAAATCCAAAGAGCGCGGGTGATAAAGTAATATTAGCTCTTATTGGTGCAGGAAACTGGGGAACATATTTGATTCAGAATATTATTGAACTGAATAAAAACATCGAATTTAAGTATGTGTGCGATGTCGATGATACCCGTGGTGGAGCTGCTATTTCCGATATTGAGAAAAAGCAGGGATTTCCGCCAACTCGTGTGAGAGATATGCGAAAGGTTTTTGATGACAAAGATGTGGATGGTGTAATTATTGCAGCACCTCATCACTGGCATGGGCTAGCAAGTATATGGGCCATGCAGGCCGGTAAAGATGTTTATGTCGAAAAATGTGTCTCTTTTACAATTGGCGAAGGGCAGAAGATGGTTGAATCTGCCATGAAATATGAAAGAATCTTGCAATGTGGAACTCAAAACAGAAGCGCTCCATATAATTTTAAGGCTCGCAATTATATTAAAAGTGGTGAACTTGGCCAGATTGTTGCAGTTGAGGTCATGGAACTCGATGAGGGGCCGGTGCCTTTCAGGGAAAAGGAAGATTTACCTGCTCCTGATACCATTGACTGGGATTTGTGGCTTGGTCCCGCACCAAAGGTACCATACAATGTTTCACGGAATAAGTCATGGGCTTATTACTGGGATTATTCAGGAGGTAACGAATTGAGTCTTGGTGCGATCCATCAAATGGATCTGACCCGTTTTGTTCTGGGTGATCCGGGCTTCCTCAAATCGGTATATTGTGCCGGCGGACGTTACCTCTTCGATGACAAGCGGGATATACCAGACTACCAGATGACAACCTTCGATTATGGTAGTTTTATTCTCACACTTCAAACAGGCGCATTTACTCCATATATGTCCAAAGCAGGCACGGAAATACGGGAAGGTGATCTTTTCCCTGAATGGAAACTGAATTGTGACAAAATTGTTATTTATGGTACAAAAAGAGTAATGTACTTAGGCCGTATGGGAGGCGGATGGCAGGTTTTTGATAAAGGAGGCACGGTTGTGGCCCAGGAATATGGACGGTATCCTTTGCGTGATCATCTTGCCAATTACATAGATTGTATTCGCTCGAGGAATCAACCAAATGCCGGAATTGTTGAAGGGCATAAAAGCTCTGTGCTTGTTCATCTTGCCAATCTGTCTTACCGTGCAGGTAGTAAACAACTATTATTTTCTCCGGAATACGAGATAATAACGAATGATAATAATGCACAATCTTTAGCTGAGGGATATCATCGAAAAGGATTTGAAATTCCAGATCAGGTATAGGTCAGAGCCAGGATTTTAAAAAGATAAACCGAGTAGATATATTAATTCCTAATAATAGCGAAAAATAATATATAAAATAGTCAGTTTATGCAAATATAGTGTTGTGAATTGAAAATGTAGTAGTTTTTTCAAAAGTTCTTGTTTTCTGATTTTGTTAGCCTGAATTATTCACAAATATACTTAAAGTGCTCTTTTCCTTTGTGTTACTTTGTGATGTACTTTGTGTACCTTCGTGGTATAAAAATATTAAACACTAAGTTCAGAACTCCTTACCCCGCGCAATCTAAATTAGCGGTAATTTGGAAAATC
>JBAXXU010000034.1:0-34632 GCA_037127735.1 Bacteroidota bacterium
TGCAGGCATTGGGGCGCGCTTTAATTTTAATGATATCTTTATAGGTAATTAAGCCGATAAGCCTATTGTTTTTGTCAACAACAGGTAGCTTTTCTATTTTAAACTCTTGTAAAATATCTGCAGCTTTCTCAAAATCGGTGAACTCCGTGGTGGTAATCAAATTTTCTTTGGTCATCACATCCCAAATGGGTCGGCTGATGTTTTTTTCGAAACGCAAATCGCGATTGGTGACTATACCCACTAAATGACCTGCATCATCCACAACAGGAATACCTCCAATTTTGTTTTCGCGCATCAAATCAAGCGCATCCTTCACAAAAGCATCTTTCTTCAGGGTGATGGGGTCAATAATCATCCCATTTTCCGCACGCTTCACTTTCTTCACTTCGATGGCTTGGTTCTCAATAGTCATGTTTTTATGCAACACGCCAATGCCGCCCTCTTGAGCAATGGCAATTGCCATGATGGATTCTGTGACAGTGTCCATAGCTGCAGAAACAACAGGAATATTCAATTTAATATTACGTGTAAACTGCGTTGACACATCAACCATGCGAGGCAACACCTCTGAATATGCAGGTACTAACAATACGTCATCGTATGTTAAACCTTCACCAATAAATTTATCCGTATCTAACTGCATAAATTCTAGTTTTATTTTTGTGCAAAATTATTAAAAAATCTTATCTATTCGCTAACGAAATTAAATATCAGCAAAATTATTTTCAAAAACAGCTTTCCAAAGTTTGGGCCCGTCTTCGTTCTTAACATATATCTCGCAACCGCCTGCTCCTGTATAACCGGTTGTTGAGAATATCACATCACGTATTCCTGCAAATTCCAGTACTTTAAATGTATAATATTCCATATCTTCTACCGGTGTTTTCGTTAGCTTCTGCATAGCTTTCAGGGCTAATGGTCCTTGAACTGCAAGTTGTGCAATATCGTCAGAAGCGTTGATAATGTCCTTCCCGACTGTCAGTCCAAACTGTGATGCATTCTTAACGCACCAGTTCCAGTCTTTTTCAATATTTGCAGCATTGACAACAAGAAGATATTTTTCCGGACCATATCTGTAAACGAGCAGGTCGTCAACTATACCGCCTTTACCATTTGGGAAGCAGGAATATTGAATCTTTCCGTCATAAAGGGTTGATACATCATTTGATGTTATATATTGAAGAAAATTCAGAGAGGCTTGGCCTGTAACCCGGAACTCACCCATGTGTGAAACGTCGAAAACGCCAACTCTTTTTCTCACGGTAATATGTTCTTCAGTAATTCCAAAATATTCAACCGGCATATTATAACCGGCAAAAGGGACCATTTTGGCGCCTGCATCCTGGTGAAATTTTGTAAAAGCAGTGTTTCTCATTAATATCTTGTTTAAACAATATAAATAGTAACTATGATCAGGGTGATGTTAACCTCAAAGTTATGAAGGATATTCCTTAAAAAATCTGATAATTATCAGAATTCAAGTATTTTAAACTCTACTCTTCTGTTTTTAGCCCTTCCCTGGGTGGTAGCATTATCTGAAATTGGCTGAATGGAACCATAGCCGCGGTATTCCATGCGCGACCGGTCAATACCCTTTACAACAAGATACTCCGCGACAGCCTTTGCCCTTTCTCCGGACAGTTTAAGGTTAAGCGGTTCGCTTCCTGTTTTATCTGTATGCCCCGATATTTCAATTTTCATCAGTGGATTATCCTGAAGGATTTTCAGCAGGCGGTCAAGTTCTGTGTAGGAGCCGGAAGTTAATATTGATTTACCGGACTCAAACAGGATGTTATTAAGTACAACCCTCTTGCCAACCTTCACTTTTGTTAATGCAACATCAATGTTATAAACATCTTGTGCATAAGACTCCGGAATCTCTATCCGTTCCAGGTCTGTTAGAAATCCGGTGGCACGCAGATCAATAAAATAAGATTTTTTTCCAGGAAGGATAGCCTTGTAGCTGCCGTCGATATCGTTGCTTGCAGCGCTTACAACAACGATATTTGTGTTGATATCGATAACATCAATTTTCGCGATTACCGGTTCCCCTGACTCCGAATCTTTTACTTTTCCCGTAAGATATAAAACAGGTTCAGGCTGAATTACAGGCTCAACAGGCGGGGTTACCGTCACGACAACAGGTTCAGGAGGCATAATCCGGCCCTGGTAAATATCGAGACCGCCAAAACCTCCGTTACGGTTTGAAACAAAATAAAATGCGCTGTCATCTGCCGGGGAAGGATAATAAAAAATTTCATCCCACGGGGTATTGACAGGGTAACCGCAATTCTTAACCGTGTCCCATTCTCCGGCCTGATTTCTGACAGTATAAAATATATCAAAACCTCCGATTGAGTTGTGCCCTTTGGAACCGAACCAGAGTGTATCTCCCGTTTTTGAAAACCTCACTGATTCCTCGTCATAAACAGTATTGATCAATGGACCGGCATTTTGCGGTTTTGACCACTTGCGTCCACTTACTTTCTTTATGAAGTAGATATCCTTTCCGCCGAGATTGTCCTTACCTTTGTCGGTTACATAACAGATCTCGCGTCCGGAAGGGCTGAATGTAAAAGATGTTTCAGATCCTTTGGTGTTAATCCCGAATGAAACCGGTTCGGGAGTTTGCCAATGACCCTTTTTATATACTGACACCAATATATCTCCACTGTTTTTATAACCGGCATAAATATAAAGACTGTCGTTGGTTGAATTAATATAAAGAGATGTTTCACAATACTTTGTTGTAAGTTTTTTTTCTGCAATAGCTGCTAATCCCCATGAGTCAGTATTCATCCGCGAAAAAAAAATGTTCTCATCAAATTTAGAATCGGGATAATAATTGCCCGATCCCGGTTGTTCTCGTCTTGAGGCAAAAAAAAGTGTTTTGCCGTCGGCAGAAAAGATTTCGGAATAGTCATCACTGTTTGAGTTTATGTTGGCTCCGGCATTAGTTATCGCGATTCTCAACGTATCTTTTGTTATAATCAGAGCAGAATTACACTCTTCAATGCTTTTTTTCGCGAGAGAGATGTTCTCATCAGACTTCTTAGACGGGGAATTCAGGTAATCATTAAATTTCTCAATCGCTTCAGAGAATCTGCCGGAGAACTGAAGTGCGCACCCTGTAATAAGAAGTATATCAGGGGCAACATCGCTTTTAAGTTCAAGTGCTTTCAAAAGAAACTCCGCTGCTTCTTCTTTTTTATCCGAAAAAAGCGCCGATACGCCTGTTTTATAATTCAACTCCGGGTTTGAATTATTATAAAGGATAGCTTTTAAGTATTCATCAAAAGCATTACTATACCATATACCTTTATCATTATAATAGGCATCACCATCGGTGACATGTTTCCATGCCACATCAAACCCCGGTTTATCACTTTTAAAATCCTTCCGGCGAACGGAAATATCAGATTGTGCTTCCAAAACTGAAGAACAGAGCACAAACATCATAATTAAGGAATGGAGATAATATCGCATAACTTCCGATTTATTTCACTATAAAAGTAGCACTTATTTTTTTTATTTAAAAACCCATTCTGTATTAATAAGATGAGATACAGTTTATTTAAGGGAAAAAATAATAGTATATTTGTATGATATTGTTGGATCACGGTTTTTAAATCTTATTTTTCAGACAATCATGGACTTCAAATTCATAAAAATGGATTATCTTGATTCAGTATCAGACGGAGATCCTGAAATTATTCATGAAATACTGCTTATCTTTAAAGATCAGGCTATTGAGATGTACAATGAAATGATCGTTCATTTATCGGAAAAAAATTATTCTTCACTGGGATTCCTTGCTCACAAAGCTAAATCGTCGGTTGCAATAATGGGAATGGATGATCTGGCCTTAATGCTTAAAACATTTGAACTTCAGGCAAATGAAGGTAAGGAACATGAATTGTATGAATCGTACATCACAAGATTCAAAGTTGAGACTGATGCGGCTGTCAAGGAGCTTGAGAGTTTAGTTAATAACCCGCAGGGGAGGAAATGATTGATTAATATTGATTCTCTCGTAAGTTCATTCCAATAATATGAGTAAACTTATCTGGAAACCAGGCACAATGATATATCCTTTACCTGCAGTGATGGTAAGCTGCGGGTCTGAACCTGAAGAGTATAATATTATAACAATATCATGGACAGGCACAATTTGCAGCGATCCGGCCATGTGCTATATTTCGGTCAGGTCGGAGCGTCATTCCTACAATATCATAAAGAAGAATGAAGAATATGTTATTAACCTGACAACAAAATCCCTTGCTTTTGCCACAGACTGGTGTGGAGTAAAATCGGGGAAAGAGCATAATAAATTTATAGAAATGGGCCTTACTCCTGTCCCTGCCTCAAAAGTAAAAGCGCCTCTTATTAAAGAATCGCCTGTAAATATTGAATGTATTGTTAAGGAGATTAAGGAGCTGGGATCTCACCACATGTTTATTTCAGAAGTGGTTGCCGTGAATGCAGATGAAAAGTATTTTGATAAAAAGACGGGGCTTTTCAGGTTTAATGATTCTTTCCCGCTGTGCTATTCGCATGGAAAGTACTACGAGACTGGCCAATTAATAGGCAAATTTGGTTTTTCAGTGGAGAAGAAAAAAAAGTGATTTACCATGAGTGAGAAGATCTTAGAAACACTGATGCAGTTATTCGCGATTATTGCCAAACCTGAAAGGAATAACAATGAGAAAAGAAGTGTAGTTGAGGCTTTTCTAAAACATCTGCTTAACCAGGAGCTTGTTCAGAAATATCTCTCAATCTATGATAAAGAGTTTGATGAAGCCAGGAAAAAACTAGAAAAGAGCAGTTCTGAAAAACGTGAAGGAGCCATCGCGATAAGAATCAGAAAGCTTTGCCAGGAGATTAACGAACAGGGCCAGCTCGATCATGAACAGAGAATTGTTGTTATAATTCGCGTACTTGAATTCTGTAAATCAGGTGGTCGTAAAGTCAATAAACTTGAATCAGGGTTTATCGGGATTTTGAAAGAAGGATTAAGTATTACTTCGGAAGAATATGAATACATTGAGAAATTTATTCTGAGCCCATTTTCAAATACACCATCCTCCTCCAATTTTCTGATAATTAATGGCATTAAGGATTTTGATCATAAGGATGCAAAACATATTGTCAGGGATTTACTAAAGGGGCACATCTGGATACTATTTGTACCGTCTGTTAAAATCTATTTTGTAAGGTTTACGGGATGCAATGAACTTTCAATGAATGGCCAGTTGCTTCAGGAAGATAAGGTCTATCCTTTCAGTCAGGGTTCATCAATCAAGGGATATAAAATAGCGCCTGTTTATTACTGGGATGTCACAATGCAATTTCTGAAAGAGGAGTTTAAGGAATCCAGAGTAGTATATGAGGTTAACAACCTTGAATACAGATTTAAAAGGGGGACAGTCGGAATTCATCACATGAGTTTCAGGGAACAATCAGGCAGGATGGTTGGCATAATGGGCGCCAGCGGAGCAGGGAAATCAACTCTTCTGAGTGTTTTGAATGGCACCAATGCTCCTTATGACGGGGAAGTGCTTATTAATGGTACCTGCATACATAAGGAAAAAGAGAAGATCAAGGGGCTCATAGGATATGTTTCACAGGATGATCTTCTCATTGAAGAGCTTACTGTTTTTGAGAACCTTTATTACAATGCAAAACTTTGCTTTGATAATTTAACTGAAAAAGAGATTAACGGAAGAGTTGATAGCGTACTGAAAAATCTGGGTCTTCACGAAATCCGGGATATGAAAGTGGGCAGTCCGCTCAATAAGAAGATCAGTGGAGGGCAGAGAAAGAGGCTAAATATCTCTCTTGAACTGATCCGCGAGCCGGCAATCATGTTTCTCGATGAACCGACATCAGGTCTTTCATCGCGAGATTCTGAAAATATTCTCGACCTTTTAAAGGAACTCGCCAGAAAAGGTAAGCTTTTGTTCATTGTAATACATCAGCCATCTTCCGAGATATTTAAAATGTTTGATAAGCTTATTATTCTTGATACCGGAGGGTACCTCATTTATAATGGCAACCCTGTTGACTCAATTGAGTATTTCAAAAAGAAAATTGAACTGGCAAATTCCAATGAGAGTGAATGTTACGTTTGCGGAAATGTAAATCCTGAACAGATATTCAATATTGTCGAAACTAAAGTATTTACAGAAAGTGGTCAACCTACCGACACACGGAGAATTTCGCCTGCTGACTGGAGTAATCTTTATAAATCTGAAAAGAAGGAGGAGAAGATTGAACCCGGAACCACGATACCAGAGATTAATTTTAAGACCCCAAATAAGCTTAAACAGTTTGTTGTTTTCACTAAACGTAATATACTATCAAAGGTTACTGATACTCAATATCTTCTCGTTGCTTTGCTCGAGGCTCCCGTTCTCGCGTTTTTTCTTGCTTTTCTGATCAGGTATTTTGATAAAAGTGACAAAAATCCACATTACACACTTTATGATAACAGCAACCTTCCTGTTTATATTTTCATCTCTGTAATTATTGCAATCTTCATGGGACTGACAGTCAGTGCCGAAGAGATAATAAAAGACAGAAAAATACTAAAGAGGGAAGCATTCCTGAACCTTAGCTGGAACAGTTATTTAATGTCAAAAGTGTTCGTTCAGTTCGCGATATCTGCAATTCAGGCATTAACTTTTGTAATTGTAGGAAATGGTATTACTGAAATCAAGGGGATGACTTTTGAATACTGGCTCGTGCTCTTCACATGCTGGGCCGGTGCAAATATGACGGGGCTGTTAATCTCCGACAGTTTTAAAACTGTGGTAACCATTTATATTCTAATCCCTTTCCTTGTTATCCCGCAGATTATCCTGAGCGGTATTATTGTTAAGTTCGAGAAACTTAATCCCGATATTTCACCTCCGGTTGCAATTCCGATTTATGGAGAGTTGATCCCTTCCAGATGGGGCTATGAGGCGCTTACCGTTAAGCAGTTCATTTACAATAAATACGAAAAGCAATTCTACAAATTCGACAAAGCCAAGAGTAAAGGAAACTTCAAGAAGAATTACTGGTATGTTGAAATAAAAGGTAAGCTCGACAATATTCTTATTGAACTTGGAAAATCATCAAGAGGAGTTGATTTTAACAAGAATCTCCTCCTTGTATCAAATGAAATTAAGAAAGAGATGCTCGATTTGCCTGATATTAAGTTCTCCTTCGCCGATTTTCTTACTCCGGAAAAGATAACCGATGAAATTGCTAATGCTGCCCTCGATTATGTTAATTCTGTCAGAAAGTACTATATAGCATACTACAATAGCGCTAATAGTCAAAAAGATGCCATCATAAGCAAACTTCAGAATGAAGACAATGCAGGTTTCCTTGAACTCCAGTCGCGGTATTATAATAAATCCCTAGAAGAGTTTGTAACAGACAAGAATGAAAAGAACAAGACAATTGAATATCATGGGGAGTTGGTACAAAAACTGGAACCTATATTTATGGATCCCAAATATAAATTTGTCAGAGCACATTTTTACTCGCCTACCAAGCAGGTATTCGGAAAGAAGGTTGATACCTATAAAGTTAATGTGATCGTTCTCTGGATAATGGTCATAGTTCTTTACCTTGCTCTCTATTTCAGACTGCTAAAGAGACTTCTCGATTCGCGTGAAGTTATTATAGGAAATAAGATAAAAGGTTCGGCTTAATAAATTCAGTTATTCTACAATTTCAATCATTTTAAACGGGACTCTGATTATTGATTCGTAATCTTCTCCTGCTTCAAGCATATCCTCATCATCTTCCTCATAGTACCAGTTCACTTCTACCTCATTTTTTGATTTATGTATCGCCTCCAGTTTCTTGAATACATCGAGGATACATTTTGATGAGCTTGTGTTGAAATATTCGAGGCGGATATTTACAACTGTTTTTGTCAGAGGTGACTCTTTATAGGTATCGAGCCAGTCAACTAAAGGTTTGTAAAATTCTACTGAGTTTTCTGGAATTGAACGTCCTTTTATTTCAAAAATAGCCTGGTCAGAGTCAAATTTAACTGAAGGAGTTTTTGGGGTTCCTTCGATGATGATCGCTTCCATATATATCAGGTTTAAAAATTACATTAATTTTCTTCGTTAATTAAAATATTCAGATAGAAAAAAGAGAAATTTTCATCATACTTCTTAAATGTATATTCAAGTTTGTTTCCTGTTTTTCTTGCAATATCAACAAGCCCAAGGCCACCCCCTCCTTTAGCAGATATCCTCTGGTGGTTCAGAATGAATTTATACAGCTCTCTTATTTCATCTTGACTGGATCTGTTAATTCGTTTAATCTTTTCTTCGAGTCTTTCAATGTTTTCAGCATGTATAAAATTACCTGTAATTATTTTATACCCGCCTTCAACCTTTTTTACCACGAGTAAGCCAAACTTCGCAGAAGTCTGATCTTCAAAATCTTCCGGGACACTGTCAACATGATGATATAGATTCTGAAGGCTTTCAACCAGAACATTATAAATTTTTTTCCTTAGCCTCGATTGTTCATTAATCTCAACCATTTTATCCTCAACCGCATCAAGAACATGATTGATTACATCCGAATCAACATTGCCCTTAAAAAAAAGGATAACATTCCCATTAGTCTGGTCTTGAAAATAATTCTCAATATTAAAGCTCATTTAAGCACCCTTTAGACAAGGTCAAGTTTTATGATAACAAATATAATAAAAAAACGAAGTTACCAAATTATTACTAACCCACTTCCAGGTTTTTAAAATATTGCCGCATTTTTTGATAAAAGTAACAAATTGATGGGATGAACGTCATTTTTATGCTGATTTCATTTTGTCTCATTTTTCTTTGATCCCTGATACATTTCATATTTCAGCAGAATACATTCCAATGCACCATTGAAAAGAGTGTGCTTTTCCTTATGTTTTAATCCAATGTTTTTCAGGGCTTCTTTGTTGGAAGTTATCATCCATGCTGTAATTCCAGGGAAATTATGCTTAAGTGTTGTTCCAATCATGCTATACAGCAAATCAATTTCATCAGGTTTAAGTCTTTGCCCGTAGGGTGGGTTAAGAAACACGAATCCCTTATTATCGACAGCCTTAAGATTCTTAAAATCAGACACTGCAATTGACACAACATCACTTAATCCGGCTCTTGCAACATTTTCTTTTGCCTGAAGCGCTGTCTGTTCCATGATATCACTGCCAAATATTTTAACATTCGAAGGTCCAATCAGGCTGTCAGATTCATGTTTAATTTTTTCGAATACCTCCTCATCGTAATCTTTCCAACGTTGAAATCCAAAGAATTGCCTGAATTTCCCCGGAGAAATTTTACAGGCGATCATTCCAGCCTCAATCGGTATTGTTCCCGACCCACACATCGGATCCGTCAAAGTTGCTGATGCATTCCAACCCGAAAGCAGAAGTATCCCGGCTGCAAGCACCTCATTAAGAGGGGCTACTGTCTGTTCCTGCCTGTAACCGCGTTTAAACAGGGGGACAACCGAGGAATCAATTGATATGGTTACAAGATCATTGCTTATATGAAGATTAATAAGTATTCTTGGATCATACGTATCAACAGAAGGGCGTCTTCCCGATTTTTTCCTGAAATAATCTGCAACTGCATCCTTAAGAATAAGCCCGGCATAACCTGTATGACCAAAATGTGGTGAGTTAATTACCGGGACAATGGAAAATGTATCATCAGGATTCATGAATCTATCCCATTCAATCTTCAATCCACCATTATAAAGATCATCTTTCGACCTGATAATGAAATCAGCTATGGGCATCAGTACCGATAATGCTGTACGGGCACAGTAATTTACCCTGTATAAAAGATTCATATCACCTTTAAACAGGACTGCGCGGTTTACTGCCTGTACATCGCGAGCCCCCATAGCAACAAGCTCTTCAGCAAGAACTTTTTCAAGGCCGTAAAGAGTTTTCGCAACCAATTTCATCCTGATATTTTTAACCCGCGATTACCGGTATCCGAGTATTGTATTATAGCTCTTCTTATCTGAAATAACCTTCAGCGCTTTTTCAATAACTTTATCGTTTTCATTCACAATCTGAAAATATTCGCTTGTCTGCCAGATATTGGTTGCTACAAGTCCCTTTAATACTAACAGGATTTCCTCCTTCGATATGTTGAACTGATCTTCATTATACTTAACTCCATCAGCTTCTCCTTTTGCAATGAAGGCCTTAATATCATCGGGGCTAAACTGAAATTTTTTCTTAAATTCTTCAAAGGATTTAAATAGAGAACTCAGGGTTGCCCTGTTTTTATCATAATATTCGAGGGTAAAAGAATTAAGAACATTTTTCCCCACAAGCTTTCTGAAATACAATGAGGTGAAGGATGTATCGGCAGCCACGAAAACATCGGGCATAATTCCACCGCCGCCATAAACCACCCGTTTGTTAACCAATGTTTTGAACTTCAGTGAATCAGGAAAATGAATACTGTCGGCTGTCATCATTTCACCATCGGTGTATCTTTTTAAAAAATTCTCCATGTATTTGTCGTAGCCATCTTTGTATGGACTCTGTATCAACCTTCCCGAAGGGGTGTAGTACCGGGCTATTGTCAGCCTTATCATTGAACCGTCGGTAAGGTAAAATCCGTTTTGAACCAGTCCTTTACCGAAAGTCCGCCTTCCGAGAATAATTCCCCTGTCCCAATCCTGAATAGCGCCTGAAAGAATCTCGCTGGCTGATGCTGATTGTTCATCTGTCAGGATAACAACTCTTGAGGACGATAAGTTTCCGGAACCCGAAGATTTATAATCCTGCCGCGGTGTTTTTCTGCCTTGTAGATAAACCAATAGTTTCTTGTCAATGAAAAACTTATCAGCTAAATTAGTTGCAGCCACCATATAGCCTCCTCCGTTTCCTCTTAAATCGAGAATCAGATTTTGCATGTTGCTATTTTTCAAAACTGCAACTGCATCTGAAAATTCCTTCTCGGTTGTAGCGGCAAACTTATTCAATTTTACATATCCGGTTTCTTTATCGAGCATATAGGAGGCATCAAGACTGTTTATTGGTATTTTATCGCGTATGATCGTAAAATCGAGAATATCTTTTTCTTCTTTTCTGAAAACAGTGATATTTACCTTAGTTCCTTTGGCTCCCATCAACCTGCTGCGAACACCGGTTGTGGAAATATTTATTCCCGTAACTTTCTCCCCGTCAATAGTTAAAATTCTGTCCCCTGCCCGGATGCCTACTTTTTCTGATGGCCCGCCTGCAATTGGTTCAATTATAATTATGGAGTCGCGCAATAAATTGAACTGAACTCCTATTCCTTCAAAATTACCATTAAGAGGCTCATTCATCTCTTTCACATCTTTTGCGGAAATGTATGTAGAATGAGGATCAAGGTTTTTCAGTATCTCAACAATAGCTTTTTCAGTAAGCATATCCATATTGGCTGAATCAACATAGAATGCATCGATCAGACCAAAGGTTCTGCCAATCTTGAATGTCCCTTCATTCAATACCTGTGATGAGGCTGATAATGTAACCAGTATTAAAGCTGATAGCAGAATCATTTTACTCGTTATTTGTCTTTTCATGTTTCTATTTTCAATCTCTCTGCTTCGCAAAGAGGGGGTTGTTACTACTACATACTGTTTACTTTTGTCTTTAACTATTCCCATTCAATCGTTGAGGGAGGTTTTGAGCTTATATCGTAAACGACTCTGTTAATTCCTTTAACCTTGTTTATTATTTCATTTGATATTGAACCAAGGAATTCGTAAGGAAGATGCGACCAGTCGGCTGTCATACCGTCAGTTGAGCCTACTGCTCTCAGTACCACGGCATTTTCATAAGTACGTTCATCGCCCATTACCCCTACCGACTCAACGGGAAGAAGTATCACAGCGGCCTGCCATACAGAATCGTACAGTCCATTCTTTTTCAGTCCTTCAATGAAAATATCATCTGCTTCTTTGAGTATTTCAAGTTTTTCCCTTGAAATTTTTCCCAGTAATCGTATAGCCAGCCCCGGGCCCGGAAAAGGGTGCCGGTTAAGTATAAAATCAGGGAGCCCAAGAGCTTTTCCTACTCTCCTTACCTCATCTTTAAAAAGAAGACGGAGAGGTTCAACAACTTTCAGGTGCATTTTTTCAGGAAGTCCTCCTACATTGTGATGTGACTTGATTGTTGCTGAGGGGCCGTTAACTGAAACAGATTCAATAACATCGGGGTATATTGTTCCCTGAGCGAGCCATTTAACATCACTAACTTTACCTGCCTCCTCATCAAATACATCAATAAAGACACGTCCGATAATCTTTCGTTTAGTCTCCGGGTCACTCACTCCTTCAAGTTGATCGAGAAACCTGTCATTCGCATCAACGCCAACAACGTTAAGCCCAAGCCCGATATATGATTCTATTACTTTATCAAATTCTTTTTTTCTTAATAATCCGTTATCAACGAAAATGCATGTCAGGTTTTTACCTATTGCCTTGTGGAGGAGAAATGCGGCTACAGAAGAGTCAACGCCCCCCGAAAGACCCAGGATCACCTTATCATCACCCAACTGATTTTTCAGGCCGGCAACAGTAGATCCGACAAAGGAATCGGGAGTCCAGTTCTGTGAACATCCGCAAACACCTACAATAAAATTCTTAAGTATCTGTGTTCCTTCCGTGGTATGATATACCTCGGGATGGAACTGGATTCCCCATGTATTTTCACCCTTTATATGATAAGCTCCTGTCTTAACATCGGCTGTTGAACCTGTTATTTCATATCCTTCCGGAATCCTGGCGATAGTATCAGCATGCGACATCCAAACCTGTGTGGCCGGCTTAATATCAGTAAAAAGAGGATCGTTGCTGTTAAAAGAAGTAAGGCAAGCCCTGCCATATTCGCGAATACCGGACGGCATAACTTCTCCTCCAAAATTTTGGACAAGATACTGAGCTCCATAGCAAATACCAAGCAGAGGAATAATTCCCTTGATCTTGGAAAGATCAGGAGTTGGTGCATTCTTATCGCGTACCGAAGCCGGGCCCCCTGATAATATTACCCCCTTAACGGTTTCATCGGGAACAGGAAAATGGTTAAATGGATATATTTCACAATATACATTTATTTCTCTTATTCTCCTGGCTATCAATTGAGTATATTGAGATCCGAAATCGAGTATTAAAATTTTTTCCTGCAAGATTTAGTTTCTTTTATTTAATTGGGTTCAAAGATAGATATTCTTTCTTAAGGATTAATAATATCCCCGACCATAAAACTCTTTCCGTCTATAGCCGCAAAAGTATTTGGGAATATGGTTCTTGCCTCCTCAACAAGAAATGAAATGTCTCTGTATCGCGAAGAGAAATGGCCGATAAGGAGACTCCCGGCATCAGCCTCCAGTGCTGTTTTCGCGGCATCAAGAGTTGTTGAATGGCCGGTTATCATGGCAAGATCTTCTTTACTTTTATCGAATGTAGCTTCATGGTATAGCAGGCTTACTCCTTTTACGAATGATGAAAGCCTTTTAAAGTATTTAGTATCACTACAGTAGGCATAAGACAAAGGTTCTGCCGGGGGAAGTGTTATATCCTCATTTTTTAGAATAACTCCATCCGGAGTAATAAAGTCTTCTCCTTTTTTGATTGCAGGAATCCTTACGGTGGGAATCTGATATTTTGTAATACATTCTTTGATAACATTACGCTCAGATTTTTTCCCTTTGAAAAGAAATCCGAAAGCAGGAACACGATGTTCGAGAGGAAAGGAAGTTACTGTAATATATTTATCATCAAGAATCTGAACAGGATCTTTCTCTGACAGGGGAATGAAATCAACTTCAAAACTGAGATGAATATCAAAATCGTTCAGGTGTGAATGAAGAATTTTCTGATAATTAAAAGGAGCATAAAGGTGAACCGGATTTTTCCTTCCCATGAGGCTGAAAGTAGATAACAACCCATAAAGTCCAAAAACATGGTCGCCGTGAAGATGGCTTATGAAGATATGGTTTATTTTCCCAAACCTTATTCTGTTTTTCCTTAGTTGCATCTGCGTTCCTTCGCCGCAGTCTATCAAAAATAAACGCTCATGCGCATCGAGCACATGAGCAGAAGGATATCTTTCTGATGTCGGCAATGCAGAACTACTGCCAAGTATGGTCAGTTTCATCGCGCTCTGCAAAGCTGTCTGTTTTAAGATATCATTTTTTCAGCATCTTCAACCGATCCTGTTATATTAAGAACGGTATCGAGCTGAGAAATGGTGATAAGCCGTTCAACGGCTTCATTCAGACCGCACAGAACAAAAGTACCGCCGGCATTTTTACACAATCTGTTGGCTACCAGTATAGCGCTCAGACCAGAGGAGTCGCAGTACTGACATTTCATAAGGTCGAGGATGATATTTTTTTCACCCTTGCCTGAAACAAGCACAAGTTCCGACTTAAGCGCCGGAGCTATGTGCGTGTCTAGCTTTTCTGACTGTATCTGAATAACGGTATTGTTATTCCGGCTCTCAATTTTGAAATCCATAGTGATAAGATTTTGATAGCCTAAATTTAACTATTTTTTCTATTCCATAGAAGCTTTATTCTCTTTTTCTTCCATTTCTTCTTTCAAAGCAGCAAGTTGTGAGATATCACCAAGTGTTGTTTTTTCCGAACTAGTCTTTGGTTTCCTGGTGGTTTTTTTAGGTGTTCCTGCCTCTGATTTCTTCACAGGAGTTTCGACAGCTTTCTTTTCGTCTTCATAAACCCTGCTGTGTGAAAGGATGATTTTTTTAGCTGACTTATTAAATTCAATTACCTTGAATAATAATTTTTCATCAACTTTAGCGATCATTCCGTCCTCTTTAACGAGATGTTTAGGAGTAACAAATCCTTCTACACCATAAGGAAGAGCAATTACAGCGCCTTTATCGAACACTTCTAAAACGGTGCCTTCATGAACAGAGTCGAGAATAAAAAGATTCTCGAAGACATCCCAGGGATTCTCTTCAAGTTGCTTGTGACCAAGGCTGAGTCTTCTGTTCTCTTTATCAATTTCAAGAACAACTACCTCAATCTCTGAATCAATAGCAGTGAATTCGGCAGGATGCTTGATTTTTTTTGTCCATGATAAGTCAGAAATATGAATTAGTCCGTCAACACCCTCTTCAATCTCTACAAAAACGCCGAAGTTGGTAAAGTTCCTTACTTTAGCGGTATGTTTTGAACCGACTGTATATTTCTCGTCAATATACTGCCATGGGTCAGATTTGAGTTGTTTGATACCAAGTGACATCTTTCTCTCATTCCTGTCGAGTGTCAGAATTACAGCTTCAATCTCGTCGCTGACTTTTAAAAACTCCTGAGCGCTGCGTAAATGTTGTGACCATGACATTTCCGATACATGAATCAAACCTTCAACGCCCGGTGCAATTTCAACAAAAGCGCCATAGTCAGCCATAACAACTACTTTTCCTTTTACCTTATCTCCAATATTCATGTTTGGATCAACAGAATCCCATGGATGAGAAGTGAGCTGCTTCAGGCCAAGAGCAATTCTTTTCTTGTCGTCATCAAAATCGAGAATAACAACATTAAGTTTCTGATCGAGCTTTACAATCTCCTCAGGGTGATTTACTCTTCCCCACGAGAGGTCCGTAATGTGAATAAGGCCATCAACGCCACCAAGGTCGATGAAGACACCATACGATGTAATATTTTTAACGGTTCCTTCAAGAACCTGTCCTTTTTCAAGTTTAGCAATGATCTCTTTTTTCTGCTGTTCGAGTTCAGCTTCGATAAGCGCTTTGTGAGAAACAACAACATTCTTGAATTCCTGGTTAATTTTCACAACCTTGAATTCCATTGTTTTACCAACAAAGACATCATAATCGCGAATAGGCTTAACATCGATCTGCGATCCCGGGAGGAATGCTTCTATACCAAAAACATCAACGATCATACCGCCTTTGGTACGGCATTTGATGTAACCGGTTATGATCTCATCTTTTTCAAGTGACGCATTAACTCTGTCCCATGAATTGATGGCGCGCGCTTTTTTATGAGAAAGAAGAAGTTGTCCTTTTTTATCTTCCTGGCTCTCAACATAAACCTCAACCTTATCTCCTACTTTAAGATTAGGGTTATAACGGAATTCATTCAAGCTGACAACACCTTCCGATTTGTAGCCGATATTGATGACGACTTCGCGTAATGTCATCTGAATTACTGTTCCTATTACAACTTCGTCAACCGCGATGGTTGAAAGGGTCTCATCATAAAGGGATTCAAATTCCTTGTACTTTGGCGATGAGCGCAGTTCTTCTCTCTCAAAGGCATCCCAGTCAAAATCTTCAGCTGATGCAACACTTCTGGTTTCAACCTTTACAGGCTCAATAATTTCTTCCACCTTTTCGGGCTCTTCTGTTACAACGGCAGTCACCTCATCTGTTGCTAAGGTTTCCGTTTCAACTTCCTGATTTTCTATGGTCTCAGTAGCCATTTCCTCCATTGCCGGTTTTTCAGCGGCTTCACTTGTTTCAACAACCTCTTCACCGGTTGCCTTGTTCTTGTCTTCTGTCATGATTTAAATTTAAAAGAACTAATAATTAATAAGTTAGACATTATTTTGTGTAAAAATCGGTTGCAAAGATATGATTTTTTTTAAAATTGACATAATAAATAAATAGATTTTCATGGGGATTAACACAAGCGACAGGCGACAGGTTTATGGTTTCTGGAAAATTTCCTTTTGCTTATTTCCGTATTTCACTTGTTATATTATCTTTGTACAAGCGATGAAGTTTTAATCTATGTTATCAAAGTATTTATAACCATAAACGCGAAACGATATACGATAAAGTATGAAAGGAATAATACTCGCAGGAGGCTCAGGGACAAGGCTTTACCCCATAACAAGCTCAATATCAAAGCAAATGTTACCGGTTTATGATAAGCCGATGATATATTATCCTTTATCTGTTCTCATGCTGGCAGGCATCAGGGAAATTCTGATTATATCGACCCCACGCGACCTTCCGGGGTTCAGAAACCTGCTTGGCGATGGAACATCGCTCGGGATGACTTTCAGTTACATTGAACAACCTTCACCTGATGGCCTTGCCCAGGCATTTATTCTTGGTGAAGAGTTTATTGGAAATGATCCTGTCTGTATGATCCTTGGAGATAATATTTTCTATGGTCACGGCTTCGGAGATGCTCTTCTTAAAACTTCAGAACTGAAGAAAGGGGCATGTGTATTCGGGTATTATGTAACCGATCCGGAGCGTTACGGCGTTGTTGAGTTTGACAACAATAAAAAGGTTATAAGCATCGAAGAGAAGCCTGTTAATCCGAAATCAAACTATGCCGTAACCGGTCTCTATTTTTATGATAATTCCGTTGTTAATAAAGCAAAATCACTAAAACCTTCTCCCCGCGGCGAACTTGAAATAACTGATCTTAACAGAGTTTACCTCGAAGAAGGCTCCCTTGAAATAAAACTCATGGGAAGAGGCATGGCCTGGCTCGATACAGGCACCTATGAAAGTTTATTGCAGGCAGCTAACTTCATTGCCACACTTGAGCAGAGACAGGGATTAAAAGCCTCATGTATTGAGGAGATTGCCTTTAAGAGGGGATTCATCAGTAAAAGTCAGCTCATAGCATTAGCTGAACCATTCCGGAAGAGCCAGTATGGTAAATACCTTTTAAGAATTGCCACTGAAGAGATAAATGTATTTGAAGGAGTTAAATAAATATTTGTAAAAAAATGAAGATTTTTGAAACAGGATTTAAAGGACTTTTATTAATTAAACCCACAATCTATCCCGACAGCAGGGGTTACTTTTTTGAAAGTTATAATAAGACGGCCTTTCAGACAGCCGGCATCTCATTTTCCCCGGTACAGGATAATGAATCAAAATCCTCGAAAGGCGTAATAAGAGGTTTGCATTACCAGTTGAAACCATTCGACCAGGCGAAGCTTATCAGAGTTATTCAGGGAAAGATATTTGATGTGGCTCTCGATCTCCGCAAAGAATCTCTTACTTATGGAAAATGGTTTGGTGTTGAACTTGACTCTGAAACAAAGGACCAGATTTTAATACCGAAAGGGTTTGCCCACGGATTTTCAGTTTTAAGCAATATTGCCATTATTCAGTACAAGTGCGACAATATTTATAACCCTCAGTATGAAAGAGGAATATCAGTTAGTGATCCTGTTCTCGATATTAACTGGCAAACAGGTTCAACAGTTCCGGTAATCAGTGAGAAAGATTTAAAACATCCTTCACTGAAAAATGCAGAAAATAACTTCTAAAACCGAACAAAATTTATTATGGCAATAATCTTAATAACAGGAGCCAACGGGCAACTTGGAAATGAGCTGAAAATTGTTTCCAAAAACTTTTACGGGTATGATTTCATTTTTACCGATATAGATACTCTCGATCTTACCAACCCGGAACAAACTGCAGGATTCATTAAGAAAGCCCGACCTGACTGGATAATCAACTGTGCCGCGTATAATCTCGTTGACAAAGCGGAAAGTGAACCCGAAAAGGCAATGCTTATAAACGGGACTGCTGTTAAAAATATAACAGAGGTAATCAGGGGATCAGAATGCAGGTTCATTCATATCTCGTCCGACTATGTTTATGACGGGAATTCAAATGTCCCTTATAACGAGTATTCGCCGGTAAATCCTTTATCGGCTTATGGCAGGTCAAAACTGGCGGGTGAAAAACATGCTTTGCTTCACCAGGGGTCAATGATCATCAGAACCGCGTGGCTCTATTCATCATTCGGAAATAATTTTGTCAAAACTATCCTCCGGCATGCCAGGGAGAAGGAATCGCTAAGAGTTGTGTACGATCAGACCGGGACGCCAACATACGCCGCCGACCTTGCAGAAGCCATCATTAAGATAGTTTCAGGAGTAATAAGGAACCAGTTTGCACTGAACGCCGGTATTTATAATTATTCAAATGAAGGTGTTTGCACATGGTATGATTTTGCAACTGAAATTATTAAGGAAGCAGCTCTTCCCTGCCGGGTAAATCCTGTTCTTACAAAAGATTATCAGTCAGCCGCTCAAAGACCTGCTTATTCTGTAATGGATAAAAGCAAAATAATAGAAAATTATGGCCTCGCCATCCCATATTGGAGAACAAGTCTGAAAAGATGTATGAAACTGTTGAAATAATGAGATGAATATGTTATCTGTTAACGATATCCGAAAAAAAGCCGAAAGCTGGCTTGGTAATGAGTTTAATGACGAAACCCGCGAAGAGGTTCGTGCAATGCTCAATAACGATGAGAAGAAACTTATTGATGCATTTTACCAGGACCTTGAGTTTGGCACCGGTGGCCTTAGAGGTATCATGGGCGCAGGTACCAACAGGATGAATATCTACACGCTTGGGATGGCAACCCAGGGTCTGTCGAATTATATTATTAAACAATGTGGAAATTCAGGAATAAAAGTTGCCATAGCATACGATTGTCGAAACAACAGCCGCTACTTCGCTGAAACAACTGCTAATATATTCTCTGCCAACGGATTTGATGTATATCTTTTTGAATCATTACGCCCCACGCCAGAACTATCCTTTGCAATCCGCCATTATAAATGCCAGAGTGGAGTTGTAATAACAGCATCCCATAATCCTCCGGAATATAATGGATACAAAGCTTACTGGAACGATGGAGGTCAGGTCGTAGCTCCTCATGACGATGGTATAATAGATGAAGTACGAAAAATTTCATCAGTAAATGAGATCCATTTTGACGGAAAAAAAGAAAAAATAAAGATCCTTGGAAAAGAGACCGATGACCTGTTCCTTAATGAGGTTCTGAAAATGCGCCTCAATCCGGAAGTTATAAATACATTCAGTGATATCGGGATTGTTTATACTCCCATTCATGGTTCAGGGATAAAAATGGTTCCACCGGCTTTGAAAATGTTCGGTTTTAAAAACATCATCAGCGTACCCGAACAAGATATAACAGATGGTAACTTCCCAACTGTCAAATCTCCCAACCCCGAGGAGCCTGATGCACTTAGAATGGCTATTAACAAAGCTGTCGAAACAGGCGCTGAACTGGTAATGGCTACCGATCCCGATGCTGACAGGCTGGGTATTGCAGTTAAGGACAGAAAAGGTAAATTCATTCTTCTTAATGGTAATCAGACAGGTGTGATACTCATCTGGTACATCCTTTCTCAATTCAGAGAGAGAAAAAAATACCAGGGCAACGAATATATCATTAAGACTATCGTGACAACAGATCTTCTCGAAAAGATCGCGGATGGTTTTAATGTTGAATATTTCAATGTTTTAACAGGGTTTAAATTTTTTGCCGAGCTCATCAGGAAAAATGAAGGAATCAAAAAATATATTGGTGGCGGAGAAGAGAGTTATGGCTTCTTACCCGGAGAATATGCCAGGGACAAAGATGCCGTTGCCTCATGTGCACTTGTAGCTGAGGTTGCAGCCTGGGCAAAAAGCAAAGGAAAGTCGCTTTATGAACTTATGCTTGATATATATACAGAGTTTGGTTTTTATAAGGAAAAACTAATAAATATTGTCAGGAAAGGGAAAGAGGGAGCTGATGAAATAAAAACTATGATGACCGGATACAGGAACAATCCGCCGGAAAAGATCAACAACAGCAGAGTTATAAGAATTAACGACTACGAAAAGCAGATATCAAACAATATTCTTAATGGGACAAAAACTGCCATAGATCTTATAAAGTCAGATGTGCTTCAATTTTTTCTCGAGGATGGATCGAAGATATCAGTAAGACCTTCCGGAACGGAACCTAAGATCAAATTTTATTTCAGTGTGAATACCCGACTTGAATCTGCTGACAAATTTGAAGAGATTGAGGTCATTCTTGACAATAGGATAAGTGACATTATTAAGGATATGAAGCTTCAATAATAAAAACACTAAAACTTTTATACAAGTTTAATTGCTGCAATTTCATTTGCTATTTTATGCAGTGCACCTTCAATTTTCAATATCTGATTTTCGGATATATATTGATTCCCCGATTTGTATTGTCGCATCAATGAGGCGTTAATACCTGCCATACGGGCAAATTTACTCACATTGATAAAATTGTAGTAGTTGAATAAGGATGCGATGTCGTATTTATATTCAAATTCAACACCTTGTAACTCGGCTGGGATTTGTTTTCCTGTTTCATTATAGGAAGCAAATATTTCTTTTACCGAGTTTTCAAAATCCGCTTTAGAATCGGCTACTGTTTTTCCCTCACCTATGATAGTGTGTTGCAAGTCGGGTGTAAAGATTCCAAAGGTTCCATCTTTCCCTTTTTCAATTAACGCGATTGTTTTCATATTGTAGTGGTTTTATGTTATCGACCGGATTTTAAATCCCTATTTGTTTTTTTAGTTTGTGATAAAGACCTGTTTTAATTTCTTCTGAATCGTGCCGTGAAATTTGAATTTCATAGTCTTTTTCAGGGTGGAAATAAATGTCATGCTCTTTCCCGTTTCGGATTAAGTACCAACCCCGCCGAATTGCTTTTCTTTTTAACTCAGACCATTTCATTTTTCTTTCTCTTCAATTATCTTACAAAGATATAGCAAATATGTTATATAATGATGTTTTTACAAATTAGTTTCTTTGGGGACATAACTTAAAATAAATGCAAAGCGTAAAAACCAAAATGCAAAGTGCAAAATGTATAAATTAGTTAAGATTGAGATGAGTTTTTAGCAGATTTTGCTGTAGTTTTTTACACGCTTATTGAATCATATCACTAAATTTGTTTAATCAAAAAGATGCATTTGTGACTTGAATTCAACAAATATTATCACCTATCTCATGAAATCTTATCGTAAAGAATTATGGTTTGAGACTTCTGCCCGGAGAGCTTTTTTAAATATTACCGGACATGTTGAAAAATGCCTTACTGAGAGTGAAGTGCAAGAAGGATTAATACTTATTAACGCGATGCACATTACCGCAAGTGTTTTCATAAACGATGATGAATCAGGATTACATCACGATTTTGAAGTATGGTTAGAAAAACTTGCTCCCGAAAAACCCTACTCACAATATAAGCATAACGGGTTTGAGGATAATGCCGATGCTCATATTAAACGCACAATAATGGGAAGGGAGGTTGTTGTGGCAGTAACAAATGGACAACTTGACTTCGGGCCGTGGGAGCAGATCTTCTATGGTGAGTTCGATGGCAAAAGAAGAAAAAGGGTATTAGTTAAGATAATCGGAGAATGACCATTTGTCTTTTGCCTGATACCTGTAGCCTGAAGCCTGTCGTCTTTTTCTTAAATCATCGTGAACCAAAGAAATCTTCTGCAAAATTCACCAGATACACCTTATCTGTCGATCTTGTCACGGCAGTATAAAACCATCGGAGATAGTCGATAGTTATTTCGTTCCTGTTAAACATTCCCTGATCGATAAAGACCCTCTCCCACTGTCCGCCCTGGGCCTTATGACAGGTTACGGCATAAGCGAATTTAATTTGAAGCGCATTGAAATAGGGATTATTCCTGACAGCCTCAAATTGTTTCCTGCGCGATTTAATATCAAGATAATCAGCCAGAATATTCTGGTAAAGCTCCTTGTTTTTTTCTGAAGGCAACGCGGGTGTGTCAAGATGAAGTACATCCATCATCACCTTCGCCTCTATCTCCAGATTGTAATCAGGAAACTTCAGTACCATATCGGCAAAACGGAATCCGTATCTCTCCTCATACTTCTTTATTTTTTTTACCTCGGCAATATCCCCGTTTGCAATAAATGCTGCCCCATCCTCCTCTTCATCAAGAATGAAATAATTGTTTTTGACCACCATCACCATATCGCCTGAACTTATCTCCTCTTCCCTGAAGAATATCCGGTTACGAATCCCCTGGTTATAGCGGTTTGCCTGCTTATTTGAATTGACAACAATAATTGTTCCTTCCATACCGCAGGATCCGTAAGCAGCTGATATCTCATCAATAAGCTCTTCGCCGGTAATCCTGATTGTATCCTTATAATTTTTACAATCTATTGATGGGGGAACAAGATCATTTTCTGCAACCTGCAGGCGAACGCGGGTGGCATTCATGAGCACTCCGGATGACTCGCTCTGGCGCACCACCTGCTTCAACTCACAGGAGATCAGTCCAAACCCGTATGCTCCAAGCGCTAAAGCATCGAGAGCCGGACTGGTAACAGAACCAACAGGCGGAAGCTGGGCAGTATCGCCAACGATGATAAGTTTACATTCAGTTCCCGAATAGACATATTCAATCAGATCGTCGAGCAATCTGCCGCTACCGAATAGTGATGAATCGCCCGAATTGTTTGAGACCATTGATGCTTCATCAATAATAAAAAAAGTATCCTTATGTAAATTTCTGTCGAGTGTAAAACTGCCCAAACCATCTTTTGATGATTTCTGCCGGTAAATTTTTTTATGAATTGTAAATGCCTGTTTGCCTGAGTAAGATGAAAGTACTTTCGCTGCTCTCCCCGTGGGAGCAAGCAGAACCGACCTCATTCTTAAAAGATCGAGGGTTTTAACAACAGAACTGATAACACTTGTCTTTCCTGTTCCTGCATATCCGGTCATAAGAAAAATTACATCATTATTGTTATCGCAGATATACGCGGCGATTTTTTTTAGTGCAGCAGATTGATCATCCGTGGGAATATTCCCCAGATTCTTACACAGACTATTATATATAATGGTATCACGCATTTTTTTAAACCACAAAGTATGCAGAGCTGTTGCAAAGTACGAAAAGGTTTAAAATATAACAACAAGATTCTTTACGATCTTTGCTAAAACTTTGCGACCTTCGCGGTTACCTTTTAGAATATATTTTTTGTTTAACTAACCTGTTAATTTTATATTTGTATTTAAACTTCGAAATATGCCTTTTCTGGAACTTTTTGATGAGACACTCGATATAAACTCTACTGAAAACTATGAGTTATCGGTTCAGGTAAGCCCTGACGGAGTCTCTTTTAGTCTCCTCGATACCATCAGGAATAAGTTTGTCCTTCTAAGGGCCTTTGAACCTGAAGAGAATAAATATTTCAATGCCAATAAGATAAATGAGCTTTTCAGCAAAGATGATTTTCTTACAAAACATTACAAAAAAGTTTACTTTATTACTCCTTGCCCAAAGTTTATTCTTATTCCGGCGCCACTTTTTGATCCGGCAAAAAAAGATGAATATTTCACATTCAATCACATTAAGGAAGATGGCAATATGATTGTTGCCAATAAAGTCAGTGACCCTGATGCACATCTTGTATTCTCCGTTTCAAAACCCGTTAGCGATCTTATAAATAGTTACTATCCTGAATCTCACCCTTTGCATCACATAAAGCCACTATTCAGTCATATTTTCCACAGCAGGAAAAGTGTACATGGTAATTACATTCATATTCATATTGAAAGAGATTTCTTCAACCTGATAATTTTCGATCATAACGCGTTAAAATTCTGTAATACATTTAATTACAGAAACATTACCGACATTCTCTATTATGTGCTTAATGTATTCAAAAATCTGGATATAAACCAGGAAGAGACAATTTATTTCAGTGGTCTGACAGAAAAATATGATGATCTTTCTTCTGACTTTTCGATATATGTAAGGAACATTAAGTTTGCCGGGCCATCAGGAAATTTCTCTTTCAGTTATGTATTCAATGATACAGAACTTCATCGTTTTATTAATCTTTTCAGTGCAGTAAATTGCGAATAATAGGAGGTAAATTCAGAGGCAGGAGGATTATTCCACCCGGAGACTTTAAAGCAAGGCCGACTACTGACTTCGCCCGCGAGGGTTTGTTTAATATTCTCAGTAACAGAGTTGATTTTAAGACAATCAGCGTACTTGATCTTTTTTCGGGAACAGGCAGCATTAGTTATGAATTTGCATCACGCGGAGCTGCTTCCGTGCATCTGGTTGATAAAGATCCAAAACATATTTCAGGTATAAAACGGATAATAAAGGAGTTGAATATCGGGAATATCAGACCTGTTCATATAGATGTCAAGGCCTATTTAAGGACTTGTTCAGTTAAGTATGACATTGTATTTGCCGATCCTCCTTATGAACTTTCATGGCTCAAAGAACTGCCTGATATGATTTTACAGGCAGACGTGATAAAGGAAGACGGGTTTCTTATACTTGAGCATCCCCGTGGGTTAAGTTTTGCTGCTCATAAATTATTTTTTGAACATCGTAATTACGGAGGTGTGAATTTTAGTTTTTTCAAACCATTAAGTAGTCCATCCGTTTAGAATGATTTGGCCCCAAAAAAGGTTAAGTCAGAGGTTAAGGTTGAGCTGACTGTTTCGGATCGGGATTTAAATTTTTATGATTTTCCTTACAAAACTCCCTTCAGTGGTAATCATTTTAATAAGGTAAATTCCCTGATAATAAGAGGTCATATCAAGGATATACGTATCAGAATCAATATTTATTGTCTGTAATAAACATCCCTGTAAATCATAAAGTTGCATGATACATTTTCTCCCGTCTGATTCAATTACCAGATTGTCGGTAACAGGCGATGGATAGAATTTAAGCCACTGTGTATCTACCACATCCCCGATAGATACTAAATTTCCACTCGAAGCGGTCCAGCTTGAGCCGATATTATTGTCTGAGAACGGGTCGGTCAATTCCAAATAATTTCCGTTGCCATCGGCATCCGGCCAGGGTGGAAGGTTAGAATAATAAACATTATCAATTACATTACCAAAACCATCGGCCAGGACAAGGTTCTCCCCTTTGCCCGATAAATTCCTCGTAAACTGTCCCGAAGCTGCAAAACCATATTTGGCGCTGAAAACTTCCATATCGCTTGCAAGTACTTTGGTAGAATTGGGAAGAATCTGAGCGTAGGGAGGAAATTGATAAACAAATCCTGTTCCACTGAAATAAACCCCTGTCAAATTAACAGTCTCATTCCCTGTATTTTTTATTTCAATGAATTCCTGATCATCGGCGTTTGGAAAATCTAAACTTGTAATTGGATTGTACATGATTTTGGTGATTACAAGAGGAGAAATTTCCACATTACTGCAATTTGAGAAGGGACCAATATTTGATGTCATCCAGCTTATCCTCAACTTCATGAAATCCTTTATTTTAGTTATCTCAGCAGAAAGGTTGGGAACAGTTTCCCATCGTAAATTTTCACGGATAGAAGCCTCAGTTATGTTTGCAACTGTCTGGTCTATAAATGTTTCAACAACTGAATAATTTAATGGTTGTCCGGGTGCGATCAGTTGATTCCACCGCTTTGACAAGTAACATCTAAACTCCGGGTTATTGAAAAGATCTCTCCAGAATTGCGGGCCTTCATTATCACCGTTTGAAAACTGCCATGTATCGGTTTTGCTCCTGTCGTATCCCCAAATTGATAAGTCATACCCATAAGTCAGGTTAAGATCCCAGATTGGCCCTGCTCTCAATTTACCGTTCCTGTCTTTATGAAAATACGTGCTATATTGATATGCATCGGCATTTGCTGAGAACTCATTTATTATCATATAATTGATAAATGAAGGAACGTCAATTACCGACGGATAACCTGTTTCAAAAGATGCATTTTTAAAATATAGTGTATTGCTCAGCTTTAGAAATTCGGACTTAATATAATCATTTTGCTGAGGGGTGACGGTTCGCGGTTCTGGCTGGACATGAACGAATGTAACATCGTTTGTCCCGATATAACTTGACATTGTCCAGGCAAGAACATCACCGCCGGCTATTTTATCAGCTTTTGTAATGTACCCACCCGAAATTTTAGGATAAGTGTTGTCGGTTGTTTCTATATTCCTGACATTAACCCTGTCGGGTCCCTGTTTTACTTTTTCCTCGAGGACGTAAAGACCGTTATAAGAGCCATTTATCATTACTTCACAATAAACAGTTCTGCTTGCATATTGCCCAATCATCCTCGATAAATTATAGTTAAGGTAATCGCGTATAAGTGATGGTTCGAAAGCAAGACCGTTGAGGATCCAGTCATTTTCGTCCGGGAGGCCAAGAAGGCTTACATTGTTTTTCGAAATGTTATCATCTTTAAATGTCGTGAGGCCAAATTGCTTTTTTGGGACTTCCTGCGAGCTGGAACCTCTTATCTCTATATCTATCCGCCCGTTATAATTTAGATATTTCGCTGAATCCTGATCTGTGATGAAATTCCGTAAGCCTTCTCCACGGTAAATTACTTTCATTGTAGCAAGAATCCGAGGGGAATCGGGTATTGTAATACCTCCATCGGTATTTATGATTACTATTGGAAGATTACTGTCTGTAAGTATCTGAGAATAAGATATTTTACTAAATAAAAGAAATAAGCAAAACAGAATAGAAAATTGTTTCATACAGGTGTTTTTCAATTCTCTGGCAAATGTATTATTTGTTTGAATATTTGCAACCCGATAATTCATAAATAGCAGTTTTAACTTTGATTTCATGTAAATCGGATTGGATATTAAGTTAAGAGAAAATTTAACAGGATTTATTTTGGATAGTTAAAAATTCTCTTAATTTTGCAGCTCGATAAATGGTGCGGTAGTTCAGTTGGTTAGAATAACGGCCTGTCACGCCGTGGGTCGCGGGTTCGAGTCCCGTCCGCACCGCCAATATAATAGATAACCGCTTGATTTTCAGGCGGTTTTTTATTTGAGGGTAAGAATTTGGGGAAGAGTAGTAAGCGCATTTTCTGCTCTGCATGTATCTCTGCTGCATTGTATAGCCCGGGAAGGTGTGTAGCACCATAATATTTGTAGATAAATGTTTATCACAGAGGGCAAAGGTGCAGAGCACCGGAATATTTATTTCAAATAATTGAAATTAAATATATTAGCAAACAAATTTCTTGAAATAATAAATGATATCCATTCAGGATTAATATTCGGGTGTTTCAACGCTGAAAGCAGGAAGGGCAGTCTCAAATTCCCGGGGCTTGAATTTACCGGGAATTAATTGGGCAGGTTTTGCTACACTGCTTATTTCATGGGGTGACTTTCATTTCTACCGATATTAAGTCCCTGACGGGACTGTCCCATCGGGACAATATATCGGTAGAAAAGAAGTTGCAGTTTAACCCAAAAGTCCCGTAGGGACGCAATGGAATTTAGCCGGACAATAATGATATATTTACAAAAACAGATATTCAGGGCTTAACTAAACTACATTGGTTTTAAACCCCTAAATAATAAAACCTGCTGATAATCAAACAACCAAGGGAGTCAATATGCTCAGGGATCTCCAATCATAAATTCATCCAATTCCACGAATGGAAAACGCTATGGGATTTCCAACCGGAATTGCCGGGCAATTCCGGTTGCGGATTCCGGGCGCCGGGTTGGTTCCCGGTAGAGACAAGGCATGCCTTGTCTCTACAATTGTTGCCGAATATCAATTGCCGACGAATACAATCATCGCTGAATCACAATCAATCGCCCCCGTGTAACCGGGTTTATCGCAAAATATCCAACGGAGTAAACCGGCAATTCATCGTGGGTGCCATATATTTTATGAATTCGACCACCCTAAAGAGCAGGCTCAACCTCAGAACAGTCGTTACTCATTACGTGGCAGACAAAATAAGCTAAGCGATATTCTTTAAAGGTTAAAAAAAACTGAGTTATGATGCTAAATTCTATCACAACACCATAACAATGTGATGATGTGCTGGCTTCCGTTCCAATGGACAGTCTTAGCATATTAGTAGATTAATTTATTAGGATTTTGCCGATTATCCCAAAACAGCAGAATATTAATTTCCTTTTTCCTTGGGCGAACAATATAAAACATGCTGACAATATTGTTCACTCTGGCTTTACGAACTGACTTCTTTTTGTTGGATTGACTGTAGATATACGGATTATGTTTAATTCTGGCAATTAATTGTTCTGTTTGAATTATAAAATTCTTAGTCTCATTATCAGTCCAATTTTCAATTAACCATTCAATATTCAATTCAAATGACTTAATTGCCTGGTTAGTCCAATTAACTTTCATTGAATAGCGTATTTTTTCCTAATATTCAGCATAACATCTTCATCTGAAGTTAATTTACCTTTATTAGCTTCCTGAATAGACAATTCAATTTCAGATTTGATATTCTCCGGCAGTTCATCCCAGAAATCAATAGTTGGTGATGTTTTTAACTGTTTTTGAAGTAAAATACGAATAGCCTGAAGCGTGGCAATGTCATCAAGTTTATCTACTAATTCAAATATATTTGTTTTTAATTTTATAGTATTCATCAGTACATGATTTATTTAATAGAGGTATAATGAACCCAGGTATAATTGAGAAGGAACTATATTCGATCATGTTTTGATTCGTAGAGTTCGTAAGCGCAGTTGTGATTTTGATCAATCATGTGGGTTTCAAAAATATTTATTTTATACAAATTTACCGATTTTGTCCTATAAAACAAAATTTATGTTTTTATAATAATGGGCAAATTCACCCAATTCCACGAATGGAAAACGCGATGGGATTTCAAACCGGAATTGCCCGGTAATTTTTGCGGCGCCGGGTAACGTATTCCGACAATTATTGCCGGATACAATCATCGCCGAATCCCCATCAATCGCCCCCGTGTAACCGGTTTTTGTTTCAACACGAATTTAGATAATCCACCATTAAGATAAACATAATTCCACCACCAGCCCGACAGGTTTTTGAAAATCATTTTCCTTCTCAACTTGTATGTCTTGTAGTGCTTCATAATGCCGAGATATGAATTCATGCTGCTAAAAAATGCCTTCTGTTCTTCTCTGTCTGGCTTATGTTCCTGTACTATTCTATTATGCTTTTCTATGGCTGCATAAAAATTGCCTTTTGTCCGGTTGGCAATATATATCCTGCCAGGTTTTATTACCGTACCCAAAAACTGAACGCCTTTGGTGTAATGTTGCATATATATTTTCTTCGGATGCATAGACAGTTGCAAAGTCGAAAGTAAAAAGTTTGAAAGTACAGGTATGAGTGACTTTAAATACGATAAATCATTATGAACGATTATAAAATCATCAACATATCTGCCATAGTATTTAATTCCCATGTCTCGCGTTACCCAGTAATCGAAATCATTCATGTAAATATTACCAAACAATTGTGATGTTAAATTACCAATTGGTAAGCCACAGTTCTGTCTGGCATGAAACAAGCTTTTTGTTTTGGGCAAACCGGCCCAATCGCTTTTACTTCCTTTGATTCTACAGTTTTCCTTTGGGTCATTAAATATTGTTACTCGTATAAGATAAAGAACCAGAGGCAAATCAAAATCTATCTTGTGTTTTTGCTTAATCAATTCTTCTCTTACTCTTTTGAAAAGCAATGTTTTATTCATTGCCATGAAGTAACCACTTATATCTAGTTTAAGAATATAGCAATCTTTGGTGTAGTTCTGTGAACAGGAGCGGATAAAATGATCAATCCTTTTTATACCATAGTGAGTTCCTTTATTTTGGCGGCAACTGTAGCTATCGTTGATAAAAACCTTTTCAAAAACCGGTGAAATGTAATTGAAAATAAAATGATGAACTACCCTGTCTCTGAAATCGGCTGCAAAAATCTCTCTTTTAACAGGTTTATCAACTACAAAACAGATGCTTGGCTTTGGCTTATAGATATTTTCAATAATTTCATCGTACAATGCAAATATGTTGGCTTCGAAATGTTTTTCAAAGGCGAGGGCATTAATGGTATTACGCTTGTTTTTCCGGGCATCGAAATATGCCTGAAACAAATCTAAAATTATCTTGTTTTTGTCAACAGGCTCAAATAATCTTAATTGTTGCATTGCCGATTAAATAAAAACCCATGCAGTTTTATCTCCTGCATGGGTATGTTTTCCTTTAAGTCCCTGACACACCGAACAGAAAAGCCATTTCGCTTATTGTTGTTGTTTCTGTTTACATTGGTGTTATTGTAGTTCATGTTCCTGTTCCAGGCGTTTGTTGTTGAGTTCTCCGTAGAACTCCACCAGTTACCGTTGTTCCCAATGTTGTTGTATGTTCCATTGTTGTTACGGTTGCCACCCGGCAGGGCTGTAAAAGTAACCACTTAATTTGTTGCAAAGGCATTTTCAGCCCATACAATCTTTTATAGCTGATTCCAACCTGTTCAATTATTTTCAGGTATTTACGGTACCAGCGGGTTACCGGATTTAAAATTGCACGCTCGCGTATCCGCCATTTGGCTGACAAGCGACTCCGGCGGAAAACATTTATTTTTGACTCTTCTGCCAACCTGTTAGTTGTTTCGATACATTTTCTACCCTTGTATTCACTTCAACAAATCGCTTCAGGCTTATCTGCTGCATATCTTTCATCAGGCGCACCAACAAACGTATTACCTCAATATGCTCACGTGCAGTTTGTAGTATTGCCTGCTTATCAACACGGCTGTTAGCCCTGTATATCAGAGTTATCAGCTCAATAGTCTCCTTCTTTAAACTTTCACCTACTGTATATTTAAATTCCTTACTGAAATCTTTCGTAAAACGAAACATTTCAAGAAGCAAATCATACGTTGCTTTATATACAGGCAGTTCATCATAATTTGCCATAATTAAAAAAATTCGACCGCTTACATCGACTGCTCTCAGTACAAGTCGCGGTAAATAAATCAAATAGTAAAATAGACAAATAAACTAGAAATCCCTGACACACCGAACAGAAAAGCCATTCCGCTTATTGTTGTAGTAACTGTAGACATTGGTGAGATAGTAGCCCACGTCCCGGTACCAGGCGGCTGCTGCTGAGAGCTCCGTAGAACTCCACCAGTAACCGGAGTACCCAATGGTGTAGTATGTACCATTGGTGGAACGGAAGCCACCCGGCAGGGCTGTAAAACCACTTCTGTTGTTACTCGCTTGGTCGTTACCTACTGTGCCTACTGTGGCATACGCAGTCCAACCAGATGTGCTTGCCATGGATTTGGCAATCTTATTACCAGTGGTTGTACCATCATAATTATACCCATTAGCAATCAAGTAGTTTTCAAGGGTTGTCCACTCCGCATCTGTAGGCACATGCCAGCTCGTGGGGCATACATTTTTGCCCCCGTTGCTGGCCACCTTAGTAGCAGCATTATTATCTACTGCATACCAGTTATACAGTCTCCCATAGGTGGTTGAATTAGCAGGATCATTACTGTAATCGCTATAAGCGCCTGTGGTTGCAGCGGCCCATGCAGTATTATCAGTAACCGGTGGAATAGTTGAATTATCGTTGTATTTCGTTGTCTTCAGGTTCTCTGCCATCCAGACCTGGGTGCCAATTGTAACAGTATTATAAGTATTGCCGTCAATGTCGGATACAGTTGCCGGCACTGAAGGCGTTACTGAATTTGAAGCAGCGCTTGCCAAACTGTTTCCTATGGCATTTGTGGCAACTACTGTAAAGGTATAAGCTGTTCCATTGGTAAGACCTGTTACTGTAAGCGGGCTTGCAGTACCGGTGGCTGTAATATTTCCTGGATTTGAAGTTACCGTGTAACCCGTTATTGCAGAGCCTCCATTACTACCCGGTGCTGTAAATGTTACCGTAGCCTGTGCATTTCCTGCTGTTGCTGTTCCTATTGTTGGCGCTCCCGGTACTGTTGAAGCTTCAGCACTTGTAGTAAAGCTTACCTGAGTGCCATAAGCAGTTCCAACACTGTTTACAGCATAAGCCCGTACATAATAAGTTGTGTTGGCTGTTAATCCGGTGAGGCTACCGGTAAATTCCCTGGTTCCTATACCGTCCGATGTTTTAGTTGTTAATGCCGTGGTTGGACTAACTGACAAGCTCCAACAAACTCCACGGGCTGTAACTGAGGCTCCGCCATCACTCGATATATTACCTCCGCTTGTTGCAGTGGTGGTTGCGATAGCTGACACCGAAGCGGTGGTCAAATCGGGTATCAATGCTAATGCATTGAATGTAACCTGGCTACTATAGGCTGTTCCGATTTCATTAATTGCATATGCCTTTAAATAGTATGCCTTACCAGATGACAAGCCGGAAATTACACTGGTGAAACTACCAGTTCCTGATCCATCGGAAGTTTTATTATCTGCTGTGGTTGGGTTCTGATTGACGCTCCAACATACTCCGCGCGCTGTTACTTCTGCACCGCCGTCAGAAGTAATTTCACCGCCAGAGGTAGCGGAGGTCGTTGTAATATTGGTCACAGATGCAACTTTTACGGTAGGAATAACCTTAGGGTCTTCTTTTTTGCAACTAAACAAGAGTGGCAAGAGTAGCCCGGCGAGAAGTACTGAGAAAATGGCTGATACAAACGATAACTTTTTCATATTTTGATTGTTTAATTTGTATAAAAAAAATTCAATTTATTTTTTCGATGCAATAATTAATAGGTTACCGGACAAAAAAACAGCGTGGCCAGATTGCCTACGCTGTACTTGAGGCTCGACCAAGAGCCCTTCCCACAACATTAAAGCAACGACCACGCTTTCACGTGGCGCTTGCTTTTTCTGTGGGATTGTAATTTTTGGTCGATTTCAAGTACAGAACTCAGCTAAACGCTATATTTTATATTCCTTTATTTCTAAATGTTATACATTTTTTGTTAAACAAATATATTAATAAATCAAAGTAAAATCAATGATATCAGCCAATTATAAAAATAATTTTGGGTCGGCAATATCCCGTTCCTTGAATCTTAAGAAGAGTTGACTCGTTTTTTCATGCAAAAAGCAATTTCGAAAATTTATTGTGAATCAGTTTTATTCCTGCAAAGTACTAAGTTAATAAATTTTAAACAGTTACAGACTTTTTTACTTCGAATTATTTAAGAATTTTTAAATAATTAAATTTTTCGTAAACTGAATATCAGTTAATGAGTTCGGGTAAACCATAACTTCGAGCGAGATGCCCGATGCTTCTTCAATTCCGGTTACCATTGAAATCTCGAATGGTTGTTGAACACCTTGTACTGCAGATCCATGTACTGCACATATTTTTACCTTTTTTTGCCGCATCTTTTACCTTTCAATTAACCATGCAAGTTAAAGTATTACTTTGGTACTGCTTGTAGGTGAAATACTGAAATCTTTGTAAGGGGAAGGACTATTTATTTGTAGGAATTTTTCCTACAAAGAAAACAAAAGGGTAACGTTGATAACATACTCACCGCCAGGTTCGATAACCCGGAAACGGGTACATCCGGGCCGGAACGGAAGATTGATCAACCCGTTTGTCAACTCCACGACCTCACTCCTGAGTAGAATAAAATCACGGACGACGAGAAACCATAAAGAAGGCGGTACATTTTGTCTCGCTTCGCAAGCCGAAGCTTTAGCGAAGGTTTGCTGCATTGACGAAGTTCTTCGCCAGGAGGGAAATAATTAGAAGTAAGAATGAAGAACATCCGAATGTTGAACTAAGAAATTAACTACAGTTCTGATTTCGCTATTCGTTTGTTCGTTGTTCTTAATTCATTAAAAAGCTTCTTATTAAGCTCCAACGGAGCGTGACCACAAACCATATTACGCCCTTTCAGGGCTTGATATCTGTTTGTTGGCCAAAACCCCCGGCTGGCGCCGGGGGTTATTCATATCAGGCCACATTCGTGGCATTAGTT